>CAVKZC010000019.1:0-15421 GCA_963660455.1 Sphaerochaetaceae bacterium | reverse complement strand
CACTCTTCATTCTTCGTTAATCTTGTTCAGAATGTAGTTTCTTCCCAAGATGGCTTCTGCCGTGTTGATGGCTGTGAGCGGTACGCCGCAGAAACCGTGCAGGTTGTTGTTCTGCCCGGTAAGGTAGAGGTTGCTGATCTTTGTTACCACCGGCACCTGCGACAGCACCAGGTTGTGGCAGTCTTTGCTATATCCGCTCAGTGCACCGTCCTTTACACCATAGAAGTCGCGTATGGTGAGCGGTGAGGAGGAGTTGACCTTGTCTATGCATGCCGTGAAGCCCGGATGCATCTCTTCCACTTTCTCCAGCAGCTGGCGTGTCTTCTCTTCCTTCCATGCCTCATAGTCCTTTCCGCGGTGTCCTACGGTGGTCTCCTCCCACTGCTTAGCTTCGTCGAAGCGCATGGGGGCTGTTATCAGTACCTTGTTGGCATACGTTCCCTGGTTATCCTCGGGTGGAGTCATGAAGAGGAATCCCAAGGGCCATTCGCCGTTCTTGTCGCCGAAGTTCCATATCTCGTCATACCGGGTCATGTAATATTCCGAACTGTTGATGTACGGGAAGGTACCCGGTTTCATTTTGATATAGACGGAGAAGGCAGAATAGGAATTGGGTATGCTGTCCAGTCTTGTGCGGTAAGCCTTGGGTAATGCTTTCTCAGGCATCAGTTTCAGCAGTGTGCAGGGGTGTATGGCCGAGATGTAGCAGTCGCCTCTGTATTCGTGCCCTTTGCGGGTTCTGACATAGTCTACATGGCGGTCGTTCACCTCTATCCATTCTACGCCGTCGCCGGTGATAACCTTGCCGCCTGCCTCCTCGATGACAGCCGTCAAGAGGTCGGCAAACTTGTCGCTGCCGCCCACGAAGCGGCTTGCCCCTTTGATGTACAGACAGGTGATGATGGCATGGACAAAGGCTGGCGTCTCGTCGTGCCTGCCTCCGTAGAGCGGATTCATGTACGACACCACGCTGCGCAGTTTGCTGTCCTTGATATATTTCGCCACAAAGGCATCTGCCGCCATGGTGAAGTCTTCTGTATGTATCTTGAACATGTCGGTGGAGGGACGCAGGTTGAAGAGGTCTACATCGTCCGTTATGTCAAAGACGGCCTCGACGTATGCCTTGAGGTTGTCCCTTTCTTCCGGGAAGTGCTCTGCCAGCGATTCGACGAATCCGTCCTTGCCCTTGCGTATGCGGTATGTGGTCTTGTCCTCGGCAAAGTACAGACTGTCGGTACAGTCATCGTCCACGTCCTTCAGGTCTACCTTGTCTGCTATGCCGAGGTACTGGCAGATGCGCCAGATGTTGCCGCCCGGCTGCATGCCGCCGATGACGTGCATGCCCGTGTCAAACTTCTCGCCGAAACGGCGGAATGTCTGCAGGCCTCCTCCTGCCGTGGCGTTCTTTTCGAGGACGGTCACTTGCATGCCTTCTTTGGCAAGGATGGCTCCGGTAAAGAGACCGCCCAGTCCGCCGCCTATGATGATGGCTGTATTCATTTGCTTGATGCTTTTATCTGTTCGTATATGGTTCTTGCCGTCAGAAACTCGCTGCAGGTCACGATGGTGCCTACCAGCACGCCGAGCATGCCGTGCGAGTTGATGTTCTGCCCCGTGAGGTACACGTTGGGTACACGGGTGCGCTGTGGCACTCTGCAGGCTGCCCCCATGGAGATGTCCTTTGCATTGCCGTACATCGAACCGCCCTCCGTGCCTGTATAGTCAAGATAGGTCAGTGGGGTAGAGGTATAGTATTCGGCTATCTTGTCGCGCAACCCCGGGCAATGCAGCTCCACAGCATCGATGAGGCGTTCTGCCTTCTCTCGCTTGAAAGCCTCGTAGTCACTGCCGCGGCGACCTATCCTTGTACCTTGCCATTTTGCCACATCCTCCATCTGCATGTACGAGAGGATGACACCGGCTTCGGCAAACTGCGGGTTCTCCTCATGGCAGAAGTGCATGTAGAGGAATCCCTTGGGCCATTCGGCTGCGGTATAGTGCTCGCAGTTCCATGGCGTGTCGCCCTGGTATCCGTAATAGTTGTAGTTGATGTAGGGCATGGTGTTCTCCTTGAACCGCAGGTATACCGAGAATCCGCTCACCGTCTGCGGTATGCTGTTGATGCGCTGGCGGAAGGCAGGTCGTATCAGTTTCGTGTCGAGCAGTTCGAGCGTTCGCATGGGATGCGTGTCGGAGATGACATAGTCGCAGGGTATGTATTCGCTGCCGTTCACCTCCACACCGGTGGCGTGCGTGTCGTCACACACGATGCGTGTTGCCTTGCTGCGTGTGCGTACCTCCCCGCCATACCGCTCGATGGTGGCTACCAGCGAACGTGCCACCGTGTCGCTGCCTCCCACAAAGCGGTAGGCGCTCTGGTTGTAGAAGTCCATGATGAAGGCATGGGTAGAGAAAGGGGTCTTGCCTTTCTCGGCGGCGTAGAGGGGAAGGTTACCCACCAGCACATTGGCGAGCACCGGGTCTGTGATGGTCTTGTCTATCACTTCGTCGATGGAGCGCAACTGATATTCGGTGTTGACGGCGGCATCCGTCTCGGCATCCTTCAGTGAGTGGAGCGACGAGGCGTTGGCGATGCGTTCCACCAGGTCGTAGTATCTTTCCAGGTTGTCATGTTGGGCGGGAAAGTATTCCGTCATCTGCCGGATGAAGGCTTCCCTGCCGTTGGCAAACTTGTACCGCTTGCCTCCCAGTCCGATGACATCATAGCCGTCGGCATCCAGACGTGACAGGCGCACATTCTTGTCTACCTCCAGATAGCTGAGAAGACGCTGTAGGGTCTGCCCCTCGTCGGCACTGCCCACGAAGTGCATGCCTGTCTCGAACTTCACGCCGTGGCGACTGAAGCACTGCAGGCATCCGCCAGTCTGGTTTGACTGTTCGAGTACAGTGACATGGTAGCCGTTCTTGGCGAGTATCACTCCGCAGGACAGTCCGCCCAGTCCGCTTCCTATGATTACTATCGTTTTCTTCTGCTCAGACATGTTGTTCTATTTGGTTCGCTATCTCTTCATATTTCTCTATGTAGTGCTGCCGCATGTACTTGGCCTGTGCCTTGCTGTCGCCTTTCAGTGCAAGTTCTTCGGGCTTGACGGGTTGTGCCACCTCTACATAGAAGAGTCCCTTGCGCAGGTGGTATGACTTCTTGGGCAATATCTTGCCGGGACCGTACAGGTACATGGGCAGAATCTCCAGATGCAGTTGCTGTGCCAGATAGAATGCTCCTTGGTGGAAGCGCATGATGCTGCAGTCTCTGGACCGTGTGCCCTCCGGGAAGATGACGACGCTGTAGCCGCGTTCTGTCAGCGACTGCAGGTGGGGCATGATGGCTTCTATGCCGTCCGTTACGGGCAGATATTCGGCATTGCGTATCAGGGTGCCGTAGAGCGGATTGTTCCATACCCACTGGTTGGTGAGGAACACTACCTTTGGGGTGAATACCAGGAGGCACATCAGGTCGAGGTGCGACTGGTGGTTGCAGATGATGACGCGCGGCTTGTCAAAATTCAGACCGGGTTCTGTCTTGTATCGGTATTTCGTGCCGGGAATGCCATGGTGCAGCATGACGAAGCGTGACGTGTGGTATATCAGTTGGTGCAGGCGGTAGCGTTGTTTCTCGTTGCGTTTGCTCAACTTGACGTAGAGCCATGTCATGGGGGTGAAGACCACCGAAGCAAAGAAAAGGAAAAAGAGCAACGAATAGACCGTGCGTAGTATTACCATGAGCACTCTTCCCAATCGCAGAGGCAGACCGTATACGACGGCAAGGAAACAGAGTACCGTGTTGAGTACACTGATTCTGGCGAAGTCCTTGCCCGGACGGAAGTGGCTTACGCGTTCATGGCGTGGGGGATAATAGACGTTGACGGGAATGGATACCAGTTCTACTCCATGCCAGGAGGCAAAGACGAGCAACTCCAGTTCTGCCTCGTAGCGGGAGGTGAGGAGCGAAAGGCCGTACAACTTATGGAGCGGATAGAGGCGATAGCCTGTCTGGGTGTCTTCCAGTGCCCTGCCTGTCTGTACATAAAACCAGAAGTTGGCAAACTTGTTGGCAAAGTCGCTGCCCTTGGAGCGGTCCACACCCTCCAACTGGCGTCGGCCCACTATCAAGGTGCCCGGATGCTCCTTGTTCGCCTTGAGGAAGAGGGGAATGTCCGACGGATAATGCTGACCGTCGCCGTCGAGCGTAACGGCATAGGCAAACCCCAGTTTCAGGGCTTCACGGAATCCTGCCTTCAGGGCGTGCCCCTTGCCGCGGTTGTCGGGGTAGGCAACGACGGTGATGCCGTCTATGGTGCGCAGTATGTCAGATGTACCGTCGGTACACCCGTCGTTCACCACGATGACATCGTCACAGTAGCGTAGGGTGTCTCTCACCACCTCGCCTATTGTCTTGGCGTTGTTGTAGGTGGGTATGATGACACAGATTCCTCTCGCCCTGAGTTGGCGTTTCAATTCATCATTCTGCATCAGTAACTTTCAGTACTAAGGACATCTTGGCTTTGGCTTCACCGCCCGCACTCACCACAATCTGGGCTTTCAGTTCGGCATTGTCTTCGCTCATCTCCACTTTCTTCAACTGGTAAACTACCGTTGTGTTCTCATCGGGCGACAATACCGAGAGGAACTTGACGTTCTTTACCGTTGCCAGTTTTGTAGTGTGGGGCAGACCTTCACGCTGCAGTGCGTCTTCCAGCAGTTCTTGGGCGGTCTGTACTATACACACTCCGGGCGTGATGGGCTCTCCCGGGAAATGGGCTTGGTAGATAACGCATGACGGTTGTAGCTCCAAGGTGTATGAACCCGTCAGCCCTTCTGTGTTGCATTGTGTGACAGTATAGAGATTATTCCTTAGTTGCATCTTCTAATAGGGTGAATTTATAGTCTATGTTGAATCTTTTGTCCTGGTAGTCGGGTATGCCTTTGGCCAGGTTGTGCATGAGTTGCACCAGGTCTTTTTTCAGCACTTTCCTGATGTACCACTTGTCGAGCATCTTGATGACATTCAGCAGCTTCACCTTGTCGCGTGCAGGACTGTAGGTGAAGTCGAGGGCAGAGATGCCAAATTCGTTGAACAGGCATCCCTTGATCTCCTCTCCGTCGTTGGCAAGGATGCACACGCCACTGAGATAGCCTTTCTTCATCTCTATCGTGGCATTGTACTTTACCTTCTGCCCCGCACTGTCGGGGAACACCACCTGCTTCTGTCCCATGGCGGGCAGCGTGAGGAAGGAAAGGAGGAATAGGCTAATTGACAGTAAATACTTTTGCATTGACAGGAGCGTTGGTCTTTACATTCTGCAGTTCGATGACCGTGCGGTCACCTTTCTTCTCTATCAGTTCTACCTTCGAGACGGTAGACTTCTGCCTGTTGAAGTGCAGCACGATCTTCTGGAACATCTGCTGCATCTGTTTCTGCTGGGGCAGGAGTGTGGCGACATATTCCGCCTGTGTGGTGGCAATGCTTGTCTTGAAGTCTTTCTTCTCGGTCAGGCATTTGCCCACCACGCTGTTCATCATGATGCGGGCTATCTCCTTGAAGAACTTGCTCTGGTTTACATTGATGACATCACTGCGGTTGCCCTTGCTGATAAGCACCTTGCTGCCGTTCAGCACAAAGGCGTATGTGTAGGGCGTGGTGTATTCCCAGCGCAGTTTGTCGCTCTGCTGATAGTACATCTTGCCGCGCGACACCATCTTGTCGTTGAGCAACTTGATGTACTTGGTCTGGACAAAGTCGCACTGCATCGTCTTCATGGCTGAAGCCACGGCGTTGATCTGCTGCATCACCTTTGTCTCGTTCACGGTCTGTGCCGAAGCCTGTGTCAGACAGAGGCACATCACGATGGTATACAATATCCTTTTCATCATTCTTCTTACCGTTTTCCTTGGATTATATATTCTCTCTTATTTGGCTATCAGGCAGCATCCTGCCATGATGAGTGCTATACCTGCCCACTTCACCGCCGATACCGACTCGTGGAAGAAGACGATGGCGGCCAGCATGCCGAACACGTAGCTCAGACTGATCATGGGGTAGGCCACACTGAGCGGGTAGTGTTTCACGATGTACATCCACAGTACCGAACTTGCTCCGAAGAACGCTCCGCAACAGGCAAACTGCCAGTTGAGCAGCAGACTTGTCCAGAATGCCCTGCTCCATGCGAAAGGCACCATCTTGTTCAGGGCGAACTTCAGGAATACCTGGCCTCCAGCCAGCAGTGCGCTCTGCAATACTGCCAGTACTACTACTCTCCACATGTCAGTACCATAGCTACAGAGTGTACGTCCAGCATAGGCGCCTGCCCAGCCTTTTCGCGCAGGGCATTGAACTCCTTGGCACTCTCGTCGTGACAACCTACGAGCACATTCTTTACCTTGCCGCTCTCCAACAGCAACTGGGCGTCGCGCAGCGCCCATGCCAGCGAGTCCAACCCTTGTGTATAGGTCACATTGTAGCCGTGACAATGGGTCTTGATGGCCACGTTGCTGCCTATGGTGTTGTGCGTGCTCTGCATGAAATAGGTGGGCTTCAGCATCTCCTCGCCTTCTTCCTTGATCTGCAGCAACAGCAGTTCGCTGTTCTCCAGACATCCGTATGTCGTCCCCGTGATGATGGCATCGGGGGTCTCTATGCCCGCCTGTGCCAGGGCTTCCAGTGACGAGAGGAGTGAGCTCTTCATGATCTTGCCCATGCGGCGTGCCTCCAGTGGCTTGACGTACTTGCGTATGTCGGCCAGTTGGGCTGTCGATATGATCTCTACCTTCGAGGCGATGTTGAAATGGTGAGCCTTGTTCTGTACTTCGTCCTGCTGTGTGGGGTGTGCCGAGATGACGAGTGCCGAGTCGTTGCCTCCGAAACCGAACGAGTTGCACATGACATGCTCCAACTGTATGTCGCTGATGCCAAGGGTGGGTGTGATGCCGTTCTCCATCTGGTGTTCCCATCCGAGGCTGGCGGGAACGAAGCGGTGCTGCATGGCCAGGATGCAGATGACGGCCTCGATGCTGCCCGAGGCACTTGTCGTGTGCCCGGTAAATGACTTGGTGCTCGATACCGGTGGCATCTTGTCACCGAAGATTCTCCGTAGCGACACGCTCTCGCTCAGGTCGTTGTTGGGCGTGCCTGTGCCGTGTGCATTGACATACTGTATGTCTGTGGCCTGCAGGTGTGCTGTCTCCAGCGCTTCTTTCATGGCGAGGTATGCGCCTTCTCCGTTCTCCGACGAGGCGGTCTGGTGGAAGGCATCGCATGCATTGCCATAGCCTGTGAGGTACGCGTGTATGTCGGTGCCTCTGCTCTGGGCTGCCTGCTCCGGTTCAAGAACGACGAACGCAGCCCCCTCACCGAGGTTCAGTCCTGCGCGTGTTGCATCGAAGGGGCGGCACTGCTCGTGGTCGAGTATCATCAGCGAATTGAAGCCGTTGAGGTGGAAGCGTGAAAGTGCCTCCGTACCTCCTGCTACCACGATGTCTGCCTGCCCCGCCTTGAGCAACCGGGCACCAAGCATGATGGCGTTGGCTGCCGACGAACAGGCTGTGGACAGGGTCGTCACCTCACTGAAGATGCCGAAGTGGTCTGCCATGAGCTGTGTGCTGCTGCCGCAGTCGTGGTGTTTCAGGAAGTCGAGGCTGCGCTCTTCTTCCGGCATGTCAAAGCACAGCTCTGTCATGTCCATGCCGCCCACGGTAGTGCCTGACACCAGTACGATGCGCGGACTCTTTCCGGTTTCGTGCTGGGGTGCCTTCAGCTTTTCAGCGTCCATGCCGGCGTCATCGAGAGCCTGGCGTATGGCCAGCATGCCCAGCAGGGCGGTACGGCTCATCATGTCTTCTGTAGGGATGCCAAGCATCTCCTTCATCTGGGTGTTGGACAAGTCGACTTCGCCTACAGGCAGTTCGTGGTGAACTGACTGCAGGTGTTTCATCTCTCCGATGCCTGTCTTCTTGTCAAGCAGCGACCGCAGCACCTCTTGCTTGTCCAAGCCTATGGCAGAGACGATACCTTCACCTGTGATAGCAATGTTCATCGTATGGTTTGTTTTCCCTTTTGGGGAGGGTTATTTCTTTCTGTTCTTGCTCACGTAGTCGGCAATGGTGGCTACGCTCTTGAATATCTCCTTGCCTGCCGCCGGACTGGCAAGCTTGATGCCGTACTTCTTCTCCAGCAGTACGATCAGTTCGAGGGCATCGATGGAGTCCAGTCCCAGTCCGTCGCCGAAGAGTGCGTCGTTCTCGTCTATGTCTTCGGGGGTCATCTCTTCCAGGTTCAGTGCCTTGATGATTTCTTCTTTCAGTTCTTTTATCAGTTCTTCCATTGTCTTATGTCTGTTATATTGCTTTTGTATGGTGGTTATAATACTGTTCTAACGTTGTTCTAACACTGTTTTAAGCGTGCTTAGTCCTGTTTCTCCACGATGCGAAGCTCTGCCTCAAAGTGGTGCGCATCCTCATAGTCTATCCATCCCGTCAGCACGCTCCGTATGGTTGTATCCACAAAAGTACTTTCTATAGCCTCTCTCATCTGCCTTTCGTCTTTCTGGGGCAGAATGTAGAAAGAGGTCTCTCCGTGGTATTGGTTCCTGATGGCTATCTCGCCTGTCACGATGTTGGGCAGGGTGTAGACGAATACCGACGGACTGGGGTAGTAGTTGCTTTCGTCGTGTATCGACTCCAGGTATTTCCTGTCGGAGGAGATGGACGAAGAGCGGTTGAAGAGCACTACAGCGCGGTCGTCGCATGGCGTAAACCTTTCCTTGCCCTCAGCCTGCAGCAGCAGTTCTGATGCCACAAAGCCCAAGCGGCACAGACCGTCCATCTTGTAGTATTTGGGATAGTCGCCCGTGTGCTTCTTGTAGAGTGTGGTGAGCAGACCGTTTGTTGGCTCTTCGCCTTCGGCGTGGAGCGGTTGGCCGTTCAGCCATACACCGTCAGGCGTGATGCGTACCGTTTGCGTGGTGTGCAATGTGCATCTTGCTGCGGCGTGGTTGTCGTCTTTGTTTCCTTTATCTTTTGTCTCGGTGTCTGTTGCCTGGATGGTGGCGTTGCATCCGCCGAAGCCGGAGAGCATCTTGACGAAGGAGTGCCTGTCGGTGGGGCGGTTGGAGGCAGAGATGTCTACCTTGCCCGAAACACCCAGTTCTTCATATCCGCGTGTACCCAGCACGGTGTGGTCTTCCACGGCCTTCATGCTCAGTATGGTCTCCAGTATGCCGGCGGCTCCAAGTGTGTGACCGAAGTAGCCCTTCAGGGCATTGGCGGGCACATCGGGGAGAGCTGCACGCTGGATGGCTATCGACTCCATCTGGTCATTGAAGAGTGTGGCTGTGCCGTGTGCATTGACAAAGGCAAGCTCTTCCTTGGCGGTACCTGCGAGGGTGATGGCAAGTGCCTTGTACAGTCCTTCTGCCGTCTTGGACGGTGCACTGATGTGGAAGGCATCGTTCCTGACGCATCCGTGGCTTATCTTCCATACCCTGTTGGCGGCAGTGTTACCGGTAGTGTCGGCGTCCTTGGTCGTCGGCATGTGCTTGGACAGTACCATGGTGGCAGCCGCCTCGCCGAGGTTCAGTCCGCTGCGCTCCATGTCGAAGGGGCGGCATGGTTGGGCGGACAGGGCCTTGAGCGACTGGAAACCGGAGATGATGAAGCGCCCGGGACTGTCGCAGCCGCACACCACAGCGTAGTCGTACTTGTCCATCTCCAGCAACCGCTCGGCAAGTATCAATGCCGATAGGCCGGAGATGCAGGCGTTGCACACCACAAAGGCTTTTGACGCTATACCCAGTTTGCCGGCGATGCGCTGTGCCGTTTCTCCCAGATACAGACTTTCGTTGGCTTCATGTCCCAACTCCTCCACAGGACCTTTGGTGGTGCTCAGTATGAAGGCCACACGCTCCGTGTGGACATCTATGCCTGAGGCAGCAATGGCCTTGCGGGCAGAGGTGGTGGCAATCGACTCGAAGTCGCCCGACATCAAAGATGCGGTAAAACCTTCAGGGATGCCGTGGCTACCCGGTGGATAGGCTTTTATCTCCGACTTGCCTGCCTTTACGGCCTGGTAAGTTGCCTCGGAAGTCTGCCCCAGTGGCGAAATGATGTTGTCTGCTATAACGTATGCCATCCTGTTGCTCCTTTACTCCACACTGTTTGTTTCCCACTCGTCGCTTACCTGTCCCCAGCGTTTCTTCCATTCGAGATAGAAGTCGGGGTTGGTCCATACCAACTGGTAGTTGGTGTCCATGAACACCTGTACCGAGTGGCCCGTGGCTATCAGACTCTCGTCCTCCGGGTCGTGTATCTCGTAGTCGAAGACGATCTTGGCAGCTACCGTGGGGCGGTAGATGATGTCGATGCGCGGCTTCATGCCATACTTGATGGCTTTCTTGTAGTGGAAGGTGAGTTCTACGAGCGGAGCAAAATAGCCGTGGTCGAAGAAACTCATGTATTCCAGTCCGTACTTCTTGCCGAATGCCTCGCGGGCATCCTCAAAGTAGAGCGGGTAGGATCCGTGCCATACAACGTTCATCGAGTCTACCTCGCTGAAGCGTATCTCGAATGTCTTTGATTCTTTCAGTTCTCTCATTTTCAGTCCTCCGGGTTCTCTCTTTCCTCGCTCCTTACTGCTATCTTTATCTCGGTGTGTACCAGGGTGTTGTCTCCGCATGTTACGGTAGCCTCCGCCAGTGTCATACCGAAGACTTCCTCTTTCACCTCCATGTGGGTGGTGATGGTGTCGCCCACAGCAGGAAGGGCAATGACTTCGAAATTTCTGACGGCTCCGATAAATCCTAACTGTATACCCTTCTTCAGGATGTATTTGTTGCAGAAGCCTATGCGGGCAGCGCAGGTCTGGGCGATGTTCTCCATCAGTCCCGATGCCGAGAAATGGCCGTTGTCCACAAAGATGTTGTCTGCCTTCACCGTTGTCTCCGTGACGGTGATGGTGCTGTCTATGTGGGTCAGACTGCCTATCATCACAAACGGCTCCTGCTGTGGCAGGAGCTCGTGTATGTCTATGGCCCGGAGTTCTTGTTCTGTCAGTTTGTTAAAGTCGAAATTCGTCATTCAGTGTATCCTTTACTTGGTGTGCCGCCTATGCCCAGAAGTCGTAAAAGTTGAACCATTGGGTAGGATATTGGCGTATGGTACGCTCAAGGACAGCAGCATAGCTGTCGGCCAACTGCTGTATCTGTTCCTTGCGCGATGCGTTCTTGTCGTAGTGCAGTGCGTCAACGTATGCGGTATATTTCCGGGTGCCGGTCTTCATGACATTGACGGCGATGACATCCATGCCTCTCATCGTTGCCACGGAGAAGGGCCCCATGGGCAGATGTGCCTCTGTACCCAGGAACATGACCTTTACCGTCTTGGGTGAACCCAGGACGCGGTCGGCAGGCATGCTCACCGTCTCGTTGTTGGCCAGGGCCTCGTTGATGAGGAAGAGGTGGCTCATGTCGGGCTGCACGGGTATCATGTGGACGTTGTTCTTCTCCAACTGCTCTCTTCTGCCTTCCATGACAGTGGCTTTCTCACCACCGTACACCAGGGCATTGAATCGCTTGCACTTGGCGTTGAGGTTGTACCCTGCCGCCTCGTAGCATCCCACGTGCGAACTGAGTTGGACGAAGCCCTCGTCTCGTTCTGCCACCCGTTGGAAATGCTCGTAGCCTATCACCTCCACCTTGAAGTGGTTGCCGGCAAACATGGCGAAGCGGTCTATCACTACCTGGCCGAACCTGTAGTGGTTGACGTATGCCGCCCATGCAGCTTTCCACCTTCCGTACCCTATCCGCCTACGGAAGTAGCGGTAGGAGCAGGTACGGCTGTTGTTGGTA
Source organism: Sphaerochaetaceae bacterium (assembly GCA_963660455.1). Lineage (GTDB taxonomy): Bacteria > Bacteroidota > Bacteroidia > Bacteroidales > Bacteroidaceae > Prevotella. The sequence continues at coordinate 3,563 of CAVKZC010000019.1, read as the reverse complement.
TTGATGAGCAGACATATCGGCATGATGACCAGCATGATGAGCAGGTAGAGCAACCGGATGTCCAATACCCGGAGTGAGTTGATCAGCCATCGGTGCATCCACGCTGTACCGAATGTAGTGTTTTGCTTGTTCTTCACGCTTCGTTCCTCACTCTTCGTTTTTCACTCTTCACTCTTCGTTCTTCACTCTTGCTTACCCCACCTTGCTCTCGATGTAGTCGCAGAACTGGCTCAGGGTAGCAACGCCCTGCATCTCTTCGGGCTTGATCTTGAAGCCGAAGTTCTTTTCTACGATGACAACGATGTCCACGAAGTCGAGGCTGTCGATGCCGAGGTCGTCCTTCAGCTTGGCCTCGGGGGCAATCTTCTCTTCGTCTATCTCCAGGTCTTCGATAAGGAAGTTTCTTACTTTCTCTTCAATTTCTTTTCTTTCCATTACGTTGTTGTATTGTTTTATGTTTAACTTGTCTTTGTGTTGTTAAGGAGTTAAAGGGGGTAAGGAGTTAAGGAGTTGGGGAACTAAATGGGTTAAGGAGTTAAGTCAACAGCTTTTGTGGCGTCTGCCCTCCTTTTACCCTTTTACCTTTTTACCCTTTTACCTTTACTTCCAGGATGGTGTGCCCTTGTCCTATGCCGTCGTGTATGGCTACTATCTTGAGTCCTGCACGTTCTATCTGGCGTGCCATGTCGTCGGAGTGGTACATCTTGCTGTTGCCGTTGGCCATGGCAGTGAAGTAGACGCTCGTCAGCGTGAGGCACATGGATGCTGTCTCAAACTTCTGACGGTCCCAGAAGGTCTCCATTATATATAAGGTGGTGTCTTCTGTCATTACCTTGGCAGCACGTGTGAGGATGCTGCATATCTGCTCTTCAGAGAAACAGTCGAGGAACTGGCTCATCCAGATAGTGTCCCACTTGCCTGCTGGCAGTTGGTTCTGCTCATTGAGGATGTCGGTGGGGTGGTTGCCTATACGGTCGGCTCCCTCCTTGCCCTCTATGTTCTTCTTCATCATGCCTATCTGTCCGGGCAGGTCGACGATGGTGACGTTCACGTCCTTGTCGTAAGCCACACAGCGCAAGGCGAACCGCCCTGTGTTGCCGCCCACGTCCATGAGGTGCTTGGGCTTCTTGTCGAAGACAATCTTCAGGGCCGAGTCGAACGAGTGGTCACTGTAGAAGTGGTCGAAACCGAACCAGCTCTTCTGTACCTGCGGGTCGAGCTGCGAAAGTCCTTCGTAGATGGTAGGCCAGTTGCCGAGTGTCTTCAGTCCGGCAGGCTTACCTTCTTTCAGTGCCTCGTCCAGATAGAACATTCCCTGATAGTTCACATCGTGGTTGAAGTCCATATTGGCACGCGTGCTCTCGTCTGTCACCAGGAACCATCCTGTCTTGGAGATGGTAAAGCGGTCGGTGTTGCGGTCCACGAGAACCGTGCCAGCGCTGAGCGATGCCTCCAGCAGTATCTTGGCGGCATACTCTGAGATGCCCGCCTTCTCTGCCACCTCCGCGATGGTGAGACCGTCCATGCTGTTGCGCAACTCCTCCAGTATGCCCCATTTCAGCATGAGGCGCGACACCTGGAAAATGACAGGTGCCCATGCGATGTACTGCGCCATGCGCTGTGCCTCGCGGGCAGAGTATTGCTCCTGTGTGTATCTGTCGCTTTCTGACTTGAATAGGTTCATAAGTTATGGTTTAGAAATCCATAGTTAGTTTAATCTGTTTTCTTTATCTGTTCCCCAGGAAGTTCCATCCCAATGTGACGAAGAACGAGGTGAGCATGCCGTCATGCTCGTAGAATCCTTCTTTGTTGTCGAACATGTGGTCTTTCAGTCCGAAGTCGAAACCGAAATTGAAGCATATCCGCTTGTAGTTGACACCGCAGCCCAGACGCAAACCGTAGTCCAACTGCTCGAAGCCACAGTTGTATGCAGCGAACGGACCGAAGAACGGTGCTATGCCTAGGTCGTGGATGGGATAGAAATGATAGGACAGCATTACCGGTACCATCAGCGCGAAGTTGTCCTTGGTATATCTGCGACTACCGTCCCTCACGTCCACACCGCGGTTGGAACCATAGAGGCCTGTCTCCAGATAGAGGGGCTTCCTGATGAGCCTCGTGTCAAACGAGATGCCCGCCAAGAACGACTGGCAGTTCCTGTCGCTGTGACCGTCCAGATGCAGGTCGTGCCACACGTTGGTCTCGGCATATCCTATCTTTACGCCCAGGTGATACTTCGGAGCCTCGTCCGAGTCCTGGGCCATGGCTGTCTGGCCTGCTCCCAGGAGGAGAGCGGCGCAGACTGCCCATTTCCAAATGTTTCTTTTCATGGTGATGATGGTTTGGAAGTCAATGCTTTAGTTCAACTTCTTTACCATCTTCACGACTGCGCGAGCCAGTTCGTCGAAAGCCGACTGGATACGTGAACTCTCGCTGAAGTCGATCAGGCCCTTCACGTTGTCCACACGCAGCACCAGTACGGTCTCGCCGGTAGAGGCATCCTTCACGGTGATGTCGCCCACCAGGCCGATGCCGCCCTGACCTTTCTTCAAAGAGAAGAAGCCTACAGCGAAGTTGCCCATGTCCATGGACTCGACGTTGAAGGTAGTGGTATACTTGCCGCCGGCTTTGTTGTCAAACTTGAATGTCTTGCTCTTGCCGGAGAAACGCTTGGCAAACTGCTTGCCGCCGTTGGCCATGTCCTTGACGTAGTTCTCCATGAAGTCCTTGTCGGTGCGTGTCTGGGCATAGCCCTCCAGCGTGAGGTCGTTGATCTTCACATTGCTGTAGTCTACGGTGAAGGTAGAGGTGGCTGCCTCTTTCAGCACACTTGCGTTGCCGCTCTTCACATACAGTAACTCGTCTGCTGCCATGGCGTTGATACTCATCAGCACGGCAAACATCAAAAACATAATCTTCTTCATACGCTCTTTTGTTATAAATTCCTATTTTTAGCTTTCTTTACTTGATTTGCTTCTTCAGCAGCTTCGCCATATCCTCGCCCAGTTCGCTCAGAGGGTCCTGGAAGGTGATGTCGTCATTGTTGTCACCGTCGTTCGTGGAAAAGCTGAATGTGGCTACGCTCTCCGATGTCTCGCTGTCCTTCAGAAGGGCTGTCCCCTTCAGTCGGCCTTTGGTGTCCACGCTGGAGGGGCAGATGTACAGCACATACTTGGATGTGGTGCGCACGGGAGCAGACATCAGTCCGCACTTTATCGAAATCTGGTTGAAGTAGAGGGAGAAGAAACGCAACGACTTCTCCTCCCAGTCCTTGGCGCGGGGCGCCAGTGACAGGAAATCGTCCAGAGGACGTGTCTCCTGATACTTGGTGTTGCTCAGGTCGAGCACCACGTCTATCTGGTGCTGGCCTTTCAGACAACTTGCAGACCCCTCCGTCATCTTGACGGTGGCAAACGAGGCGATGCTCGTCAGGGCCATGGCCAGTGCCATTAATATTTTCTTCATAGTCGTCTTTTTGTGATGATAAAAATAACTTGGTACAGTTTGTGCCCCTTTTACTCAGAGCGCCCTGAAAGGGCAACCTGCGCATAGCCCAGGGCAAC
>CAVKZC010000018.1:0-24080 GCA_963660455.1 Sphaerochaetaceae bacterium | reverse complement strand
TTGAGCGATGGAACTAAATTCCATGGCAAATCTTTCGGATATGACGCTCCTGTAGCGGGCGAGGTTGTGTTCAACACAGCCATGATGGGATATCCCGAGAGCTTGACTGACCCCTCGTATGCGGGCCAGTTGATGACACTTACCTTCCCACTTGTGGGCAACTATGGTGTGCCTCCTTTCACCTTCGAGGCTAACGGTCTGCCCACCTTCATGGAGAGCGACAAAATCTATGCCTCTGCCATCATTGTGAACGACTACAGCGAGCAGTACTGCCACTGGAATGCAGTGGAGAGCCTTGCCGAGTGGTTGAAGCGTGAGAAGGTGCCTGGCATCACGGGCATCGATACCCGTGAGTTGACTAAGGTGCTTCGTGAGCACGGTGTGATGATGGGCAAGATTCTCTTCGACGATGAGCCGGACAACATCCCCGAGGCCAACTACGAGGGCGTGAACTTCGTGGACCAGGTGAGCTGCAAGGAAATCATCCGCTACAATGAGGGTGCCGGCAAGAAGGTGGTGCTCGTAGACTGTGGCGTGAAGGCGAATATCATCCGCTGCCTTATCAATAGAGGTGTGGAGGTAATTCGCGTACCTTGGAACTACGACTACACCGACATGGACTTCGACGGTCTCTTCCTTGCCAACGGTCCTGGCGACCCTGACATGTGCGAGGATGCCGTCAATGTGATCCGCAAGCAGATCAGTCAGAGCCGCAAGCCTATCTGCGGTATCTGCATGGGCAACCAGTTGCTCTCCAAGGCAGCCGGTGCTACCATCTACAAACTCAAGTACGGTCACCGTTCACACAACCAGCCCGTGCGCATGGTGGGTACCAACAACTGCTACATCACTTCCCAGAACCATGGCTATGCCGTGGATGCCAAGACCCTTGGCAAGGACTGGGAGGAGCTCTTCGTCAACATGAACGACGGTTCCAACGAGGGTATCCGCCACAAGGAGAATCCTTGGTTCTCCAGCCAGTTCCACCCCGAGGCATGCTCAGGCCCAGTGGATACAGAGTTTATGTTCGATAAATTCGTAGAGAGCTTGAAGAAGTAAAAATGGGGAATTTAAAGGGAGTTAAGAGAAGTTAGAGGGAAGTTAAAGGACAAATGTCTAATAGTTGCTTTCATCTAAAGTAAAGCAGAAAGAAAGGCTGTTGTCCCTTAACTTCCCGAGTGACCGTAGGGAACGATAACATCCCTTAACTTCTCTAACTTCCCTTTTCACACATAAAACAAAGAAACAATGAAAGACGAAAATATAAAGAAAGTGCTCCTCTTGGGTTCTGGAGCCTTGAAGATCGGTGAGGCTGGCGAGTTCGACTACTCTGGTTCGCAGGCATTGAAGGCTTTGCGAGAGGAAGGTGTCGAGACCGTGCTCATCAACCCTAACATCGCAACCGTGCAGACTTCCGAGGGCGTTGCCGACCAGATTTATTTCTTGCCGGTCACTCCTTACTTCGTGGAGCGTGTCATCCAGAAGGAGAAACCCGACGGCATCCTCCTCAGCTTCGGTGGGCAGACCGCCCTCAACTGTGGTGTGGAACTCTACCGCCAGGGCATCCTTGAAAAATATAACGTGAAGGTATTGGGTACTCCCGTACAGGCCATCATGGACACTGAGGACCGTGAGCTTTTCGTGGAGAAGCTCGACGAGATCAATGTGAAGACCATCAAGAGCGAGGCTTGCGAGAATATCGAACAGGCTCGCAAGGCTGCCGCAGAACTGGGCTATCCTGTCATCATCCGTGCTGCCTATGCTTTGGGTGGCCTCGGCTCTGGTTTCGCCGACAACGAGGAGGAACTCAACAAACTCGCCGAGAAGGCATTCTCTTTCTCTCCACAGGTGTTGGTGGAGAAGAGCTTGAAGGGCTGGAAGGAGATCGAGTACGAGGTGGTACGCGACCGCTACGACAACTGTATCACCGTATGTAACATGGAGAACTTCGACCCGCTGGGCATCCATACCGGTGAGAGTATCGTCATCGCTCCTTCACAGACTTTGAGCAACTCGGAGTATCACAAGCTCCGTGCCCTCGCCATCAAGATCATCCGCCACATCGGTATCGTGGGTGAGTGTAACGTGCAGTATGCCTTCGACCCCAAGAGCGAGGACTATCGTGTCATCGAGGTGAACGCCCGCTTGAGCCGTTCTTCCGCCTTGGCTTCCAAGGCTACGGGTTATCCTTTAGCTTTCGTTGCCGCCAAGCTCGGCATGGGCTACGGTCTGTTCGAGTTGAAGAACTCCGTGACCAAGACCACATCCGCCTTCTTCGAGCCAGCGTTGGACTATGTGGTATGTAAGATTCCACGTTGGGACTTGTCCAAGTTCCGTGGCGTAGATAAGGAGTTGGGATCCAGCATGAAGTCTGTCGGCGAGGTGATGGCCATCGGCCGCAACTTCGAGGAGGCTATCCAGAAGGGTCTCCGCATGATTGGCCAGGGCATGCACGGCTTCGTGGAGAACAAGGAGCTGGAGATTGATGACATCGACGCAGCTCTCCGTGAGCCTACCGACAAGCGTGTGTTCGTCATCTCCAAGGCCATGCACAAGGGCTACACCGTTGACCAGATTCATGACTTGACCAAGATAGACAAGTGGTTCCTGGAGAAGTTGAAGCACATCATCGACATCGACGAGGAGATGAAGAAGTGCAACATCAACACCCTCGACAAGGAACTGCTCCGCACCGCCAAGGTGTATGGTTTCACCGACTTCCAGATTGCCCGTGCCGTTGGCTTGGAGCAGGAGTTGGGTAGCATGGCGAAGGCGGGCTTGACCGTTCGCAGCTTGCGCAAGAACTACGGCATCCTGCCTGTGGTGAAGCAGATTGACACATTGGCTGCCGAGTACCCTGCACAGACCAACTACCTCTATGTGACCTACGCTGGTGTGAAGAGCGACATCTCCTTCGAGAACGACCACCGCTCCATTATCGTGCTCGGTTCGGGTGCTTATCGCATCGGTTCTTCCGTAGAGTTTGACTGGTGTGGCGTGCAGGCATTGAACACCATCCGCAAGGAGGGCTGGCGCTCTGTGATGATCAACTACAACCCCGAGACCGTATCTACCGACTACGATATGTGCGACCGTCTCTATTTCGACGAATTGACTTTCGAGCGTGTGATGGACATCATCGACCTGGAGCAGCCTCACGGAGTGGTGGTTTCTACCGGTGGCCAGATTCCAAACAACCTGGCGATGCGCCTCGATGCACTCAATGTGCCTATCCTCGGTACTGCTGCCAAGGACATCGACAACGCCGAGGACCGTGCCAAGTTCTCGCAGATGCTCACCAACAACGGCATCAACCAGCCAGAGTGGAGCGCACTGACCTCTATGGAGGACATCGACAAGTTTATTGAGCGTGTGGGCTTCCCCGTGTTGGTTCGTCCAAGCTATGTGCTCTCCGGTGCTGCGATGAACGTATGTTCCAACGAGGATGAGTTGAAGAGATTCCTCCAGTTGGCAGCCAACGTGAGCGAGGATCACCCTGTAGTGGTGAGCAAGTTCATCGAGCATGCCAAGGAGATAGAGATGGATGCCGTGGCAAAGAATGGCGAGGTAATCGCTTATGCCATCTCCGAGCACATCGAGTTCGCCGGTGTTCACTCAGGCGATGCCACCATCCAGTTCCCACCGCAGAAGTTGTATGTAGAGACCGTTCGCCGTGTGAAGCGCGTAGGTCGCCAGATAGCCAAGGAGTTGCACATCAACGGACCATTCAATATCCAGTTCATGGCACGCGACAACGATATCCTCGTCATCGAATGTAACCTCCGTGCCAGCCGTTCGTTCCCATTCGTGAGCAAGGTGTTGAAGATCAACCTCATCGAACTTGCCACCCGTGTGATGCTCGGCTTGCCGGTGGAGAAGCCATCGAAGAACCTCTTCGACCTCGACTATGTGGGTATCAAGGCCAGTCAGTTCAGCTTCAACCGCCTGCAGAAGGCCGACCCAGTGCTGGGCGTGGATATGAGCAGTACGGGTGAGGTAGGTTGCTTGGGCGATGATACCAGCCAGGCTCTCCTGAAGAGTATGCTCTCCGTAGGTCAGCGCATCCCTGCCAAGAACATCCTGCTCTCCACGGGTTCAGCCAAGCAGAAGGTGGACATGCTCGATGCAGCCAACATGCTTGTGCAGCACGGCTATAAGCTCTACGCCACAGGTGGTACCAGCAAGTTCCTCACCGAGAACGGCATCGAGAACACCCGTGTGCTCTGGCCTTCAGAGGAGGCAGAGGGTGGCGCGCCCAAGGCATTGGAGATGCTCCACAACCACGAGATCGACATGGTGGTGAACATTCCGAAGAACCTCACCAGCTCCGAGTTGAGCAACGGTTACAAGATTCGCCGTGCCGCCATCGACCTCAACGTGCCATTGATTACCAACAGCCGTCTGGCAAGTGCCTTCATCTATGCCTTCTGCACCACCAAGCTCGAAGACATCGACATCAAGGCTTGGGGCGAGTACTAAGACAATTAATAATGTACAATTGAAATAATTGTACATTATATTTGATGCGATATAATAAATCCCTGCTGTAGGAAGAGATTCCTGTGGCAGGGATTTTTGGATGATAGATGAAAGATTTTATGAGATTTATCTTGAAAAGTTTGGCGATTATGAATATTCGGTGTATATTTGCAAGTAGTAAAAAGAAAGGAATTGATATGGAAGCTGTTTTGAGTCAGAATTATATCGTTGATAACTATTGGAGTTTGCTGAAAGGATTAAGCGATAATGTCAAGCTTGCCTTAATTAGCAAACTTAGTTCCTCCATCGCCATGAAGGCGGAAGAGAAAAAGGCGAAAAGCATGAAACTCTCTGAGTTTTATGGAGCGTTGGAAGGTATAGATTTTCCAAGTGCTACTGAAATAAGAGAAGTGATGCAAGACCAGGACAAAGACATTAATCAGTTTTGCTTATGAAACGTTATCTTTTGGATACTAATATCTGTATTGCCATACTAAGGAAGAACCCTAATGTGGCAAAGGTTGTTTCGCAAATAGATTTCTCTCAATGCTATGTATCCGAGATAACTGTTATAGAATTGAAGATTGGTGAGATCCTTGGTAAGGCAAAGGCTCCGCAAGGTAAATTTGTCAATCAAAAGATAGATTCTTTTATCAATAATCTAACCATTATCCCGATAAGTACAAGCATTGATTTCTTTGCAGAAGAGAAGGTTAGGCTTCAATTGGCAGGAACGCCAGTCCATAATAATTTTGATTTGCTAATTGGTTGTACAGCCGTAACAAACAACCTTGTTATGGTTACAGACAACATCAAGGACTTCAAGAACATTAAAGGAATCAAGATTGAAAATTGGATTGAAAGGTAAGGTCGTATGAACAGAATTAAAAGCAACGATGAAATTTTATACAGAAGATGAGGCTTTGGATAAGGTGCTCGGCGAAAAGGGGACTTCGTTACGAAACCAATATGAATCAGACATGAATGCTTTTCTGATGGGAGAAGCCATCAAGAAAGCTCGTCAGTCCAAGAACCTAACACAAGAAGAACTTGGAGCATTGATTGGCGTGAAGAAATCTCAAGTGTCTCGCATAGAAAAAGGTAACAATATTACTTTTGCTACTATTGCCAAAGTGTTTAGAGCAATGGGGATTTCTGCAAATTTTGAGATGGCAGGAATAGGTAAAGTCGCTTTATGGTAATAGACAATTATAGTAAAATAGCAATGGTTGCATTTTAAAGATTATGGCAAGAGCTACAGGACCTATACATTATCTGGAACATACCACTCCCTGGAAGGACGAGAGCGGCAAGTACACCTTGCACCCGATGTTCGTGAAGAATGATACCGTCGATATGGAAGCGATGAAGGACACGCTGAAACGTCATAGCGTGATGAACCCCAATACCTTCGAACAGGCGATAGAGACGGCGGGGGATGAGATTCTCCGTTCCTTGAAGGAGGGCGACGAGGTGAGGTTGGGCGATATGTTTATCATCCGGCCCAAGCTCAGGGTGCTTCGGCGCAAGGATGGAAATGGCAACGAGGTGAAGAAGGAATACCGCGAGGGTGACCGCATTCCTGCCAACGAGGTGGAAGTGTGTGGCATCGACGTGCAACCTACCAAGGATTTTGTGAAGAAGTTCTTGCGAGAGCATTTGGAATGCAGTCGCCAGTGGTGGGGCTTGAAAGCGCAGCCCAAGGAGGCGGACGAGGAGTTTGTCGATATCAAGGCTATCTGCACCGAACAGGGCTATATCACCGTGAAGGACATGATGCGCCGCTTCGGAGTGACCCGCTACCATGCCTGCAAGGTGCTTGATGGGATGTGCGAGGAACCTGATGCCAGGATGGTTTCCACAAAGGAAGGTCCAGTGAGGCTCTATCGTCTGAGGAAGAAGGAGTAGGCTTTGACGGTAAAAGCAGCTTGCCTCCTGAGTGGGAAAGCCTACCTTCTTCAGCGTGCCGACTAAGCCCAGCAGCTCTGCTGAGCCAAGTCAGCAGCTCTGCCGACTGTAGTCAGCTACTCTGCTGAGCCATGTCGGCACACCGCATCATCGTACAACTTCCACCTTCTTTGTTGTACAACCATACGCCCTTATGTCGTACGACCATGCCCTCTATAGCCGTACGTTTTGGAAAGCCATGGTCGTACGGTTTGAGGGTTATAGTTGTACGACTATATAGCCAATCACCTTTTAGGGAATATATTCGGTCGAACAGTTCTAATCGTACCTTTATGGAATTGTCATACATAGCCTATGGTTCTTCAAGGAAGATAGGAAAAGTTTTCTGTGGCAGGGGTTTTATGGACTGTAAGGTTGTTGTTAGCATGGGCAGTTGCCAACCGGGGAAGTGCTGCAGACGGCAGACAATGCTTTTTTATATTGAAAGTTTCTTAAATAAAGGAAATATGTACCATTTTTAATAAAATTTAGTTGCCTTTATTCGTTTATCTGCTTTCGATTACATACTTTTGCGTTTGTTTTTGGGCGGGAAGTCTGCCCAAGTCATAAATAAGAGCATAATATAAAGTAAATAATTATGGCAGAAGCTATAGACATTCGCGAACTCAACATTCGAATAGAACAACAAAGCCAGTTCGTTACCAATCTCGTGAAAGGAATGAACCGGATAATCGTAGGGCAGAAGCACCTGGTAGATTGCCTTCTCATAGGCTTGCTCAGTGACGGTCATATACTTTTGGAAGGTGTGCCAGGACTGGCAAAAACCCTTGCCATCAAGACCTTGTCTCAACTCATAAGCGGCGATTTCAGCAGAGTACAGTTCACACCGGATCTACTGCCTGCCGACGTAATCGGCACGCAGATTTATTCACAGAAAGACGAATCGTTCCATATCAAGAAAGGTCCTGTTTTCGCCAATTTTGTGCTGGCAGATGAAATAAACCGTGCACCCGCCAAGGTGCAAAGTGCTTTGTTGGAGGCCATGCAGGAACATCAGGTTACTATCGGTGACCAGACGTTCAAGATGCCTTCGCCCTTCTTGGTGATGGCCACCCAAAACCCCATAGAGCAGGAAGGCACGTATCAACTTCCCGAAGCACAAGTGGACCGTTTCCTCTTGAAGGTCATTATCGACTATCCTTCGCTTGAAGAAGAAAAGCTCATCATACGCGAAAACCTTAAGGGAAGTCTTCCATCCGTCAGTCCTGTGACAAGTACACAGGAAATCTTGCAGGCGCGCGAAATCGTCAACGAGGTGTACTTGGACGAAAAGATAGAGCAGTACATCGCAGACATCGTGTTTGCCACTCGCTATCCGGAACGTTACGGGCTTGGAGAACTGAAGGAAATGATATCTTTCGGCGGCAGTCCACGAGCAAGTATCTCGCTCGCCAAGGCCGCTCGAGCCTATGCGTTCATCAAGCATCGCGGCTACGTAGTACCCGAGGATATCAGGGCCGTCGCACACGACGTGTTGCGTCACCGTATCGGCCTTTCTTACGAGGCAGAGGCAAGCCATGTTACCAGCGAGGACATTGTGAGCAGACTCATCAATAGGGTAGAAGTGCCCTGACGCTCTCACATAGGCATAGCGTAGCAAGTAAACAAGGATTTTAGAAACAAAGGAAAGAAAAAAGTTGGACACACAGACCATCTTAAAGAAAGTTCGGAAAATCGAGATAAAGTCACGCGGTTTGAGCCAGAACATCTTTGCAGGGCAATACCATTCTGCCTTCAAAGGCAGGGGTATGGCTTTTGCAGAAGTGCGCGAGTACCAATATGGTGACGATATACGTGACATAGACTGGAATGTCACGGCACGATTTCACCGTCCCTTTGTCAAGATATTTGAGGAAGAGCGTGAGTTGACCGTGATGTTGCTGGTAGATGTGAGTGGTTCGCTCGATTTCGGCACACGGTGCCAGATAAAGCGCGACCTCTGCACGGAGATAGCAGCCACCTTGGCTTTCAGTGCCATACAGAACAATGACAAGATAGGTGTCATATTCTTTTCTGACCGTATAGAAAAGTATATCCCCCCCAAGAAAGGACGTAAACACATTCTGTACATTATCCGCGAGATGCTCGACTTTCATCCGCAGAGTCAAAGGACGGATATTGGGGCGGCATTGGAATACTTTACGCGAGTGATGAAGCGTCACTGCACGGCATTCGTGATTTCAGATTTCTATGACAATAACGACTACTCGCATTCATTGGAAATAGCCAACCGCAAGCATGATGTCATGGCGGTGCAGGTGTATGACAACTTCGCCAAGAACTTGCCTGACGTAGGACTGCTCAGGGTAAGTGATGCGGAAACCGGTCATGAAATGTATATAGACACTAGTTCAAGAAAAGTGAGGGAAGCACACGCCAGGCATTGGCAGAAGCAAGAAGAGCGTTTGAGTACCATTTTTGCGAAATGCAAGGTCGACTCTACGTCCATTGCTACAAACGAGGATTTCTCCAAAGCCTTGCTGATGCTTTTCAAGCGAAGGGCATAAACAAGTGCGAAAAACAAAGGTGTACGAACAATATGGCATATAGCATTTTCAAATATATCAACTCTGCTGTGGTATGGAGCCGCCATTGGCTTGTGGCTTCCATAAGTGTAGCAGCCGTTCTTTTCCCCATTCAAGTATCTGCCCAGCATGTGGAACAGAAGATAGACTCGCTTCAGATACTTGTAGGCGAGCAGACTACCCTCCACCTCTGTGCGACCGTTCGCAAGGGGGCCAAGGTGGCAATGCCCGCCATCAAACCGTCACAATATTTGGTGCCGGGGCTGGAGGTTGTGGAAGTAGATCATGGAGACAGTGTACATTTGGATGACGGGAGAATAGAGATACGGAGGCATTACGTGCTTACTTCCTTCGATGCCAACGTCTATGCCGTCCCGGCGCTGAAGGTAAAGGTAGACGGCAAGGAATATTGCGGCAATCAGCTTGCACTCAAAGTACTCTCCATACCTGTCGATACAGTACACCCCAATCAGTTTTATCCGCCAAAGGATGTGCAGGACAATCCTTTCCTGTGGAGTGACTGGAGCCTTGTGTTTTGGTTGAGCGTAATAGTGCTATTATGCTGTTTTATAATGGCTTATCTTTGTATCAGACTAAAGCAGAACAAGCCTATCGTGATACATCTGCGAACCATACGCCACATTCCCGCACACGAAAAGGCGTTAGGCAAGATAAATGCCATCAAGCAGCAACAGTCCAGCGTTACCGCCCAGAAAGAATACTACACCCAGCTTACCGATGCCTTGCGCGAATATATCGAAAACCGCTTCGGCTTCAGTGCCATGGAAATGACGAGTGGCGAGATAATAGCACGTCTGCATGACAGCGGAGACCCCGCAATGCTCGATGAACTGAAGCATCTTTTCCGCGTAGCAGACCTTGTGAAATTTGCCAAATACGAGGCACTGCTTGGCGAGAATGATGCCAACCTCTTGAGCGCAGTCAACTTTATAGACCAGACAAAGACAGAAGAGAAGGCTACTGTAGAACGGAAGGCTCCCGAATTGTCGGAAAAGGACATGAAGAGCAAGAGCCAACGCAGGATAGTCAAGTCGTTGATATGGGGAGTAGGCATAGTCATTTTGCTGATACTCGCCTATATATTCTACAGCGTCTACCAACTTCTGATGTAAAAAAGAAAAGCAGAATACACTATGGAATTTGCAAGTAAAGGATATTTTCTGTTACTTCTGTTGCTGATACCTTATATACTTTGGTATTTTCTCTACAGGAAGAAAGGCAACCCCAGCATGCGTGTGAGCAGTACCATGCAGTACATGTACGCGCCCAAAAGCATGCGGCAACGACTTGTCCATTTTCCGATGTTCCTCAGATGCGTATGCTTTGTGTTGGTGGTATGTGCTATGGCCCGTCCCCAGACCCATCATTCGTGGGACAACAAGACGGTAGAGGGTATTGACATCATGCTTGCCATGGACGTATCCACCTCCATGCTTGCAGAAGACCTGAAGCCCAACCGTATGGAAGCAGCCAAGGATGTTGCCCACGAATTTATCTCGGGCAGGCCGGATGACAATATCGGTCTTACGATATTTGCCGGCGAGGCCTTCACCCAATGCCCCATGACCACCGACCATGCCAGCTTGCTGCAACTGCTCCAGAACACCCGCACAGACATCACCACCCGCGGCATCATAGAAGACGGTACCGCCGTGGGCATGGGCCTGGCCAATGCCGTGAGCCGCCTCAAGGACTCCAAGACCAAGAGTAGGGTAGTGATACTGCTCACGGACGGCAGCAACAATACGGGTGACATTTCGCCCATGACAGCAGCCGAAATAGCCAAGAGCTACGGCATACGTGTATATACCATCGGTGTAGGTACCAACAAGGTGGCACCTTATCCTATGCCCACGGCTGCCGGTGTGCAGTATGTCAACATGCCGGTGGAGATAGACACGCAGACCCTGCGCGAAATAGCGCGCATTACAGACGGTAATTTCTATCGTGCCACCAACAATGCCGAACTGAAACAGATTTACCGTGACATAGACAAGTTGGAAAAGACAAAGTTGAACGTTACGCACTATGCCAAGCGATACGAAGCATACCAGATATTTGCGCTTGCCGCTTTTCTGGTTCTCCTGCTCGAGATACTGCTGCGGCTAACGTGGTTCAGACGCATTCCCTGACAATAGATTCGGCAAGGCGGGTATCACTCCACACGATATCCTGCCACCGGCAAACGTTTAGGAAAACATAAGAGATACGACAATGTTAAGATTTGAAGCTCCTGTTTTTTTATGGTTATTATGGCTCCTGCCCCTTCTTGTAGCAGTAAGGTTCGTAGGGTGGAGGGTTCGTTGTGCCAGGTTGCGCCGGTTGGGTGACCCCAGTCTGTTGAGGCAGCTGATGCCCGGCGTTTCCAAGGTACGTCCTACACTTAAGTTTACCCTTACGCTGATGGCATTGGCCTTCATTATAGTCATGTTGGCACGTCCCCAGATGGGCAGCAAGATAAGCCATGACAAGCGTCAGGGCATCGAGACCATGATCTGTCTCGACATCTCCAACTCGATGCTTGCCGAAGATGTAGCTCCCTCGCGTCTCGACAAGAGCAAGATGCTTATAGAAAACCTTGTCGACAAGTTTACCAACGACAAGATAGGTCTGATAGTCTTTGCAGGCGACGCATTTGTGCAGTTGCCCATTACCAATGACTACGTGTCGGCCAAGATGTTCCTGCAGAACATCACGCCCTCGCTCATACAGACGCAAGGCACCAATTTCGCAGAAGCGGTGAGCCTTGCCACAAAGAGCTTTACCCAGCAGGACAATGTCGGGCGTGCCATCATCATCATCACAGACGGCGAAAACCACGAGCCGGGTGCTACCGAGGCCGTTCAGGCAGCCAAGAAGAAGGGCATCAACGTCTTCGTCCTTGGCATAGGCAACAGGCAGGGTGCCCCTATCCCTGTGGGTGACGGTTCGTATCTCAAGGACAACAGCGGCAATACCGTTATGACGAAACTCAACGAGGACATGTGCCGCGAGATGGCCCAGGCGGGCAACGGAAGGTACATACACGTGGACAACACCAGTGATGCGGAGCAGCAGCTCAACGCCGACTTGTCAAAACTGCAGAAAGGCGAGGCCGACGTGGTGACCTACAGCGAATATGACGAACAGTTCCAGGCCATAGGTATCCTTGTCGTGCTGTTGCTGATAATGGAGGCATGCCTCCTCGAGGGCAAGAACCCGAAACTGGCCAAACTCCTGCCCAACATGCGCCGTTCGCGTTTAGGGCACAAGGCTGTAGCCTTGCTTGTGCTGTTGGTTGCAGTACCGACCGTCATGCAGGCCCAGACCGACCGTTCGCTTATCCGTCAGGGCAATAAAGAATACCGGCACCGCAATTGGGCTGGGGCAGAAGTGGAATACCGCAAGGCCATCGCCAAGAATGCCAACAATCCACAGGCTGTATACAACTTAGGCTGTGCGTTGATGATGCAGCAGAAAGACTCTCTGGCTCTTCAGCAGTATGCCAATGCCGCACAGATGGAAACGAACAAACTTCGCCGTGCGAAAAGTTTTCACAATATGGGTGTCATCATGCAGAACCACAGAGAGTTTGCACAGGCCATAGCATTTTACAAGGATGCCTTGCGCTGCAACCCCCAAGACAACGAAACGCGCTACAACCTTGTACTCTGTCAACGCCAGCTCAAGAACCAGCCCAAAAACAACAAAGACGACAAGAACAAGCAAAACAAGGACAACAAGCAGAACAAGGATAACAAGCAGAATAAAGACAACAAGCAGAACAAGGACAAGGATAAAGACAAGCAAGACAAGAACCAGGAGAATAAGCAAGACAAGCAAGATCAGCAACAAGGACAGCAAAACCAGGAAAAGATGAGCCGCGACAATGCCGAGCAGCTCCTCAACGCTGCAGTACAGCAGGAGAAGGCCACCAAGCAGAAGATGCAGAAGGCCATGAGCCAGCCGCGCCGCAGACAATACGAGAAAAACTGGTAATATGTAAGCTGTACCGTTACATTAATTTGTCATTCTCAGAAAGCAGAACATTATGAAACATATCAAGTGGTATATATTGACAATGGCAGTCATGCTGAGTTGTCTTTGCGGCAAGGCGCAGCAGGTGACAGTATCTGCCCCCTCCCATGTGTCGGCCGGAGAGAACTTCAGGGTTGCCTATACCTTCAATACCCGGGAAGTGGAGGATTTCAGGATGGGCAACGTTTCCGACGGACTGGAAGTGGTGGCTGGTCCATACGTCTCCCAACAGTCAAGTTACCAAATGGTCAACGGACATACCAGTTCGTCTTCTTCCACGACCTTTACCTATACGCTTTATGCATCCAAGAGCGGCACCTATACGGTGGCTGCCTCCCACGGAACGGCCAATGGCAAGAAAATTACCGCCAGGGCCTTGAAGATAAGTGTTTCCGGACAGGCCCGCAATTCGGGCGGTGCTCCGGGCATGCACCGCGACGACAGTGACGAGCCGCATATGCGCCAGGCTGGCTCCGCCATTTCAGGCAATGACCTTTTCATCAAGGTTACTGCCAACAAGAAGCGTGTACACGAGCAGGAACCCGTGCTGCTGACCTATAAAGTGTATACCCAGGTAGACCTTACGCAGCTTGACGGCAAAATGCCCGACTTGAAGGGATTCCATACACAGGAAGTGCCGCAGCCGCAGCAGAAGGTGCTGCATACCGAAACCGTGAACGGCAAACCCTACAAGTGCGTTACATGGAGCCAGTATGTGATGTATCCGCAGATGACAGGCAAGCTGGAGATTCCTTCCATCACATTCAAGGGCATCGTGGTACAGCAGAACAGGAATATCGACCCGCTCGAAGCCTTCTTTAACGGCGGCTCCGGATATGTTGAGGTACATAAGGAGATAAAGGCTCCCGGCGTAACCATAGACGTCGTACCGTTGCCGGCAAAACCTGCCAATTTTTCAGGGGGTGTAGGCAAGTTCAGCATTACCGGCACACTCGACAAGCAGGAGGTAAAGGCTGGCAATCCCGTTACCCTTCGTGTCGTCATAGGCGGTGTCGGCAATCTCAAGTTACTGAAAGAGCCTGTGGTGACATTCCCGAAAGATTTCGACAGGTATGATGCCAAAGTGACGGACAAGACCAAGCTGAGCCAGAACGGTGTGGAAGGCAACATGGTGTATGATTTCCTTGCCGTTCCGCGTCATCAGGGCAAATATACGATTCCCGCCGTAGAATTCACTTATTATGACACATCTGCCAATGCTTACCGTACGGTCAAGACATCGCCCTTCACGTTGACCGTGACACCTGGCGATGGCACTACCGACAACACGTCGGCCGACTATACGACTCAGTCCGGCGACATCCATGCGCTGAAACTCGGCAATCCTGAAGTCTGCGCATCCGATTCGTTCTTCTTCGGCACGATAGGTTATTGGGTATGCCTCCTCTTGCCTTTGGCAGGCTTCGTAGGTCTGCTTGTATTCTTCAGGAAACGGGTGCTCGAGAATGCCGACATCGTGAGGAAACATTCCAACCGTGCGGGAAAGATAGCCAACAAACGTCTGAAAAAGGCATACCAACTCATGCAGGCAGGACGCAATGGAGCTTTTTACGACGAGGTGCTCCGTGCCTTGTGGGGATATATTGGCTATAAGCTCAACATTCCGGTGGAACACCTCGGGCGCGAAAACATCAGCGAGCAGCTTGGGATGCACGGGGTGGACACGAGTGTCATAGACATCTTCATGCAGGCGCTCGACGAGTGTGAGTTTGAGCGTTATGCCCCTGGAGACCCGGCAGGCAACATGAGCAAGACATTCAATTCTGCACGAAACGCAATTATGAAGATAGAGAACACCATCAATGCCAACCGTAAAAAGGGCAACAAGAACCATAGGGCAGGAGATTATACCTTCGGCATTCTGCTCGTTTTGTCGCTGCTTACCGTATCGGTATCCGCCGGTGCCGTAACCAAGCAGAACGCTGATGCCGAATACCAGCGCGGCAACTACCAGCAGGCTATCAAGGACTACGAATCGGTGCTCAAGGACGGTGCTTCGGCCGAAGTGTTCTACAATTTGGGCAATGCTTACTACCGCACTGACAACATAACACGTGCCGTCTTGAATTACGAACGCGCCTACAGGCTTGCACCGGCAGATGAAGACATCAACTTCAACCTCCAGTTGGCTCGCTCTAAAACCATCGACAAGATGCCCGTCGAGAACGAAATGTTCTTTGTGGGATGGTATCGCGCCGTGGTTTATCTGCTTTCCGTCGACGCATGGGGTAAGACAGCCATTTTTTCCATCATTGCCGCATTGGCCTGTATACTGGTTTTCCTCTTTGCTCCACAGACATACATGCGAAGGATAGGATATTTTGGTGGGGTACTGTTCTTCTTTGCTTTTCTGCTGTTCAACACATTCGCCTTCTTGCAGAGACGGGCGTTGACCAGCCATACGGGTGCCATTGCGTTGTCGCCTACCGTAAGTGTAAGAAAGACTCCTTCCCGTCAAAGTACAGAGCAGTTTGTCATACATGAAGGAACCCGGATGGACATCACGGACAACTCGATGAAAGGCTGGCTGCATGTCCAGTTCGGTGATGGCCGTGAGGGATGGGTAGAAACCAGCCAGATAGAAGAAATATAAAACGCAATTCACGCATATGAACATAGACCTATTCCTGATGCATCTGCTCAACGGCAGCGACAATCTCTTTACAGACCGTATGGCCCTGGTTCTTACCAACGGTCTTACGTGGACGGGGTTGTACCTTGTGTTGTTCTACATCATAGTGCGCAACAACGAGACCATGCTCCAGATAGGGTTGGCAGTGCTGGGGGCGCTTGTCTGTGTGGCCATTGCGTCGAGTGTTACCGATGCTGTGGTCAAACCCCTTGTGGCACGTTGGCGCCCCAATAACGACCCGTTGCTGAAATACACGTTCGATGTGGTGGACGGCATACGCGGAAAGGGGTACAGCTTCTTTTCCGCCCATGCGGCCAACACGATGTCACTTGCTGTCTTTTTCGCCCTGCTCATGCGTAGCCGTGTGCTTACGATGGCCTTGATAGTGTGGTCTTTGGTCAACGGATGGACGCGTGTCTATTTAGGCATGCATTATCCCAGCGACGTACTGTGTGGCATGCTGTTTGGGGCAGTTGTAGGATGGGTTGTATATTTTGTCTACCGTAAGGCTTACCGTGCCGTCTCCCCGGACATTACCTACATCTCCAGTCAGTACACAAGTACGGGCTATGACCATGCCGACATCAGCAAGGTTCTCTGTGTGCTTGTGTTTACATTGGTGTATGCGGTGGTTGTTTCGGTAAGTACTGCCGTTTCGTGAAGAGAGGGACATGTTTTTTGACTATAAAAAGCCAAAAAAAAGAGTTCTCCTTGCATTTTGTGCTATTTTTTGATTACTTTTGCACAAAAGAAACAGAAATAACCCATGAGTCAAAGAGTCATTATATCTGCCAATTTGGAAGGAGACCTGGCTACAGCCTTGTCCGAGTGTGAACACGACAAGTTGTTTGTCCTTGTAGACAGCACAACAAGAGAAACATGCTGGCCGGTGGTCAAGGACTTTTTGTGTCTGAAGAATGCAACCCTTGTCACCATAGGAGATACGGACATCCACAAGGATTTGGATTCCGTGTCGCACGTATGGAAATCGCTGGGTGAGGGTGGAGCTTCACGCCATTCTTGCCTTGTCAATCTGGGTGGAGGCATGATAACAGACCTTGGCGGTTTTGCCGCAGCCACCTTCAAGCGTGGCATCGACTTTATCAATATCCCCACCACACTGCTGTCTATGGTAGATGCTTCGGTGGGCGGCAAGACCGGAATCAATTTCGGTGGTCTGAAGAATGAGGTCGGAGTATTCTGCGACTCGAAGTTCGTCATCCTTGACACGCAGTTTCTCGGCACGCTCGATGCTGCCAACATTTGTTCCGGCTATGCCGAGATGCTCAAGCATGGTCTTATCTCCGACGAGACTATGTGGCGCGAACTGGTAGGTTTCGACCTTTCCCGCCCCGATCTCAAGCAGTTGCAGCGCATGGTAGGCGACAGTGTCAAAGTAAAGGAGCGCATCGTCTTGCAGGATCCTCATGAGCACGGCATACGCAAGGCGCTCAACCTTGGCCATACGTTCGGCCATGCCTTCGAGAGCTGGGCTTTGAAGCGCACGCCAGTGCTGCATGGCTATGCCGTGGCATGGGGATTGATACCCGAGCTTTATCTCAGTGTGGTCAAGACCCATTTCCCCGTTGATGTGATGCGGGAGACCGTAGCCTTCATCAAGGAAAACTATGGCACCCTGCCCATAACGTGCGACGATTATGAAGAACTGATAGAGTTGATGCACCATGACAAGAAGAACCAGAATGGTATCATCAACTTCACGTTGCTTGGCGGCATCGGTGACATCCGTATCAATCAGACCGCGTGTGTGGAGGAGATAAAGGAAGCTTTCGACTTCTTCCGTGAGGGGTTGTAAGTGCCGGTAGAAATAAAAGGCACGTGTTCTACATCTTAGAACCCGCCTTAAAAATAGCGCCCTGCAAGGGCAACCTGAACTGTATGCGCAGGTTGTGTCCTTGCAGGGCGCAATGTGTGTGTACGGGCGGAGCAGTTTTTACCTGTCTTTGTACATGTTTTCGTAATACTTCTGGTAGTCGCCCGAGGTTACGTTGTCCATCCATTCCTGGTTGTCGAGGTACCAGCGCACGGTCTTCTCAATGCCCTCTTCAAACTGGAGGCTGGGTTCCCATCCCAGTTCGCTCTGCAACTTTCTTGAGTCGATGGCGTAGCGCATGTCGTGGCCCATACGGTCAGTTACGTGGGTAATCAGGTTGAGGTCTTCACCCTCTTTTCTGCCCAGCAAGCGGTCTACTGTCTTGATGACTACCTTGACGATGTCGATGTTCTTCCATTCGTTGAATCCGCCTATGTTGTATGTGTCAGCCACCTTTCCCTTGTGGAAGATGAGGTCGATGGCCCGTGCGTGGTCTTCCACATAGAGCCAGTCGCGAACGTTCAGTCCTTCGCCGTATACGGGCAACGGCTTGCGGTGACGTATGTTGTTGATGAAGAGTGGAATGAGCTTTTCTGGGAACTGGTAGGGACCGTAGTTGTTGCTGCAGTTGGTGACGATGGTAGGCATGCCGTAGGTGTCATGGAAGGCACGCACAAAGTGGTCGCTGCTTGCCTTTGAGGCCGAGTAGGGTGAGTGGGGATTGTACTTGGTAGTCTCCAGGAAGAATTTCTCGCCGTAGGCATGATGGTGCTCCGAACTTGCCTTGGTGGTGAACGGGCTTTCTATGCCTTCGGGGTTTGTCAGCTCCAATGCACCATACACCTCGTCCGTAGAGATGTGGTAGAAGCGTTTCCCTTCGTATTTTTCGGGCAGACTTTCCCAGTAGGTCTTGGCGGCCTGCAGCAGTGAGAGTGTACCCATGACATTGGTTCTGGCAAAGGTAAACGGATCCTTGATGCTGCGGTCTACATGGCTCTCGGCAGCCAGGTGTATGATGCCGTCCACGTGGTATTGCTCCATCAGTTTCTGCATCAGGTCGAAGTCGCAGATGTCGGCCTTCACGAAGGTATAGTTGGGCTTCTGCTCTACGTCCTTGAGGTTGGCCAGGTTGCCGGCATAGGTCAGTTTGTCGAGGTTGATGATGTGGTAGTCAGGGTATTTGTTTACGAAGAGGCGCACCACATGCGACCCTATGAAGCCGGCACCTCCGGTGATGATGATATTCTTCATGTCTTTATGTTTTCTTTATGGGTGATAACTTGATGTTTTTACTTCAGTTCGTCAATGCATTTGCGCAGCGAGTCGGTCCAGTAAGGCACTTTCACGCCGAAAGTCTGCTTCAGCTTGCTCTTGTCGAGCACAGAGAAGTGCGGACGCTCCACAGGACTTGGAAACTCCTCACTGTAGCAAGGCTGTATGTCGCAGGTGTTGCCGCTCAGTTCGCAGATGAGTTTGGCGAAGTCGAACCACGAGCATACTCCCTCGTTGGAGAAGTGGTAAATGCCCGTCTTGTCGAGTTGTCCGCTCTCGATGATGTGTCCGATGACGGTAGCCAGGTCGCCAGCGTAGGTAGGAGTGCCTACTTGGTCGAACACCACCTTCAGCGTGTCGTGCGAGGCGGTAAGAGCCTGCATGGTCTTTACGAAGTTCTTGCCCCACTGTGAGTAGAGCCATGCCGTGCGTATGATGATGTGCCTGCATCCCGTGGCAGCTATGCTTTTCTCTCCGGCCAACTTGGTCTTGCCGTAAACGCCCAGCGGGTTGGTGGCCCAGTCTTCGCGGCACGGTATGTTGCGGTCGCCTTGGAACACATAGTCGGTAGACACGTGCACCAGTGTGCCGTCCACTTCTTTCATGGCTTGCGCCAGGTTGGCTGCTGCCGTGTTGTTCAGCAGGTTGGCCAGGTCGTAGTCGCTTTCTGCCTTGTCCACGTTGGTATAGGCGGCGCAGTTTACGATGACCTGTATGTCCTTGTCCTTTACGGCGGTGCGTATCGCCGCCAGGTTGGTGATGTCAAGTTTCTCGTAGCCGTCAGCTACATCGGTGAAGAAATAGTTGTTTTTGCTTTCCTTTGCCACTTTCTGCATCTCGTGCCCCAATTGTCCGTTGGCACCAGTCACTAATATGTTCATATTTGTTTGTTTTGGATTTTCTGCCTCTGTGTGAGACCTATTATATATAATATGTGTGCAAAAGTACACTTTTTGTACGTAAAAGCCAAACCGTTTGGGGCAAAAGTTTATAAAAAGTTGGGTTGCCGTTCTCCTTTTAGGATAATTATACGTACATTTGCAATAAAAATCTGCAAGATGGAGACAAAAGTTGGAGAAGCAAAGGGGCAAGGTGGAAGCTCCCGTCGCTGCTTAAGGTCGGGGATAGTTGCCGCATCGTTGGCAGTACTGGCTGTATTGTTGTGCGTGCTCAATCTCTGCATAGGCAGTGTAAACATCCCCCTTCACGATGTACTGGCTGTGATAGGCGGCCATGCTGCCGACGAGGGTGTGCGCGACACCTGGCAGTACATTGTCCTGGAGTCGCGTCTGCCCCAAGCGGTCATGGCCCTTATGGGCGGTGCAGCCCTTGCCGGCAGCGGACTGCTTCTGCAGACGGCCTTTTCCAACGCCCTGGCAGGGCCTGATGTCTTCGGTATCGGCAGTGGTGCTGCCCTTGCCGTGGCGCTGGTGATGCTTGCCACTGGCAACACACTGCAGGCGGGCGTGCTGCAGGCATCGGGCTATGTGGCCGTGCTCTCTGCCGCTTTTGTGGGAGCCATGGGTGTGACACTCCTCATCTCGTTCCTTTCGTCCGTGGTGCGCCATCGCCTGGTACTGCTCATCGTGGGCATCATGACAGGCTATCTGGCCAACAGTGTCATCGTGTTGCTCAATTTCTTTGCCACCGAAGAGGGCGTACGCTCATACATGGTATGGGGAATGGGCAGCTTTGCCAATGTATCCCTTCAAACCTTGCCGGTGGCAGCCGCCGGGATAGGCTGCGGTCTTGTAGCTGCCCTGCTGCTCATCAAACCGCTCAACGCCCTGCTGCTGGGAGAGGCTTACGCACGTAGCCTCGGGTTCGGCGTACGGCGTGTACGGTTGTGGCTGCTCTTGGCCACAGGTCTGCTTACGGCTACGGTGACGGCTTTCTGCGGCCCGGTGTCGTTTATAGGACTGGCTACTCCGCACGTGGCGCGCCTCTTGATTTCTACGGACAATCACCGCAGTCTGCTTCCCGTCACATTGCTCCTCGGGGCTGTCATTGCCCTGCTTTGCAACCTGCTCTGCACCCTTCCTTCGGGGCATGGCGTACTGCCGCTGGGTGCTGTTACCCCCCTTGTTGGTGCACCGGTTATCATCTATGTGCTGGTGGCCAAACGGTAGGAATATCAAAAAAGTTGACAAAAAATTTGACACTTTAGGAATATTTGATTACTTTTGCATATTGACTGACCAAAAACCTACAAGCATGGGAAAGTACAACGTAAGACAATTCAAGGAGATAGCCGTAAGTTATCAGGAAAGTATCAATCCTGAAATACTTGACGACCTTTATAATAAAGTGGTCCGCAAACTCGTGATAGAAAAGAAATTCATGCAGAAGGGCTATACGGCCAAGCTGTTGGCCGACGACCTGGAGACCAACAGCCGTTACGTTTCTGCCGTCTGCAACACCCGCTTCCACATGAACTACTCTACACTCGTCAACAAGTACAGGGTAGAGGAGGCCATGAGCCTGCTGGTAGACAGGCGGTATCTGCACCTTAACATGGAAGACATCTCCGACATGGTGGGCTTTGCCAACAGGCAGAGTTTCTATGCGGCATTCTACAAGCACAGGGGATGTACGCCGCGCGATTACCGCAAGGGTTACCTCGAAGCGCACCCCGAAATGGCAGAGCCACCTGTCAGGAAAAGGAGAAAGAAACACGACGAAGCGGAATCTTAAAAAGAGAGATATGGGCAATACATCGAATTTTCAATATGCCGACGAGCGCTTTGCCGACCTTCAGATGCTGCGTTACAGGCTGAAAGGTTTCGAGGCACTGTCGCTCGACCGCAAACTTTACATCTACTGCCTTGCCAAGGCTACCCTGATGGGAAGGGACATCACCTTCGACCAGCAGGGCAAGTATAACCTGCGCATAAGGAAGACCCTCGAGGCCGTCTATCGCCATTGTCGCGAAACGTCGCAAGACAGCGGAGAAGAGTTCCGCCTCCTGGAGACTTACCTGAAGAGGGTGTGGTTCTCCAGTGGCATTTACCATCACTATGGATGCGGGAAGATGGAACCCGGATTCAGTGAGGCCTATTTCTATGAAAGGGTAGGCGAGGTGCCCGAGGAAAAGCTGCCCCTGAGAAGAGGCGAGAGCCGCGAGGACCTGCTCGACGAACTTGTGCCTGTCATCTTCGACAAGGATGTGTTGCCCAAACGCGTAAACCAGACCGACGGCGAAGACCTCATCGTCACTTCCGCCTGCAACTTCTATGAAGGGGTGACGCAGGCGGAAGTGGAGCGCTACTACGGACGCATGAAGGATGCGGACGATGCCACACCGCCCTCGTACGGACTCAACTCCAAGTTGGTTAAGCGCAACGGCGAGATGGTGGAACTGGTATGGAACGAGAATGGCATGTACGGCGAAGCCATCAGGGGTATCACGTCGTGGCTGCGCAGGGCACAGAAGTATGCCGAGAACGAGCAACAGCAGGATGTGATAGACCTCTTGCTGAAATACTACCATACGGGCGACCTGAAAGACTTTGACAAGTACAGCATCGCATGGGTGGAGCAACAGGAGGGAATGGTGGATTTCATCAACGGATTCATAGAGGTGTACGGCGACCCTCTCGCTCTGAAAGGCACGTGGGAGGGCATCGTGGAATATAAGGACGTGGAGGCTACGAAGCGCACACAGACCGTCAGCGACAACGCCCAGTGGTTTGAAGACCATTCGCCCGTAGACAGCCGTTTCCGCAAACCCGTGGTAAAGGGTGTTACGGCCAACGTCATCTGTGCGGCCATGCTCGGCGGAGACGAATATCCGGCCTCAGCCATAGGCATCAACCTGCCCAATGCCAACTGGATACGCCAGACCTACGGGTCGAAGAGTGTCACCATCGGCAATCTGACCGAGGCTTACGAAAAGGCTGCACAGGGCAACGGATTCCGCGAGGAGTTTGTCATAGATGCCGATACCCTTGACCTTATAGACCGCTACGGCGACATTACCGACGACCTGCACACCGACTTGCACGAATGTCTCGGTCATGGTAGCGGACAACTGCTGCCCGGTACGGATCCTGATGCCCTCAAGGCGTACGGCAACACGATAGAGGAGGCACGTGCCGATCTCTTCGGACTGTACTATATGGCCGACAGCAAGTTGGTGGAACTGGGACTCTTGCCCGACAGCGAAGCCTATAAGGCGCAATACTATACCTACCTCATGAACGGTCTTCTTACGCAGACCATCCGCATCAAGGAGGGAGACAAGATAGAGGAGGCTCACATGCGCAACCGTGCCCTCATCGCATGGTGGACGCTGGAGCATGCCGACGGTGCCGTACAGCTGGAGAAGCGGGACGGCAAGACCTATGTCAAGGTTAACGACTATGCCGCGCTGCGTAATGCTTTCGGACAACTACTGGCTGAGATTCAGCGCGTCAAGAGCGAGGGCGACTATGAGGCGGCACGCACACTGGTGGAGCGTTATGCTGTCGACGTTGACCCCGACTTGCACCATGAGATACTGACGCGCTACCGCCGGCTCGACCTGGCTCCTTACAAGGGATTCATCAACCCGAAGATGACGCTGGAGTTAGATGCAGATGATAATCCCATAGACGTCAAGCTCGACTATACGGAAAGCTACACCGACCAGATGCTCCGCTATTCCGACGAATACGGGACGCTGTAAGGACTTAACTCCAAGAACAAGCAACATGACAGACAACAAAGACGAACAGTTCCCCGTGGTGGACGAAGAGGGCCGCATTCTCGGCTCCGTCAGCAGAGGGCATGCACACGACGGCAGCAAGATACTTCACCCCGTGGTACACCTGCACGTATTCAACAGTCGGGGAGAGCTTTACCTTCAGCACCGCCCACTGTGGAAGGACATACAGCCCGGCAAGTGGGACACGGCTTGCGGCGGGCATGTGGACCTGGGCGAGAACGTGGAACAGGCCCTGCTACGCGAGGTAAGGGAGGAACTGGGCATTACTGACTTCCACCCTGTTCCCATGGGCCATTATGTATTCGAAAGCCAGCGGGAGCGTGAGCTGGTGTATGTGCACCGCTGCGTCTACGACGGCACGGTAACGCCCAGCAAGGACGAACTTGACGGCGGCAGATTCTGGACTCCTGCCGAAATAGCGGAAAACATGGGCAAAGGAGTCTTTACCCCCAATTTCGAGAATGAATACATGAAGTACTTTGCACAGCACGGTTAAAAATGCACGTTCGGATAAAATACGAACGTCGGATGCGTAGTGGGTGCGGTGTCTCACCGCACAATCATAGACGAATACTGTTGCGACGTGAGACACGTCGCCCACTACAC
>CAVKZC010000017.1:15685-24364 GCA_963660455.1 Sphaerochaetaceae bacterium | reverse complement strand
GGAGACCTTAAACCCTTTAGCTAAAGGGTTTAAGGAAGCCCCTCCACGGGAGGGGGCGGGGGAGGCTCTATGTAAAGGGTTTGCGGAAGCCCCTCCTCGGGAGGGGTTTGGGGAGGCTGTCTACACCGGCCCCATTGACGAGTATTTCGGTTACTGCTTCGGCAAGCTCGACTGGCGCACCGTCTCGTTCAAGACCCGAGTGGAGAATACGCCCAACTATCAGGGCAATGCGGTGGTGAACTATACCAGCCATGATGTGCCTTATACGCGAGTGATAGAGCATAAGCATTTC
The DNA here is from genome assembly GCA_963660455.1 of Sphaerochaetaceae bacterium. GTDB lineage: Bacteria > Bacteroidota > Bacteroidia > Bacteroidales > Bacteroidaceae > Prevotella. The sequence goes on along the minus strand of CAVKZC010000017.1, from coordinate 24,072 downwards.
GAGATGTTCGGACAGGAGGTGTACGACTGTCCGAGAACCGTTGTCTCGGAAGAGTATTCCACAGAATACAAGGAGGGCATGGAACCCTACTATCCTGTGAACGACGAAAAGAATTCTGCCCTATACGCTAAGTATAAGGCATTGGCTGACAAGGAAGACAATGTCATTTTTGGTGGCAGACTGGCAGAGTATAAATATTATGACATGGCTCCGATAATAGAGCAAGTGTTGCGGATAGAAAATATTTGAGACTGTTATGGAAATGACGGGCTTGTCTCGTGAAGACATTCTTTAGAACAGCGCATGAAAAAAACATTGAGGGCCGTAGCGCCTTATGTCCATCCCGGGTTCCTGAACTTCAAGACAGCACCCTTTGAGGCTTGGAAGGAGAATGGGGGGATAGTGCTTGAAGGGCATTATCCGCCGAGGGTGCTGCATGGGGCCGCGTTCCGCTGGGAGTTGCCGTCGGTATGGAAGAGTACAAAGGAGGCAAGACTGAGATTTGTAGAATCCGTGTCGGTTTCCTTTGACACATTCCCTGACTATACGAGGTATGAGGTGGTGCCGATGATATGGGACTGCTGGCCTTGTTTTTTCGACAAAACTTGCGGATGGCTGAGAAAGCATGGTGTGAAGACTGCCGTTTTCTCGTCGAGGCAGGTGGCGGAACGGATGCGCAAGATGTTCCCCGATATGAACATTATATGGTGTGCTGAGGCAGTGGACGGAAACTCCTATACCAAAGGAAAACTGCTGAAAGACCGCCAGATAGACCTGCTGGAGTTCGGTAGGTCGAATAGGAGGATTGTAGACCCTGCCAATCTGGAGAAGCCGGATGACGGCGGAAACAGGCTGAACCATGTCAGTACAAGGCAAAACGGAAGGTTTGTCTATACCAACGAACAACTGCATGAAGCCATGGGCAATGCGAAGGTTACGATCACATTGCCCCGCAGCATGACCGACCCTGATGTGGCCGGCGATGTGGAAACCCTCACGCAGCGCTATTGGGAGTGTATGTTCTCGCGCATGGTGATGGTGGGGCATGCTCCGCAGGAACTGGTAGACTTTATAGGCTATAACCCCGTGGTGGAGCTGCGTAGCGACATTACGGCGGAAGACCTGATAAAAGATGTGTTGCAGCATATCGGAGACTATCAAGAACTGGTGGATAGGAACCGCAGGGTTGCGGAGGAAAAGGGAACTTGGAACGTAAGGATGAAGTGGCTGATGGGCCGGTTGTCGGAGCATTACCGTATTGCCGGTTTTTAGTCAGCAGAAAGGGAGGAAGACGGGAAAAGTTTGGCTTGATGTTTCGTTATCTCGTTGGAATTGTGTAATTTTGCAGTCGAAAAATAAAGGCGGGTTATGAAAATTACCTTTGATGGATAAAATCAAAAAGACACAAAGAACAACCCGTTTAATGAAGAATATTAACAATGCGTGAAATTTTTAGAACACGCCTATATAGGATATGCCGTTAAGATTGCCAGATAAGTTGCCAGCCATAGAACTGCTGAAGCACGAAAATATTTTTGTCATGGACGAGAGCCGGGCGCACAGCCAGGAAATCCGTCCACTGAAGATAGTGATACTCAACCTCATGCCGCTGAAGGTGACAACGGAGACCGACCTCGTAAGGTTGCTCTCCAACACACCGCTGCAGTTGGAGGTGTACTTCATGAAACTGAAGAGCCATACGCCCAAGAACACGCCCATAGAGCACATGATGATGTTCTACAAAACCTTTGCCGAGTTATCCCGGCAGAAGTTTGACGGCATGATTGTGACTGGTGCGCCCATAGAGACGATGGACTATGAAGACGTGGAGTACTGGCCCGAGATAACCGAAATATTCGACTGGGCGCGCACCCATGTCACCTCTACACTCTACATCTGCTGGGGTGCACAAGCCGGTCTGTACCATTTCTACGGCGTGCCCAAGTATCCGTTGCAGAAGAAGATGTTCGGTATCTTCAGTCAGCATCCCCTCGATGCGGCACTGCCCATCTTCCGTGGTTTCGATGACCGCTTTGCCATGCCCCACAGCCGCCATACGGAGGTAAGACGGGAGGACATAGAGAAGGTGGACGGACTGGACATCATTGCCGAGTCGGAGGAGAGCGGTGTGAGCATCGTGATGGCACGGGGCGGAAGGGAATTCTTCGTTACCGGACATCTGGAGTATGCTCCCGACACGCTGGACCGTGAGTACAGGCGAGACGTGGGCAAACGCGACGATGTGGACTTGCCCAAGAACTATTACCTGCACGATGACCCTTCGCAGCAGCCACTGGTGACGTGGCGCGCGCATGCCAACCTCTTCTACAGCAACTGGATAAACTATTACGTATACCAGGAAACCCCATACAACATAGAGGACATCAAGTAAAGGTAAAAAGTAAAAGGGTAAAAAGTAAAAGGGGAAAGTAAAGGGAGCGAAGAGCATCCGTCTAATGAAGAATTTTTAGAACACGCCTACACTGAGAAATGAGAACACTGGAACTGCTGGCTCCGGCCAAGAACCTGGAATGTGGTATGGCAGCCATAAGTCACGGTGCCGATGCTGTATATATAGGTGCGCCCCGATTCGGGGCACGCGCTTCTGCCGGAAATTCGTATGACGACATACGCCAGTTGTGCGACTATGCGCACCGTTACGGTGCCAGGGTGCACGTTACGGTGAACACCATCGTCTATGATTCCGAGTTGCAGGACACGGTGCAGATGATAGAACGCTTGCGAGAAGCGGGCGTGGATGCCTTGCTGCTGCAGGACATGGGGGTGCTGAAGTCGCTGCGCGAGGGGGAGAACCGCTGGCTTGGCGAGTTGCATGCCAGTACGCAGTGTGACACGCGTAGTCAGGAGAAGGTGAAATGGTTGCAGTCGTTGGGCTTCAACCGTGCTGTCTTGGCGCGCGAACTCAGTCTGGAGGAAATACGGACCATACACGAGGCCGTGCCCGATATGGACCTGGAGGTGTTTGTACACGGAGCATTGTGCGTCAGTTATTCGGGCGTGTGCTATGCTTCGCAGCACTGCTTTTCACGATCAGCCAACAGGGGTGAGTGTGCACAGTTCTGCCGCCTCAAGTTTGACCTGCTAGATGCCGACGGGCACGAGATAGAGCACCAGCGCCACCTGTTGTCGCTAAAAGACCTGTGCCAGATAGACCGTTTGGAAGACCTGGCTGATGCCGGTGCATGCTCGTTCAAGATAGAGGGACGCCTGAAAGACGTGGACTATGTGAAGAACGTGGTGGCGGCTTACAGTCAGCGGTTGAACCGGATAGTGGCGCGACGCCCAGACGAATACCGGAGGGCTTCGCGTGGCGAGGTAAGCTATAGTTTCGAACCCAACCTGAAGAAGACATTCAACCGGGGCTTTACCCTCTATTTCCTTGACGGGCGGCAACCCGATATCGCCAGCTTTGACACGCCGAAAGCCATCGGTGAATATGTGGGGAAGGTGAAGGAGATAAGGGGCAACAGCTTCAATGTGGCAGGGACGGCAACCTTTGCCAACGGTGACGGCCTCTGCTTCCTCAACGACCAGCGTGAACTGGAGGGTTTCCGCGTGAACCGTGCCGAGGGCAACAGACTCTTTCCGCTCAAGATGCCGCAACATCTGCGGCCTGGCCTGGCCTTGTACCGTAACAACGACGAGGTGTTCGGCAAGATTCTCTCAGGTAATACAGCCGAGCGCAAGATACCCATCGTTATAGGGTTCCGCAAAGTGGATGGCGGCTTCGAGGCTGAGGCAAAGTGTGCAGACAATGCCGACGGTCCTGTAGTAAGAGCCAGCATCAGTATGGAATATCAGGAGGCACGCAAGCCACAACAGGAAAACATCGTGTGCCAGCTCGGCAAGTTGGGCAATACGCCTTTTGTGTGCCGTGAAGTGAGGGTGGACGCTGAGGCTGCCCTGTGCTTCGTGCCCAGCAGTATGTTGGCAGACCTGCGCCGCAAACTGGTGGAAAGTCTGCAGCAGACCATCAGTAAGGAGACCTGCGCCGTAAGGAGTCCCCACGACATACAGGATGCCGATGTGCCCCGTGACGGATGGCAACCGGAGTACCAACGTTTTGGCTATCTCTACAACATCGCCAACAGGCAGGCGAGGACCTTCTATGCCGAGCATGGGATGCCCCATGCAGCGTGGGCTTTTGAACTGAATACGGGTGAACAGCGGAAGGAAGATGCGGGACATGGCTCCCAGGGCAAGGGCAAACTGCTGATGCAGTGCCGCCACTGTCTGCGTTATTCGTTGGGCTATTGCGTAAAACGGGGTGGCAAACGTCCCTCATGGCGTGAGCCCCTTTTTCTGGCCTTGCCGGACGGAAGACGTTTCCAGTTGGAGTTCGCCTGTAACACCTGTCAGATGAATGTGTATGGGACATAACCGTTTCCGGCAAGAGGACTAAAATAAAAGAAGTGGGCTAAAACGATAGGTGGATATGAAGAAGAGTTTGTATATACACTGGTGTGTCATGATGGCACTGCTCCTGTTGTTGGGTGGGTGCTATCATAGGCATGGCTCGCGCCAACAGCATGCGGCGCTGGTAGAGTACAGCGACCGCCAACTCGACTCCATCTCCTTTTCCTCTACCCACCATTACACCAACAAGTACAACTTTGTGGTGTCTGCCGACTCGCTTATGCTTATGCGGCAGCAACCCGAAGAGCGCGTGAACGGACTTGCCACCGACTCCTTTGCCGTTTACCGTAACAGTCTGCTTGTGGTGAGCGACATACGTACTGTGCCCCAGGACAGGCACGACTCCGTATGGGTACAGCTCGCTACGGAGGAGGGTGGCTTCGGATGGATACATGAGACGGGACTGCTGCCCAAGGTGGTGCCCGATGACCCCATTTCGCAGTTTATCCTGGTGTTCAGTAATGTTCACCTGCTTATCTTTATGGTGGTAATCGTGCTCATTGCCGTGGCATACCTCGTCAGGAAAGTGTCACACAGTAAGGCACATATCGTACACTTCCACGACATAGACTCCCCTTACCCCATGGCCTTGGCCTTGATGGTGTCGCTCTCCGCTGCCTTTTATGCCACCATCCAGGCTTTCATGCCCGAAACATGGCGCCATTTCTATTTTCACCCCACGCTCAATCCCTTTGCTGTGCCGCGCGTGTTGGGCTTCTTCCTCGCCTCGGTATGGGCCATACTCATTCTTGCCATCGCTGCCGTTGACGAGGTGAAACACCGTCTGGCCTTGGGAGATGCGGTGCTCTATCTCGGCGGACTGGCTGCAGTCTGTGCTGTCGACTACATCGTGTTCAGCGTGCTCACGCTCTACTATGTGGGTTATGTGCTCCTGGTGGTCTATTTCGTCTTTGCCGTAAGGCGTTTTGTGGGGAGAACGAAAGGGTAGGGCGTTTTTATGTTGGGGGAATATGCATCGATGTGCGTATTATATATATAAGGTATAACTTAAAAACATTTATCTATACACTATGGCAAGAAGATATTTATTAGGATTTGACGTCGGCTCCAGTTCGGTAAAGGCATCGCTGACCGATGTTGAGAGCGGCGAGATAGCAGCTTCTGCTTTCTATCCGGATCACGAAGCACCCATCATGGCCGTGAAGGCCGGTTGGGCAGAACAAGACCCGCAGATGTGGTGGGACAACGCCAAGTTGTCGCTCCGTAAGATAATGGCTGAGACAGGAGCCAAGGGCGAAGACATCCTGGCTATCGGTATCTCGTACCAGATGCACGGACTTGTGTGCGTGGACAAGAACCAGCAAGTACTGCGACCCAGTATCATCTGGTGCGACTCGCGTGCCGTTCCCTATGGAGAAAAAGCCTTCCACGACCTGGGAGAAGACCTCTGCCTGCGCAGTCTGCTTAACTCGCCCGGTAATTTCACGGCCTCCAAACTGGCATGGGTCAAGGAAAACGAACCCGAGATATTCGACAGGATAGACAAGATAATGCTCCCCGGCGACTATCTGGCCATGAAACTCTCTGGCGAGGTGAAGACCACTATCAGTGGACTTTCCGAGGGTATGATGTGGGACTTCAAGGAGAAGAAACCGGCCAAGTTCCTGCTCAACTATTTCGGTTTCGACGAGAGTATGATAGCAGACGTAGTACCTACCTTCTCCGTGCAGAGTGTCGTGTCGAAAGCTGCTGCCGACGAACTGGGACTGAAGGAGGGGACGCCCATATCCTACCGTGCCGGTGACCAGCCCAACAATGCTGTCAGTCTCAATGTGTTCAATCCGGGAGAGATAGCCAGTACGGCAGGTACATCGGGAGTGGTATATGGTGTGTTGGGCGATGTGAACTACGATCCGCAGAGCCGCGTAAACACCTTTGCACATGCCAACTATACTACGGAACTCGACCGCCTCGGCGTGTTGCTCTGCATCAACGGTACGGGAATCCTCAATGCGTGGGTACACCGCAACATAACACCCGACGTAAGCTATGCCGACATGAACGACCTGGCCGCCAGTGTGCCTATAGGCAGTGACGGCGTGAAGATAATCCCCTTCGGCAATGGAGCCGAACGCGTGCTCGAAAACAAAGAGGTGGGATGCTCTGTACATGGCATTAACTTCAACAAGCATAACCGGGCACACATCGTGCGCGCTGCTCAGGAAGGTATCGTCTTCAGCTTCTGCTACGGTATGGAAATCATGCAGCAGATGGGTATGGACATACACAAGATACATGCCGGAAAGGCCAATATGTTCCTCAGTCCGCTGTTCCGCGATACGCTGGCAGGAGTGAGTGGAGCAACCATCGAACTGTACGAAACGGACGGTTCGGCAGGTGCAGCCAAGGGAGCAGGCATCGGTGCGGGCATCTACAAAGACCACGACGAAGCCTTTGCCTCGCTTAAGAAACTGGCTGTCATAGAGCCAAACGCAGCCAACAAGGATGCCTATAAAGAGGCATACGAGAACTGGAAAAAAGAACTGGCCAAAGTGGTGAAGTAACTCAAAACTGTTAAAATAAGGGGAGGACGGAAAAATATTCCGTCCTCCTTTTGCTTTATAACTAATTTTTGCTAACTTTGCAGAACATTTACATAAAAGAAAGAAACATGGCTTACAAAAACAACCATCTGGTAATCATGGCAGGCGGAGTAGGAAGCCGCTTTTGGCCCATGAGTACTGTAGAAAGACCCAAGCAGTTTATAGATGTACTCGGAATGGGGCGCTCCTTGTTGCAGCTTACCTTCGACAGGTTTGAAGGGGTATGCGACCCTGAGAACGTATGGGTGGTGACCAATAAGAAATATGCCGCTCTTGTACACGAGCAGTTGCCGGAGATTCCCATGGAGAACATCCTGCAGGAGCCATGCCGCAGAAATACAGCTCCTTGCATAGCTTACGTAAGTTGGCGTATCAAGAGCAAGGACCCAAAGGCCAATATCGTTGTTTCCCCTTCGGACCATCTCGTGACCGACTGTAGTGAGTTTCGCCGTGTCATTACTTCTGCGCTCAAGTTTACGGGCGAGACGGACAGTATCGTGACCTTGGGTATGAAGCCAACGCGCCCCGAGACGGGCTATGGCTATATTCAGGGTGACCTGCGCACGCCATCGGCACGCAACAAGGAGATATTCCGTGTGGACAAGTTCCGCGAGAAACCGGACTTGCAGACGGCCATGCAATACATCAGCGACAAGAACTTTTTCTGGAATGCAGGCATCTTTGTCATGAGCGCTACGACCATCATCAATGCCTTCCGCATTTACCAGCCTGCCACGGCCAAGATATTCGAGAGTCTTCGCCCCGTCTACGGCACACCGCAGGAACAGGAGCAGATAGACTTGCGTTACCCGGAGTGTGAGAGCATATCGGTAGACTATGCCATCATGGAGAAGGCGGAAGAAATATTTGTGTTCCCTGCAGACTTCGGATGGAGCGACTTGGGTACGTGGGGAAGCCTGATGGCGCAGACCAAGAAAGACCTATACGGCAATGCATTGATAGGCAATAATATACAGATGATAGACTCCAAGAACAATATTGTGCATACATTGCGTGAGCGCAAGGTGGTAGTGCAGGGCTTGGACGGTTACATCATTGCCGAGGAGAATGACACGCTGCTGATATGCAAGTTGTCGGAAGAGCAACGTATCAAGCAGTTCTCCGGCAACGAATAACGTATCTGCTGGAGACTGATAGACTTATTAACGGTAACAGATATACTTGACGACTTGATTTTCGCCCGTTGGCTCTTCCCGCTTAGGGATAGAACTAACGGGCGAAAACTATTTGGTATCTTCTTGATTATCTTCTTCGAAGAGGAAGAGAGACTCCTCGGTGGGTATCGGCGTATTGCTTTGTTGCGGTTCTTTGCAAGGAGGGACGGCGACGGGTTCGCTTACCATGCCCTCGTCATAAAACAAATGA
>CAVKZC010000017.1:0-14839 GCA_963660455.1 Sphaerochaetaceae bacterium | reverse complement strand
CACCACATATAAAGATCGGTACGGGCACGTTACGGGCACCGGCAAGGTGAGGTAACCTTCTAAAAAAAACAGGGGCAGGGCTATTATTGCTTGGCAGTCTTCTCTTTCTCTATGACGTTTGCCACGATTCTTATTTCGTCGTACGAACAACTTTCGTTCAGGGCTGTGCGTATTTCGCTGAACGGGGAATCGGGGTGAAGCGTCATGTATTGCCGTAAGAGTTGCTCATGGTCGGCAGAGACAAATTTGCGTATGTCGATGTCGCCGTCCACGATGTATCCCGTGAGGTGGCTCATGATGGTACTTGGCACATAGCCCCGCTCTTTGGCAATCTCTTCTACGGTCATGCCCTTTTGGTACATGTCGTAGGAGATTTGGCGGGTAGGTATCTTGGGCTCTTTACGTTTTTCTTCTTTGGGGGAGTCATGTTCGTCCTTTGGCGAACTGTACTCTTCTTTTGTAGAGCTATGCCCCTCTCCCTGTGGTTTGCGGTCTTCCCTTGTTGTTCTTCTTTCCCGGTTCTTGCTCTTCCCTTTTGCAGTGAGGTCAGTTCCAAGCAGGAAATGTGCCTTCCGTGTCAGATACTCGGCTACGGAGAATGTGTTGTCAGCGGCAAAATAGTTGAGAAGTCTGGACTTTAGCTTCACCTCTTCGTCGAAAGCCTGCATGCGTTCGTTGAGCAACTTGCGGGCCACTTTGTTTTCGGTCTTGATGTTGGTGAGGTCTATGAGGTGCTGGAATATCTCCGTCTTGTCGGCAAAGTAGGCTGCCCCCTTGTGTATGCGCTCCTGTATCTCTGGAGTAAGCACATCTCCGTTTTGGGTGAGCATGGCAGAATACTGTATCTTGAACTTAGCGGCCACTTGCATGAGCGACTTGAAGACGACTCCCTTTTCCCTGTAGTCCTGTATGAGCCTTTGGTATTTCGAGGCGAAGAACTCGGCAATGGTGCGCATTACCTGCTCGTGGCAGGCAGCCATAGTGGCGAACCCGAACAGTTCGTCTATGTTCTGTATGGTATAGGCCAGTTGGAGTTGCTGCAGGTTTTCGTGTGTAGGAGGCTGGATGTTCTGTGTAAAGGCATCTACCTGATTGTCGGTGATGATGGCACCGCGTGAGAGCGGTGCGCTCAGAACCATGCCTTCGAGCGACTTGCAACGGCTCAGGGCCACATAGGTCTGCCCATGTGTGAAGGAGTGGGATGCGTCGATGATGGCATGCTCGAAGGTGAGTCCCTGACTCTTGTGTATGGTGATCGCCCATGCCAGGCGTAGGGGATATTGTCTGAAACGTCCCTGTACATCTTCCTCTATCTCCATGGTATGCTCGTTGAGGGTATACTTGGAGTTGGTCCATTCCGCCCTCTCCAGGACAAACAGCTCCTGTGTCTCCTTGCTCCTGACGGTAATGTTGTCGTTGTCGATGTTTACTATTTCGCCCACCATGCCGTTGTAGAACCGGTGTTCCGGGTCGTTTTTGATAAACATGATCTGTGCCCCTTCCTTCAGCACCAGGTTATAGTCGGTGGGGTACGACATCTCCGGGAAATCGCCTTCCACTTCAGCCTGGAACGTGTGTTGCCTGCTGTCGAGCAAGGCCAGTTCATGTTCGTTGATCTGTTGTGCCGGGCTGTTGTGTGTGGTGAGGCGTATGTAGTCGGCCTCCTTGGGTGGCGTGAAGTTGGGGATGTAGCGTTTGTTCAGTTCGGCAAGGGTGGCATCCGAAGCCTGGTTGGTGCGTATCTGGTTGAGCAGGGTGATGAACTGGTCGTCCTGTTGGCGGTATACGGTCTTCAGTTCGACAGTGAGGTATCCTGCCTGTTGCAATGCTTTGCTGGAGAAGAAGTAGGGCGTGTCATAGTATTGGCGCAGCAAGTTCTCTTCGGTGCCGGTAGTGACGGGAGCCAACTGGTGCAGGTCGCCTATCATAAGCAGTTGCACACCACCGAAAGGCCGGTCGTGCTTTCTGTAGCGTCTCATCACGTCATCGACGGCATCCAGCAAGTCACCGCGTACCATACTTATCTCGTCAATGACGAGCAGGTCGAGTGTGCGTATAATGTTGCGCTTGGCATTGCTGAATTTGTAGCGGCGGTTGTTGTCTCCTCCCGCAAAAGCAGTACCCGGAATGTAGGGTGAAAGGGGTAATTGGAAGAAGGAGTGTATGGTCTGTCCTCCGGCATTGATGGCTGCAATGCCCGTGGGCGCGAGTACAATCATGCGCTTGGGCGACAGGTCGCGCAGATGCTTGAGAAAGGTGGTCTTTCCGGTGCCTGCTTTTCCCGTAAGAAACAGGTTGGCACTGGTCTTTTCGATGATGTCGAGGGCCGTCTGGGCTTCTTGGTTCATGTTCATGTCTGTAGCGTGTGTTTTATGGGGTAAAAGAAAAGTCTTCCCTTACGAGAAGAGCAAGGTGATAAGCGGTATCGTGATGATGCTGCCGAGGGTGGTGATAAATGTCATCTCGGTCATGAGTTTCGGGTCTCTGCCGAATTTGAGGCAGAACATCGTGCCGAAACTTGCCACGGGCATAGCGATGACCACGGTGTTGATGTCGTTGATGAGACGGGGCACTCCGCAAGCCTTGAAAAGGAAATAGATGCAGAGGGGCACGACGGCGAGGCGCAACAGGGAGGCGACATACACTTTGGGTGATCCAACAATTTCTTTGAGTGGCAGTTTGGCCATGGACGATCCGATAATCATCAGGGCGGCCGGCACGGTGATGTTACCCACCATGGTGATGGGGCGTGCTATGATGTCGGGTGTGTGTATGCCGAGAGCCACGATGACGGCAGCAAGGAATGCGCCTATCATGGCAGGACTGAAGAGTACGCGCGGGTTGAACTGCTTGAGGCTGTATTCGCCTTTGACGAGCATTACGCCTGCCGTAAAGATAAAGAACGTGTTGGGCATGTTGAGTAGGGCAGCGTAGAACACGGCTTGGGGACCGAAGATGGACGTGACGATGGGGTAGCCTATGAATCCCACGTTGGCGAACATCAGGGCAAAGCCAATCATGCCTTGGTGATCGTGGTTGGGTGTGATGAGTCGCGGTACCCAGAAACCGAATACGAGCAGGAGTACGTAGGTAAGGAATCCAACACCCAAAAGGGGAAGGATAAGCGTGCGGTCGGGCAATTCTTCGCCCATTACCGACGAGAGGACCAGCAGGGGGCAGGTAATGTCGACTACGATGGAGGAGAGTTTCTTGTCAAACTTGTCACCCATGTAGCCGAGTTTGCAGGCGATGTATCCCAAAATGACGATGGTGAAGAGTATCACCATCACTTCCAAATTTTCCATTTATTGTGTTTGTGTATGTTATCCTTCTATGTATCTTTTTGTGATGTTGGCGTATTGGTCTATCCGTCTGTCGCGTAAGAACGGCCACCAGCGGCGCACGTCCTCACTGTGCTTGGTGTCGATGTCCACAACGGCTGATTGTTCCTCGGTGCTGCCTGCACGATAGATTATCTCGCCCTGTGGCCCCGCTACGAAACTGCTGCCCCAGAACTGTATGCCTTCCGTCTGTCCGCTCGGGTCGGGTTCGAAGCCTACACGGTTTACGGCCACAACGGGCAGTCCGTTGGCCACGGCATGTCCGCGCATGACGGTAGTCCAAGCCTCGCGCTGGCGTTGCTGCTCTTCGGGCGTGTCGTATGTGGCATAGCCTATGGCTGTGGGGTAAATGAGCATTTCGGCTCCCTGCAGAGCCATGAGGCGTGCAGCTTCGGGATACCATTGGTCCCAGCATACAAGTACACCGAGTCGGCCTACAGACGTGTCGATGGGCTTGAATCCGAGGTCACCTGGTGTGAAGTAGAATTTCTCGTAATAGGCTGGGTCGTCAGGAATATGCATCTTGCGGTATTTGCCGGCTATGGTTCCGTCGCTCTCTATTACCACGGCCGTGTTGTGGTAGAGCCCCGGTGCCCTCCGTTCGAAGAGGGATGTAATGATGACAACTCCGAGACTCTTGGCCAGCTGGCCGTAGAATTCGGTAGACGGACCGGGGATAGGTTCTGCCAAATCGAAATTGTCCACATCCTCCACTTGGCAGAAGTAGAGTGTATTGTGCAGTTCCTGCAGTACGATGAGTTTGGCGCCCTTGTGTGCCTGGGCGGTAATGCCTTCGGCGAGGCGACGCTTGTTGTCGGCAATATCTGCCGTAATATGGAGCTGTAGTATTCCTGTTTTCATTTTCTCTTATGCATGTGATTTTTCATTCTTCACTCTTCGTTGGCTTTCCCTTCGGCGCCGAGCGTTGCTTCTTCATTCTTCACTCTTCGTTCTTCACTTCCTATTGCTTTTCCCTCAGTACTCCTTGGGGCAGTTGCATGGTGAGGCAGTGTATGCTACCATGCTGGCGGATGATGGTAAGGGCGTTGATGCCTATGATTTCGCGGTCGGGAAAAGCCAACTGTAGTTGTCGGCGTGCCTCTTCGTCTTTCTGCGGTTGGTCGTAGGTAGGATATATTACGGCTCTGTTCATGATGAGGAAGTTAGCGTATGTGGCAGGCAGTCGTTCGCCCTTGCTGTCGGGCGACGTGCTCAGTTGGCTTCCCTCGTCATAGATGGCGTCGGGCATGGGCAGAGGTAGCAACCGGTAGGGATAGCCTTCGAAGGTAGTGAGCTGCTGCAGTTGCTGTTCCAGCAGCTTGAAGTCGTCATACTGCTCGTCTTTGGGGTCATCGCATGCCATATATAATAAGGTGTCGTGTGGTGCCACCCTTACGATGGTATCGATGTGTCCGTCGGTATCGTCGCCGACAAGGTTTCCGTGGTCCAACCATACTACGGTGTGGGCGTGCAGCAGAATCTTGAGCGTCTGTTCTATGTCTTTCTGCGAGAACGGCTGGTTGCGGTGTGGAGCCATCAGGCATTGTGATGTGGTAAACACCGTGCCGCGCCCGTCACTTTCGATGCTTCCACCTTCGAGGATGAAAGCCAGATGGTTCTCTATGGCACAGTCCTTGAAAGCCCCCTGATAGTAGAGCTGCAGGTTGATGGCGTTGTCCTTCTTATACTTGAACTTCTCGCCCCAGCCGTTAAACCCGAAGTCGAGCAGCTGGAAAGGCATCATGTAGCTATCGCTTTTTGCCTTGCATACAAGCGTGATGGGACCGTGGTCGCGTGCCCATGTGTCGTTGCTGTCCACCTCGTAGATATGTACACGTTCCATCTGCCGTGCGTCGAGCCTTTCGGCCAGCATGGCTTGGGTGCTCTCCTTGATAGGTGTGGCTACCAGCAGGTGCTCGTACCTTGTAATGATGTCGGCCATCTGCAGGTATGTGTCGGTTATCTGCCGGAGGTAAGGCTTCCAGTCAGTTCCGGCATGAGGCCAGGTGAGCATGATACCACTTTGGGGCGCCCATTCTGCAGGCAGAGTGAAGTCGCAGGGCTGTGTCGGGTTGTTCATAGGGCTTGTTGCTTTATGTTCGTAAGACTTTTTCAGCGCAAATTTACTCCAAAATATGCAGACTGCCAAATTAGCCTTGTTGTTCTTTTTGTAAAAATAGTTAAAATACGGAGTAGGCTTATACGCCAATCGGCTGAAAATGCTTACCTTTGCAGTTAATATACAAGTTGGCGGAAGGCGGAAGTTGGAGCGTCTGCATGACGCGGAGGCATCGATTCCCCCTTCAGCGCAACTAAAAACATAGAGAAGAGCGTGAAAATAAAGCATGTATTGAGTGCCCTTGAACATTACGCGCCTCTGCCCTTGCAGGAAGGATACGACAATGCCGGCCTGCAGGTTGGATTGACAGAGGCGGTAGAAGTGTCAGGGGCATTGTTGTGTCTTGACGTGACCGAAGCGGTGGTGGATGAGGCTGTGGCCAAGGGCTGTAACCTAATTGTGAGCCACCATCCCCTTATCTTCCGCAAGTTGGCTTGTCTTTCGGACGCCGACTATGTGCAGCGTACTGTGCGCAAGGCTGTCAAGAACGACATTACCATCGTCGCGATGCACACCAATATGGATGCAGCCGAGGGCGGCGTAAACTACAAGATTGCCGAGAAGTTGGGGCTGCAAAACCTCCGTTTCTTCGGTACCGAGAAAGAAGCATGTGGCGTGAAAGGCGGAGATGGGGTTGTTGGCGAGTTTGCCGAGCCTGTGGCTGCAGATGACCTCGTGCTGATGCTCCGTGAACGATTTGCTGTGGAGTGCGTGCAATGCAACCAGTTGTTGCGCCGCCCCATAAGGAGAGTGGCTCTCTGTGGAGGTGCCGGTTCCTTTCTGCTCCCAGCTGCCATCCATGCCGGGGCCGACGCCTTCATCACGGGCGAAATGCACTATCACGAATATTTCGGGCATGAGCAGGAAATACAGATATGCGTGGTGGGACACTACCAGAGCGAGCAGTACACGAGCGAGATATTCCGCAAAGTCATAGAGGAAGCATGCCCCGGGGTAAGGTGCTTCGTCTCGGAAATCAACACCAACCCCATACTTTATATGTAAGAACAAACAAGAATCAACACAAATACGATTATGGCAAAGAAAGATCCTACAGAATTGACGGTGGAAGAGAAATTGAAGACGCTTTACCAGCTTCAGACCACCCTGTCGAGTATTGACCAAAACCGTGCGCTCAGGGGCGAGCTTCCCCTGGAGGTGCAGGATCTGGAGGACGAGATAGCGGGTCTTGCTACCCGTATCGAGAACATCCAGAGTGACATTGACCAGTTTCAGAGAGCCGTAAGCCAGAAAAAGGGCGAGATACAGGAAGCCCAGGCCAGTCTGGCACGCTATCAGGAACAGCTCGACACGGTGAGCAACAACCGTGAGTACGACATGCTGAGCAAGGAGATAGAGTTCCAGCAGCTGGAGATACAACTTTGCGAGAAGAAGATACGCGAAGGACAGCAGAAAATGGAGGAAAAACAGGCCGACCTGGCACATGCCGAGGACATGAAGGCCGACCGCGAGAAAGGCTTGGTAGAGAAGCGTTCCGAACTGGAGGATATCTTGGCAGAGACCCGTGAAGAGGAGGAACATCTGAAGGACAAGGCCCTCGAACTGGAGAAGAAGATAGAACCGCGTCTGCTGGCTAGCTTCAAGCGTATCCGCAAGGGCGCTCGCAACGGTTTGGGCATCGTCTATGTACAGCGTGATGCCTGTGGCGGTTGCTTCAATAAGATTCCGCCCCAGCGTCAGCTTGACATCAAGATGCACAAGAAGGTCATCCCGTGCGAGTATTGCGGACGTATCCTTATCGACCCTGAACTGGCCGGTGTGAAGGTAGAAACTCCCGTGGTGGAGGAGAAGCCCAAGCGCAAGCGCGCTATCCGAAAGAAGGGCGAGGAAGAAGCATAGAGCGGCCGCACATAAATGTGCATTGATATACGAAAAGGGGGCACGTCATCTCAATGGCGTGCCCCCTTTTCTGTGTGTGCCGGTGGGTTATATTCCTCGTGCCTTGTAGATGCGGTCTTTGGCATCGTTTATCTCCTGGAATTTCTTCTCTGCGGCCTTGCGTACATCCTCGCCAAGGGCGGAGACCTTGTCTGGGTGGTGTTTGAGGGCCATTTTGCGGTAGGCGGCCTTTACCTCCTCGTTGGTGGCGGTAGGCTCGATGCCCAACACGCGGTAAGCGTCGCTCAGATTGCCTGTGCCGGAAGCACCGCTGCGCAGGTTGAGCATCTGCTCCACGTCTTGTGCCGTCAGCCCCATGTATGTAGCCACCTCTTTGAGTGCTGCCAGTTCTGAGGGCGGAACGGAACCGTCGGCCTGTGCTATCAATACCAGGAAATTGAGCAGTTGCAGACGCTGTTCGTACAGCATATTGCTGCGTATCTGTCTGCAACTGTCCTGTATCACGCTGCGGTATTGTTCGGTGCCTATGCGCTTCTGTTGCTCAAAGAGGCGCAACAGCACCTCTTCTCCTTGACTTACGGCTGCAGGACCGAAATTCTGGAGCAGAAAGCGGCGTACCACTTCCATTTCGGAATGCATAACCTTGCCGTCGGCTTTGATGATGTACGAGGCGAGGACAAGCAGCGAGAACATGAACGAGTTGCGCTGCCCTTCTTCGGCTTGTCTGCTCGAATATCCACCGTTGTAATATCCTCTGTCTGAATATCCTCCGTTAGTGCGGTTCCCGTTCTCGGTGTCGTGCTGGCGGTCAGCCTGGTTTACTGCATCCAGCCCGTGGTCGAAAAGCGAGCCGAGGGCAAATCCTGCAAGCGCACCTAGCGGCCCCGCCGTCATAAATCCGAGGAATCCGCCTATCCATTTTCCTGCTGCCATAGTGTTGTTGTCTTGTTTTGTGGAAAACCTCTAATTGTTGAAGTAATAGAGGAAAGTAGCAATGCCGCTGAGTGCGGGCTTGCGCTGTCCTTCTATCTCGATGTTGAACTTGATGCTGGTCTTGCAGATGCCGCGCAAGTTCTGGATGTCGTGGAGCGTAGCCACGAGGCGTATGCGCGAACCGGTAATGACGGGCTGGCCGAAGCGCATCTCGTCCATTCCGTAATTTACCAGCATCTTGAGGTTGTTCACTTCCAGGATCTGCTGCCACAGATAGGGGAGAACCGAAAGGGTGAGGTATCCGTGTGCTATGGTGCTGTGATAGGGACTTTCCACCTTGGCGCGCTCTACATCCACGTGTATCCATTGTGGGTCGAGCGTAGCGTCAGCAAACTTGTTGATACGGTCCTGGTCTATCTGCAACCATTCTGACTCTCCTAACTTCTCGCCTAAGCGAGCTGCAAATTCCTCGTAGGAATTGATTACTAATTTTGCCATTTTATTCTTTGTTTGTTGATTGTCCTTCTGTGTAGGGGTAGGGGGCTCAGTTTTTCCCTGTCTTTAATACCCCTGTCTTTAATATACCCCTGTCGGAATATTCGTGCAAAGTTACTACATTTTTCTTTTCTCTCCAAATTTCGACTAAACGTATGTTGGTGAAGGGATTATTTCGTCAAGATTTCTTCATATGGTGGAATGTCCTCCAAAGGTAAATATTTTTTACTGTCCGGATCTTTGTAGAAAGCATAGTGCTGCAGACCGTTGCTTACCACGAGATAGTCTACATGCAGCAGCATGTTGTAGGCCGTTATCTGGTCGAATACTTTCTGCGTAATGGCAATGTTCGGTGCCTTGTATTCTACGATCATCACCGGTTGCAGTTGTTTGTTGTAAAGGATGGTGTCAGCCCGGAGAGTCTTCCCCGCCACCTTCAGTTGTACTTCGTTGGCCAACAGTGATGTGGGGAAATGCCTGTGCTCCGTGAGAAAATGGATGAAGTGTTGGCGTACCCATTCCTCGGGCGTGAGTGCCACGTAGCGGTGGCGCAGGATGTCGAATATCTGCGGAGACTGCCGTGTGCCGCGCAGCTTGATGTCGAAAGGGGGAAGGTTGAGCTGTATCATCGTGATGGCTTCTTTTTTTCGTCTGTTTCTTTTCTGAAATGCATTTTTTGTGTTAACTTTGCGGTACAAAAGTACAAAAAATATTCTGATGGCAGAAAAAAAAGCAACGACAACTTATGGCGAGGTAATGAAAAACCTCAAGGACAGAAAGTTCGCCCCTGTGTATGTGCTGATGGGCGACGAGTCGTATTATATAGATAAGGTGTGCGACAGTCTGATGGAGGAAGTATTGAAACCGGAAGAGCGCGACTTCAATCAGGTGGTGCTCTTCGGGGCGGAGACGACGGCAGCACAGGTGGTAGACCAATGCAAAGGCTATCCGATGATGGCCGAGCATCGGGTGGTAGTGGTGAAGGAGGCTCAGAATTTGCGGAATTTCGATGCTATCGAGAAGTACTGCGAGAATCCCGTAAAATCAACCGTCCTTGTCATCGCCCACAAAAACGGAAGTATTGACCGCCGTAAAAAGTTTATCCCCAAGGTTGAGCAAGTGGGCGTGGTGCTGGAGAGCAAGAAACTTCGCGACTACCAGTTGCCGGCTTTCATCGAATCGTACCTGAAGGCACGCAAGGTCACCATCGAGCAGAAGGCTGCGCTGATGGTGGCTGAGCATGTGGGTGCCGATCTCCATCGCCTCTCTTCCGAGCTTGACAAGTTGCTTGTCTCACTTCCGGAGAATGACCGGAGGGTGACTCCGGAGATTGTGGAGCGCGAGATAGGGGTGAGCAAGGACTTCAATGCCTTCGAACTGAAAAATGCCATCATCGGAAAGGATGTTTTCAAGGCAAATCAGATAATTCAATATTTTGACAAAAATCCGAAGAGTGGATCGGCGTTCGTACTGTTGCCTCTTCTCTTCTCTTACTTCCAGACACTCATGCTGGCCTACTATGCCCCCAATAAGCAGAACGAGTCGGAACTGGCAAAATTCCTCGACTTGAAAGGTACATGGGCGGTGCGCGACTATGTGCAGGGCATGCGCAATTATTCTGGCTACAAGGTGATGCAGATTATAGACAAGATGCGTGAGACGGATGCGAAAAGCAAGGGCGTGGACAATCCGAATACTGGGGTGGGGGAACTGATGAAAGAACTTATTTTCTTCATTCTTCACTGACCCTTCAAAGCGTTGCCGGCAACATTGTTTGCCGGCATTTTTTTGAGCCATGTCTGTGGGCAGGAGGAGGAAGTCTCCCGATTTTTCGTTTTGCAGGGCGTTTCTATATGGTGCAGAAATCTGGGAGTTTTCTCTTTGTGTCTCTTTTCTTCTCCCAAATAGCATAAATCCGGCTCTATTTCGGGGCGGTTGTTTGGATTTTTTGAGTGCGTTTTCGTTGATTTTTGCTTGTTTTTGCGGTGTTTCGGGCATATTTTCACTTAGATGGGGAATGGATGCATTATGGTGTATTTTACGTAAGTGCTGAAATGATAGAATGTTACTTGTTTTTGATGCCTTCATATTTCTCGTATTTCCGGAAAATCTTATACGTGGGTCAGAATACGCTAAAAATGGGCATTTTAGGCCTTGCATTCTCTATAATATTCGCATTTTACATTCGTTAGCATTTATATTCTGCTAATTTATAAAGGTAAAATTGAAAACGCAAAACGGGAGTTTAGATTTATAAAAGTAAATAGAAGAAAACTTAAAGGCAAATATATAGAGTTGTTGTTTATATCTATAAATATAAAACACACAGTTGTATGTTATAAATGTATATATATACATTAGTATTTTCAAAGGTGTAAATACATGAAAACGAGCAATGTAAGTAGTATTGCGTGTATGTATTAAGCAAAACGTATCAGTGTGAATCATACAGAAGATGCATGTAGGCGTGCGATAGTGCTGGGTAGTTATCTATAAGTGGCTAAAAGCGTGGTGTATACACTAAAACATTGAATTAAAGCTAAGTTTACTTGCAGGTTTGGGTTCGTTTATGTTTATAAAAGTAAACATCAAAACTTATATTTGCATTTCGTGTTTATAAACGCAAACATATAAACGTAAATATAAAGAAGGTAAATTCACGTTTGCTTTTCTTGTGTATTCCGAAAAAATGTTTTACCTTTGTAAATGTAAAAGAAAAGGGTCTTAAAAAGCCCCAAAAACGCTCAAATAGAAAATATGAAGGATAGAATCAAGAAAATCATGACGGACAAAAATCTCACTCAGTTGAGTTTTTCCAACCTTACCGGTATCAGTACAGCAACACTCAGTAACATTTTCAATGGTAAGACGAAGCCCACGCTCTCACATGTCGAAGCCATCAAGCGTACCTTTCCTTCCATTAACACCGACTGGCTTCTCTATGGTACGATGCCTGAGTTCAATGATGCGGGCGATGCTCAGTCTGTGCCGTCCTCGTCCAACAACAGCCCTTCGGAGTGTCCTACCCAAGAGTCGGTAGAACCAGATTTCGGATCGTCGGTAGCTGCACGACGTGACTTGTTCGCTGCTATGGATGCCCAAGACGATGCAGCCCCCATGATGGGGCATAACTTCGATGCATGCCGTCCCGACCAATTGGTTCAATCGCATAGAAACCCTATTCAAACGGAGTTCAAATATATTGACAAAAAACCACGTCGTATTACAGAGATACGCATCTTCTACGATGACCAGACGTGGGAAACTTTTGTCCCTAAGAAATAGGAGAAACTCTATTTGGGGGTATTTGTAGTGATGCTGTTTGCTTCTCTGTCCAACAGGAGCAGTCTACTGCCCATACTTAGGCAGTTTGCTGCTATGGGTGTGGCTTTTTCAGCAATTGCTCCTAAGAAATGGATAATGTTGGGTCGTAGATATCCCGTTTCGCTTTTAGATTACACACTACACCAGGGTATGACTAACGCTCTGTACTACAGTCGTTTGTAGGTGTGTAGTGTGATAATGACATTGCACTCTTTCTAATACGTTGTGAATTAGTGTTATATAGCGATTTGGTGTAGTGTGAAGTGTTTTTGGCCATTTTCTATTCGCCTATCTCGGGGACATAATGATATTGGTTATGGTGTCATCCTTTTAGAATTTTCGGATAATTTGTTTTGTCTTTTGTCTACTTTTCCGTAACTTTGCAGAGATTACTCTCTGTGTGTCCTTTTGCAGAAAACGGGATGCTCTTGTAGACTCGCGTTTGTGATTCTGCGGGTGTGTTTCCGTATGTTAGCTGAAAGGCATGGAGTCTGCAATAAAAATAACAGTAAAAATGAAAAAATGTATTCTTGACCTGAAGGTCGTTTCAGTGGAAGCCAAGAGCGACAAGCATGTTCTTATCAAGCTTACCGATAGCCAGCCTCTTCCTGAAATCCTTCCTGGGCAGTTTGTAGAAGTAAGAGTGGATGGCTCTCCATCCACCATGCTTCGCCGCCCCATCTCCGTCAACTTTGTAGATTATGCCCACAACGAACTGTGGCTCCTGGTGGCAGGTGTGGGCGACGGCACCCGTCGCCTGACCCGATTGCAGCCGGGCGACGTGCTCAACTGCGTGCTGCCCTTGGGGCATGGCTTTACGATACCAGACGCTGCTGGGCGCAAGTATCTCTTGGTGGGTGGTGGCGTAGGCGTTGCCCCTCTGCTCTATTTTGGTCACTGCCTGAAGGAGCAGGGAGCGGAACCCGTATTCCTGCTCGGTGCGCGTACGGAGAAAGATCTGCTCGAACTTGACGACTTTGGCAGGATAGGGCGCGTGTTCATCACCACAGAGGACGGCAGTGCCGGCGAGTGTGGATTCGTAACGGGCCACACCATACTGCAGCGCGAACATTTTGATATGATTAGCACCTGCGGGCCCAAGCCGATGATGGTGAACGTGGCTCGCTATGCCCGCAAGGCCAACGTGCCGTGTGAGGTGTCGCTGGAGAACATGATGGCGTGCGGCCTGGGTGCTTGTCTCTGCTGTGTGGAGAAGACCGTGAAGGGCAACCTTTGCGTGTGCAAGGATGGCCCCGTGTTCAATATGAATGACTTGTGCTGGGATTTGTGAAAATGTAAAGAAAACAAAATGAAAAGCATAGAGTCTTTTCGCTGCAACAAACAAAAAATGTAAAGAAAACAAAATGGCATCATTAAGTGTAAATATACATAAGTTGAAGTTGAAGAATCCCGTGATGACCGCATCTGGAACCTTCGGCTACGGACTGGAGTTTGCCGACTTTGTGCCCCTCGAGGAAATAGGCGGCATTATCGTGAAAGGCACTACACTGGAGCCCCGCGAGGGCAACGACTATCCCCGTATGGCAGAGACCCCTCAGGGTATGCTCAACTGCGTGGGACTTCAGAACAAAGGCGTAGACTATTTCTGCAAGAACATCTATCCACAGATAAAGGACATAGATACAAACATGATAGTTAACGTGTCTGGTCATTCGCCCGAGAGCTATGCAGCGTGTGCCGCGCGCATAGGCGAACTCGACGGTATACCGGCCATCGAACTGAATATCTCTTGCCCCAACGTTAAGGATGGCGGCATGGCCTTTGGCGTAACGTGCGAGGGAGCAGCCTCTGTGGTTCGTGCCGTGCGCAAGGCCTACGGCAAGACCCTCATTGTGAAGCTCTCGCCCAATGTCACCAACGTGGCCGACATAGCACGTGCCTGCGAGGCAGAGGGAGCCGATGCGGTGTCGCTCATCAACACGCTGATGGGCATGGCCGTAGACATCGAGAAACGCAAACCATTGCTCAGCATACGGACAGGCGGCCTCAGCGGTCCCTGTGTCAAGCCTGTGGCCCTGCGCATGGTCTACGACGTGACCCATGCCGTGAAGATACCCGTAGTGGGTCTGGGTGGCATATCGTGTGCCACAGACGCCATCGAGTTCCTCATGTGCGGTGCCACGGCGGTGGAAATCGGTACGGCCAATTTTATAGACCCGGCCGTAACGCTGAAGGTGAAGAATGGCATTAGCGACTGGCTCGATGCACACGGGTGCAGCAGCGTGCAAGAGATAATCGGTGTGCTGTGATGCGCCGAAGGCAGTGCAGAGACACCGTAAAGGAACCAAATGGGGTGCAAAATGGCACGTTTTCCTTATAAAAATAGGTGTGTTCGGAAATAATTGTTACCTTTGCACCCGCTTAGATGCATTTATAAATAACGTTATACAAAATTTTTTATGAACTTTACACTATTTATCACCGTTTTGCTGACGGCTGTAACATTGGTGGTGGCTGCTTATGTCATCGCTAAGCTTATCGGCCCTCGTTCATACAATCCGGTAAAGGGTGAGCCCTTTGAGTGTGGTATCCCTACGCGCGGCAGCTCCTGGTTGCCAAGCCATATCGGCTACTACCTCTTCGCCATCCTCTTCCTGATGTTTGACATCGAGACCGTGCTGCTTTACCCATGGGCAGTCGTAGTTAGGCAGTTTGGATCGATGGCCCTCGTGAGCATCGGGTTCTTCCTGTTGGTATTGGTATTTGGCCTGGCTTACGCTTGGCGGAAAGGAGCATTGGAATGGAA
>CAVKZC010000016.1:0-24573 GCA_963660455.1 Sphaerochaetaceae bacterium | reverse complement strand
CCACATGGGATGCGCAGACCAACACCATGCGTGTGGTGCCCGGCAAGAAGTATCAGCTCATGGTGGGCACGTCGAGCAAGGCCGACGACCTCAAGACGATAGAGGTGAAGCTGTAGATGTTCCTGCTAATGGCGAGGCTTTGCCGTTACTAATGGCGAGGCTTTGCCATTACTAATGGCGAGGCATTGCCATTACTAATGGCGAGGCATTGCCATTACTAATGGCGAAACATCCCGAATGTGAGGGCAAGCCCATATTATATTAATAAGGTGTAGGGGTTGTTTGGCAGTTTTTCCCCACTTTGCGGCAGAAATACCCCCTGCATTTTGGGCAAAAGGCAATACTTTTGCCGTCGATAACTAAAAACAAGTAAAACAAACCTAATATAAAAACAATCGAAATGAAGAAACTACTGACATTGTTTGCAGTGTCACTGCTGCTGCTTTCTTCCTGCTCGTCATCGGTAGACGATTTGACAGGGAGCCAGAGCCAGGGACAGACGCAAGGCGCAAGCCAGAAGCGTACAGTGACATTGAGTCTGACACGTTCTTCCGAGGATGCCACAGCCCCTCAGGCCGACATCAGCGAAGTAAGTATCTACGTTTATCAAGTGGAGCGCAAGGTCGACTCCCTTGTCTACGCCAAGACCCTCCAGCTTGGTGACGGCAACCTCCAGGTAGAGTTGCCGTTGGGCGAGAACCTCCAGACTTTTGTTGTGGCCAATGCTGCCTCGGTGACCGATGCCGACAGTCTTGCCACCGTCACCGTCAACCTTGATGCCGATTGCAGCAACGAGGTTTACATCAGCGACATCGTGAGCTTCAAGAGCGACTACACCACCCAGAACGTAGCCGTTACCCTCCACCGCCTGGTGGGACAGGTGGTGTTCCAGCCATTGGAAGATGAGGCCACCCTCTCCTCCTTCGGCAAGTTCGACCGCGTGGACGTCACCTTCACCAACATGGCTACAGGCTACAAGGTACAGTCGGGCGAGGTGGTTACCCGCGACGTGACCCTCTCCACCGACCTCTCCAAGGGCTTCAAGACACAGGCCTACTCCTTCTGCACCGCTACGGCAGGCACCTCCACGGGCCTTACCTACAAGATGTACCAGGGCGACACCTTTGTCAACCAGACCGCAGCCCTCGTAGACGCAGGCATTGTCTTCGAACCGTCCACACGCTACACCGTCAACATTCCGCTCACCGACGAGGAATACCTCGAGTCGGCATGGAGCACATCTGCCAAGGCTTCAGCCGTCGGCAAGACATCGGCTGCAAAACCCGTGAGCGTGACAGTAACCCACTTCTAAAGAATACACAGAGCATGAAAAAGAACCTATTATATATTTCAGCAGTAATGGCTCTCTTGGGCGGACTGAGTTCCTGCTCCAACGACGAGGCATACGACACCTCTGTCGTAAAGAACTATCAGATAACGAAGGACGGCAACGACTGGTCAATCTATTTTGGCACAACCGGCAAACCGTTGTTCATCTTCGGCGAAGACGGCAGTTATTTGACCAACTATTCTTCGCTCTATCCCTTCCTGTTGGCCAACGGAAGCTACCGTGTCCTTGCCACGTCGGAGTCGACATTGCTTTCCGACCAGTTGACGGCGAAGATGCAGAATCTGAACGAGATGGTCATCAAGCAAGACACTACCGCCAAACAGAGTTTTGCCATCTCCGCCCCGGTGTCTTACTCCGCCGGCGAACCCCTCCAGTTGAACATGTACACACGCACGGGCTTGCTGCGCCTCAAGGCCACCGACACCAAGGCCGACAAGCGCTACTCTACGGTACGCGCCGTAGTAACCACCCCGCTCTCAGCCTACAAGGTTGCCGATGCCTCCTTCGTCGAGGGCGAGACGGTGCTCACCCACGACAAGGCCACCAACAGCGGCGGCGTGAGTTACAGCGACGACTTCGTGCTGCTCGAGACCAAGACGGCAGGCAAGCAGGTGGGCGTGCGCGTCGACTATCTGGACAGTCAGGGCAACATCATCCAGTCCAAGCCCATCAGCGGCACCTTCCCCGTCAATCCCAACGACACCACGCAGATATCCTTTGCGCTGAACAATGCCGACGAGCCTATGATACAGAGCTACACGGTGCAGATAGCCTCCGAGGGATGGCAGGACGAGGAACTTAACCCCGATGCGCCCGTGGTGGTACCCGACGGCTACACCTATGTCAGTCCTAAGGACAACATCGACGATGTGTTCAACAACCTGAAGGCCGATGCCAGTGTAGACGAGATAAAACTCTACCTGAAGGCCGGCGAGACCTACACCTTCGGCAGCAAGACGCTCAACGACTGTCCTAAGGCCCTCTACATCGTTGCCCAGGCACCCAAGGCAGGCAAGCAGAAGGCCACCGTCTCCTTTACGGGCAACATCAGTATGCAGGGCGACATGAGCGCCGTCCACTTCGAGAACATCATCGTGGCAGGCAACGACCGCTTCTTCAAGTTGAAGAACCAGGAGTTCCATGTGGGCGAGATAGCCTTCGTAGGCTGCGACTTCAACGGTTTCAACGGTACCCTGTGGTATCAGGAAACCAATGCCGACCACCAGCAGGTAGTAGACTGTGTGCGCTTCGACGGCACCACCTTCACCAATCTTACGCTGGGCAAGAGTGCGCTCTTCGGATTGAGCAACAAGAAGATAGCCCCCGTCTACAGTTGGGTGTTCCGCAACTCCACCTTCCACGTCGTGTCCTTCGGCAAGCCGCTGGTCAACAACACCGGCAAGACAGACAAGACGATGACTGTAGACATAGAGAACTGTACGTTCGTCGACATGGCCGGCTCCTCCACCTCATGGTTCGAGTTCAAGGGCGACCAGACGGACACCTTCAGTTTCACGGCACGCAAGAACGTGTTCAGTGGCAAGGGCGGCGGCACACCCACCGTGTTTAGCCTAACCATGACCGACACGCAGACCCTCTCCGACAACTACTTCACCAGTGGTTACACCGTCAAGGCGTGGGGCGTAGAGGAAGGCAAGGAGCCTACAGAACTGACCGACACCATGGACCAGCTCTTCGAGGACGCAGCCTCAGGCAACCTTACCATCAAGGACAAGTCTTCTGTAGTTTACACGAAGGGCATCGGCGACAGCCGTTGGAGAAAATAATAGGAAACTGTTATCAACAAGTAAAAAGGCAATAACATGAACAAAAAAATATACAGTACAGTCGCAGCGCTGATGATTACCACAGGAGTGATGGCTCAGAGCGGCACGATATCGGGCAACGTGTCTGATGACATGGGACCAATCATCGGAGCGACAGTAAAGGTGCAAGGGTCATCCGAGGCAGTTGTTACAGATATGGATGGCAACTTCAAACTCCAGAACGTGAAGAATGCCAACAAGGCTGTGCTTTTGGTGAGCTACGTAGGTATGCAGGATGCCAAGGAACCAGTGAACGGCAGAACCTCCGGCATCAATATCCTCATGAAGGAGAACTTGGGACAGCTCGATGAAGTTGTGGTTGTGGGTTACGGCACGCAGAAGCGTGTCAACCTCACCGGTGCCGTAGCCTCCGTGGCAGGCAAGAACCTGGAGAAGGTGCCTACCGCCAGTGTGGGTGAGGCCCTAGTGGGTCGTCTGCCCGGTGTGCAGATTACCACAGCCGACGGTTCGCCCGATGCCGAGCAGACCATCCGTGTGCGTGGCGGCGGCTCCATTACCCAGGACAACAACCCGCTCATCATCGTCGACGGATTTGAGGTGAGCAGTCTGAACGACATTCCCCCTACAGACGTAGAGAGCATCGATGTGCTGAAGGATGCCGCCTCCACCGCCATCTACGGTGCGCGCGGAGCCAACGGCGTAGTGCTCGTCACCACCAAGCGCCCCAGCGAGGGCAAGCTCACCATCAACGTCAACTCGTACATCCAGACCAAGGAGCTGTCCAACAAGCTCGACGTCATGGACCCCTACGAGTACGTGATGATGCAGTACGAGTATGCCCGCCAGAAGAGCAGCAACCCAACGGCCTTTTTTAATAAATACGGTAAGGCCAGCGAGTACTACATCTATCAGGGCGACTCCGGTTACGACTGGCAGGACGAGATATTCGGTTCGCATCCCGTGTCCAACTACACCGACGTGTCGGTGAGCGGCGGCAACGACAAGGTGAAGTACAAGTTGGCGTTCATCCACCAGGACCAGCCCTCAGTGATGCAGGGCAACGGCCTGCGCCAGAACAACATCAACGGCCAGCTCAATGTCAAGCTCTTCAAGTTCCTCGACATGGAGTACCGCACACGCTACATGAACAAGACCGTGAACGGAGCCGGTACCGACGGCGTGAGCCTTCTCAGCGCACTGCGCCAGGCACCTACCGAGGGCTTGGACGACTACATGAACACGCCTACCGACAACGAGTACTTCGACTCGTCCACCCTCAGTGAGGTGACACGCTTCAACCCCATCGAGGAGAACGAGATGAACTACAAGAACCGCAAGAACAAGTTCCTCAACACGCAGGTGGCGCTCACCTGGAAGATAGCCAAGGGCCTCACCCTCCGCAACGAGTTCGGTTACGAGGAGAACACGCAGACCACCAAGCGCTACTACGGCAAGGGCACCAGCAACTACAAGAACAACGGCAACCTGCCCATGGTGACGCAGAGCGAGAGCGACGGCAAGAAGTGGCAGCTCACCAATGTGCTCAACTACAACTTCTCCCTCGGCAAGCACGACTTCCAGACCATGCTCGGCCAGGAGATAAAGAGCAGCGAGAGCAAGAGCCGCACCTTCTCCACCCGCTACTTCCCCGAGGGCACTACCTCGTCGCAGGCCTTCGACAACCTGGCGCTCGGCACACCCTACGAGAACAGCTCGTCCTACGGTTCGCCCACGAGGATATCCTCCTTCTTCGGACGTGTAAACTACGCCTACGACGACCGCTACCTCGCCACCTTCACCCTGCGTGCCGACGGCAGCTCCAAGTTCTCCAAGAACAACCGCTGGGGCGTGTTCCCCGCTGTGGCAGTGGCCTGGCGTGCCTCGCAGGAGAAGTTCCTCAAGGACGTGAAGTGGCTCTCCAACCTGAAGCTGCGCCTCTCCTGGGGAGAGTCGGGTAACGACCGCATCTCCGCCAACCTCTACAATTCGCTCTACGGCATCAGCAGCAGCCGTCCCGCGGGCTGGGGCGTGGAAAGCCGATTCTATTACAAGTTCTACAACACCACCTATCCCGTCAACCCCAACGTGAAGTGGGAGACCACCGTCACCCGCAACCTGGGTCTCGACTTCGGTCTCTTCCACGAGCGCCTGAGCGGTACGGTAGAGGTGTACTGGAACACCGTCAAGGACCTGCTCGTGCCGTCTGACATCCCCGGCTACTCAGGCTTCTCCAAGATGATGACCAACGTGGGCCAGACCTCCAACAAGGGTATCGAGCTGTCGCTCAATGCCTACATCATCGAGAAGAAAGACTTCACGCTGAGCGCCAACTTCAACATCGGCCACAACAAGAACAAGATAGACAAGTTGGCAAGCGGCGAGACAGAGTGGATACTGCAGTCGGGCCTGAAGAACCTCAGCAACGAGGACGACTACCGTGCCTATGTGGGCGGTTCCACCGGACTCATCTACGGATACGTCAACGACGGATTCTATAAGGTGGAAGACTTCGACTACTTCGACACCACTTCGCGCACGTGGCACCTCAAGGAGGGAGTGGTAGACTGCTCCATCCTCAGCGGAACGCCGCGCCCCGGCAACGCCAAGTTCAAGAAACTCACCGACGACGGCACCAACGTGCTCACCTCCTCCGACCGTACAGTGCTGGGCAACACCACGCCCAAGTTCTCGGGCGGTTTCGGACTGAACGCCACCTGGAAGGGTTTCGACGCCAGTGTGTTCTTCAGCTACATGTGTGGCTTCGACGTGTACAACTACAACAAGATAGTGCTCACCTCGTGGGTAAACAACACCTACAACAACTTCTCCACCGAGGTAGGACTTGACAAGCGTTGGCGCAACTTCGACGATATGGGCAACGAGATACGCTACAACCCCGAGGTGCTGGCCGAGTTCAACAAGAACGCCACCATGTGGAACCCCACCTCGCTCACCAGTGCCGTCACCATGTCGTATGCCGTAGAGGACGGTTCGTTCCTCCGTCTCAACAACCTCACCTTGGGCTATTCGCTGCCCAAGAGTTGGATGAAGGCCATCGGCTTCCAGAAGTGCCGCTTCTACGTTACGGGCTACAACCTGTTCTGCCTTACCGGCTATTCAGGCTACGACCCCGAGGTGGACATCGCCACCGGACTGACACCTAACATCGACAACAACCGCTACCCTCGTAGCCGCACCTATACCTTCGGTGTGCAGTTGACATTGTAAAGACCTCTTAACCACACAAGACATGAAAAAGAAACTATTATATGCAGTGATGATTTGCTCGGCGTTGGCCACAACCTCGTGCAACGACTTCCTTGAGAACGACCCCGCTGACGGATACAGTGTGGAGAAGGTCTTCTCCAACGAGACCGACATGAAGTCGCTCCTTACCGAGCTGTACTCCCTCATGACCACCGACGGCCTCTATGGCTCTACGCTCGTCTACGGTCTCAACACCAATACCGACGTGGAGATGTCCACCTACAGCAGCGAGATAGCCGACGCCAAGGGCGGCGACATTGGCTGCTTCGACGCCAAGCCCACATGGGGTACGCTCAACAGTACGTGGAACAACCTCTACAACGCCATCAACGTGGCCAACGACTTCATAGCCAACTGCGAGAAGAGCCCCATCTTCTCCCAGCAGGTGGCTGAGGGCGGCCCCACTGCCGCCCAGCAGATGTACGGTGAGGTGAAGACCCTGCGCGCCTTGTTCTACCTCGACCTTATCCGCACCTGGGGCGACGTGGTGTACACCACCACTCCCACCACCACGGAGGATGACTTCTTCCACACCGGAACGACCGACCGCAACGAGATACTCACCGCACTCATCAACGACCTGAAGAGCGTAGAACCGATGATGAAGTACGCCAGTCAGATAGACGAAGGCGTGGAGCGTGCCTCGCGCGAATACTGCCAGGCCCTTATCGGCCAGTTGGCCCTTTACCGCGGCGGTTATGCCCTCTATCCCCAGCAGGGCACCACACAGGGCGTGATGAAGCGTGCCGACGATTACCTTACCTATTATAATACGGCCGTAGAGTATCTCGGCAAGGTGGTAAACGGCGGAACCCACGCGCTGAAGCAGAGCTTCCACGACCTCTGGTACAACGAGTGCAACTGGAAGGTGGCTGACGACGACGACGTCATCTTCGAGGTGCCCGAGTTGAAGAACGTCACCTCACAGTTGGGCTACCGCATCGGCGTGACCATAGAGAGCGGCAGCCACTCCTACGGCGAGGCCAAAAACTACCTCAAGTTTGCCGGCACCTACCCCTTCTCCTTCGACAAGCGCGACCTGCGCCGCGACGAGACGGTGTCGTTCCTGAAGTACGACAAGAACCTGGACCAGCAGATAGACTTCTCCTACAAGAACATCAACGGCTTTGGCGCAGCCAAGTGGTCGAAGATGAAGATGGAGAGCCCGCTCGGCAGCAACAGTGGTGGCGGTACGGGCATCAATAGCATCCGCATGCGTTACGCTGACGTGCTGCTGATGTATGCTGAGGCCCTCAACGAGGTGAACAACGGTCCCACCGCCGAGGCCAAGGCCGCCCTGAAGCAGGTGCGCACCCGCGCCTTTGCCGCAGCCGACCGTCCCGAGATGGTAGAAGCCTATGTGGAAAACCTGGGCGACAAGGAGACCTTCTTCAAGGCCATCATGGACGAGCGCAAGTGGGAGTTTGGCGGCGAGGGAATACGCAAGTACGACCTGGCACGCTGGAACAAGTACGGCGAGGTAATCTACAACCTCTACCACGAGTTCGCCAATTGGGCCAAGGCAGCCCAGGGACAGTATGTCGTAGGGCTCGACTCCGTGCCAGCCCACATCTACTACACCTGGGAGACCAACGCCGCAGGGCGCAAGGAACTGAAGTTTAGCGGCATCGATGCCTACGGCGACGGCGTGAGCCAGCCCAAGGGATGGAAGACCGAAGACTTTGCCGCCGGATGGCTCGTGCTCGACAAGGAGACGGGCGAGTGGGAACTCTCCTCGCAGATACAGTGGAGCTTCCGCGGCTTCATCACTCCCGGCACCGAAGGCACCGTAACGGCCAGCACGCCCGTGCGCTACCTCTGTCCTTACCCCTCCAAAGTCATTACCGACCACAGAGGCATGATAAAGAACAATTATGGATACTAAACACCTAAGCAAACATGAAAAAGATAATCTATGATTTCCTCCTTGCCATGGTGGTGATGTGCGCTTGCGGCCTGTCGCTCCAGAGTTGTAAGGAAGACGAATATACCAGTCGCGGCGACCTCTTCCAGCCACGCTTCGCACAAGACCCCGTGGTGGAGGGCAACACCATCAAGCTCGTATGGTACCAGGTCAACAACGCCAAGTCGTACACCGTCCAGGTCTTCACCGACAACTACTTCACCAAACTCTTCTCCGAGACCGAGGTGACCGACCCCAACGTGGTGATAGACGACGTGCCCTATGCCACCACCTATTATATAAAGGTGAGGTGTAATGCCGCCGAGGCAGTACACAACTCGCAGTGGGCGAGCACCAGTGCCACCACCGAGAAGCGCCCCGAGTATGCAGAGATACTGCAGGATGTGTCGAAGACAGAGATAACCGAAAGTTCGGCAGTGATACGCTGGACCGTAGACCCTGCCAACCCAGCCGACAGCATCAGCGTGGCACCCAAGATGGACAACACCATAGAGACCGTCACGCGCTACCTTACCGACGAAGAGAAGGCCAGGGGCTGGGCAGAGATAGACGGACTGACCAAGAACACCCTCTACACCGTCAACCTCTACGACACCTCCAAGCCGCGCAAGTATGACAAGCCCTACAACGAGGTGACCTTCCGCACGGCAGGCCCCGCTGCACAGTCTATACAGATAGGCGTTACGGACGACCTCTCCGCCATCCTTATCGACAACAACGACGACCCGGAGATACCCGAGGGCACCGAGTACTACCTGCCCGCAGGCAGCACCTTCACCATCTCTCCGTTCAGCATCAAGAAGGGCTTCCGCATCGTGGGAGCTACCGGCGACCACAAGGCAAAGATTATCCTCAACGGTACGTGGAAGTTTGAGTCGGGAGCCTACATCCAGAGCATCGAGTTCCAGAACGTCGAGTTCCAGAACGCCGCCACAGGCCAGTACTTCTTCAACTGCGGCAACCCGTTCACCCTCGAGAGTGCCAGCTTCGTCAATGTCGACTTCGTCAACATCATGCGCGGCTTCTGGCGTCACCAGGGCGAGAACAAGAAGCACATCATGAGCATGGAGTTTGAGGGATGCCGCTTCGACAAGTGCGGATGGCAGACGGGCAGCTATGGTACCTTCGCCTTCGGCTCGGCTTCCAAGAACACGGTGGCTTCCAACGACGAGATAGACCGCATCGTTATCAAGAACTGTACCTTCAGCCGTGGCGGCTACCAGGAGAATACGGGCTACGGATGGGGAAACCTCGTCAACATGAGTACCTCCGACTGTCCCATGCACCTCGAGATAAAGAATGTCACCTTCTACGACTTCTGCGTCAACAACCGCCTCATCGACCTGACCAATGCGGCAGGCTCCGAACTTATCATGGAGGGTGTGGTAATGGCGTCACCTGCCGGCGAACTGTACCGCATGGGAACAGGAACCACCAAGTTCTCCAACAACTACACCACCACCGACTATAAGTTGGGCGG
This sequence comes from Sphaerochaetaceae bacterium, assembly GCA_963660455.1. Taxonomy (GTDB): domain Bacteria; phylum Bacteroidota; class Bacteroidia; order Bacteroidales; family Bacteroidaceae; genus Prevotella. The sequence continues at coordinate 14,764 of CAVKZC010000016.1, read as the reverse complement.
TTCGAAGATGAACGCCACCGACCTCGATGTCTCCGCCGCTGACCTCTTCGCCGACCCCGACAACGGTGACTACACCATCAAGGACACCAGTTCGCCCATTTACACCAACCGTGCGGGCGACACACGCTGGATAAAGTAACACTGAAAAAATACACGTACGCCCGTTGCCCCACGGGCGTACGTTCCTCCCCGAAAATACACTAACCAAACCCAAACTTATTTTTATTTTATGAGACAACATCTACTTAGGACAGCCTGTCTATGGGCTGTTTTGTTTTTCTGCGTCCTTGCGCAGGCGCAGATTGCGAGCCCTTATTACGGTGCTCCCCTCCAGTTGACCGTCGACAAGGCGGGTGTGGAGGCAACCGTCGCCAACGTGCTCTGCTACTCCAACAGGCGCGAGTTCCCCAACGGCAACAAGAAGACAGAGCCAGATGCCGCCACCTTCGACAACACCACCACCGACCTGAAGATAGGCGGTTCGTACAACGGCGACTACTGGACCCTTGCCGTCAATGCCCCTGAGGCAGGCCTTTACCTGTTTGAGTTTGCTGCCGCCCATGCCAAGGACGGCGACCATACCCTCGCCGTGGCACAGTCGGCCGACGAACTGGCGGCAGTGGGCGAGACCGATGCCGACATCGCCTACACCGACGTGCAGACACTCAACATCCCCAACGGCAGCGGCAACTGGCACGCCAAGCTCCCTCTCGACGTTACCATGACCTTGAAACAGGGTTTTAACTACGTTAGGATAACCTTCGGAGGCAGCAGCTACTGCGGCAATGTGGACGGCCTGAAGGTCTACCGCACCTATCCGCCGTCGCCCGCCCTCTCAGCCCTCACCCTGGGCGGCAAGGACATCCTCGCCGACCTGGAAGAGAGCGACACCTACACCGTCAACGTACCCGAAGGCAACCCCCTGCCCGAGGTAGCAGCCACCGCCAACGAACTGGCAGAGGTGGAGGTGGAACAGGCCACAGCCGAGAGCATGACCGCCACCGTCAAACTCTACAAGAAAGACGGCCACGAACTCCTGAAGACCTACAGCGTCAAGTATGTGTACGTAGGAGTGGCGGAGGGCTACAGCTTCACCTGGACCACGGGCGACGGCACCACCGACCAGACCTACGTCAGCAGCGACGGCGCCTACCGTGCCAAGCGCACATCGGTGGCAAATGCTGCCTTTAGTATCGTGGGAGCCACCAATGTCTACTCCGACAGCCGCTTCAAGATAAAGGCAGGCGAGAAGTACGCGCTCCTCGTGCCCGCCAATGCCAAGGTGGAGTCGGTAACCTTTGTAGGCTGCTACGAGAACTATTACAACAAGGACACCGATGCCAACACCGACTCGGAGTGGAACCCCGTCACCTCGGGCGGCACAGCCGGAACATTCGAGAACGATGATGCCTCCATCACCACCTCGCGCGACATCAAGGTAACTTTTGCCAGTCATCAGGCAGGTACGCCCATCGAGTTCTCCGTGAAGAAATGTGCGCAGACAGCGTTCGAGAAAATCATCATTGCCTATTCGCAGATTAACGACAACCAGCTCGGCTACATCGGCTCCGACACTGCCGAGGGCGTGGAGAAGAACGTGTCGGGTACGCTGAAGCTCACCTTCGACCGTGAGGTTTCTGCCACTGCCGATGCCCAGGTAACGATAGACGGCACACCCGTGCGCTATCAGGTCAAAGGCTCAGCCCTCGTAGCCTACTACTGGGACTTGACTCCCTCTGCTACACACACCCTGACCCTTGCCGCCAACTCGGTGGAGGATGTGTTCAAGAACAAGTATGCCGAGGCCATTACCGTCTCGTTCCAGACAGCCGCTGCCAAGGCTGTGGAAATGGCACAGTACGACTATGTGGTGGGCACTGCCGACGAACTGCATGCTGCCGTCGAGGCGGTGAACGCAAGCAACACAAGCGTCGACTCTCCCCGCAAGCGCATTTTCGTCAAGAACGGTGACTATGTGCTCGACACTACCGAGAAGTATGAGGACGGTCAAGGAAAGGCTGCCATCCTGATTACGGGTTACAATATTTCTCTCGTGGGCCAGTCGGAGGAAGGCGTTGTCCTGCGCAGCCTCTGTACCAACGACGGACAGGGCACTGCCGTTGTCGAGGTGAAGGGCAAGGGCACCTACCTGCAAGACATGACCATCCGCACAGCCGACTTCCGTACACCCCAGTTTGTTGCTGACGGCACTACTTCCTACGGTCGTCTGCTCGCCGTCTATATGAATGGCGGTCAGGAGATTGTGATGAAGCACGTCACGCTGCAGAGCAACCAAGACACCTACCTCTGCGGCCATCGCGGCTACCACGAGGACTGCACCATCCATGGAACGGTCGACTTCATCTATGCTGGTGGCGACAACCTCTTCCTGAACAACACCATCGTGATGGAGAATGGCGGAGTCATCGGTGCTCCCTCTACCAATGCCTCCCAGCAGTGGGGTTTGGTCTTCGACGGTTGCACCGTCAAGGCCGGAACAACTCCCGACGTGAAGTATGAGGGCTATTCCTTGGCACGTCCCTGGCAGGGCGAACCACGCTGCTACTGGCTCAATACCACGATGGAGATACTGCCGTCAGACCTCGGATGGAGGGGCATGGGCAATCTCGTTACCCACTTCTACGAGTACAACTCCATGGACAAGGACGGCAACCAGCTCGACCTGAGCAAGCGTGGCAACAGTCCCACCAGCGTGAACACCTACACCCCTGTCCTTACCGATGCTGAGGCTGCCGAGTTCAATGTCCACAACATCCTCGGTGGCGAGGACGGATGGGAGCCAGCCAAAATGACACTGCAGGTAGCTGCGCCTACCGTAGGACTCTTGGGCAACACCCTCTCGTGGAACGCAGTGGAGAACGCCCTGGGCTACGTAGTCTACAAGGACGGCGAATACGTGGGCAACACCACCGACACTTCGTTCGACGTGACAGTCACCGCCGGTGCCAAGTTCTCCGTAGCCGCCGCCAACGCCATGGGCGGTCTGGGCGAGGCTGCACAGGCCGCTACCGGTACGGGTATTGCCGAGGCTGCTGCCAACGCAGTACCCTTGTCTTCCGCTTACTACAATGCACAGGGCCAGCGCATCGCCGCTCCTTCCCACGGCATGGCTATCCGCGTGGACACCATGGCCGACGGAAGCAAGAATATCGTCAAAGTGAAGTATTAAAGTAAGAAAATACACGCTTTTTGTATGATAATGAACGGTGGCGCACGGTTTGCCCCTTAACTTTGCGCCATCGTTACAGAAGACTAAAAACCCAATATGCGACATTTATGAAACTATACCTTAGATTACTGGTGCTCTCCCTGCTCATGTTGTCGGGCAGGGGAGTGGCTTCGGCTGGCAACGTCGAAGTGAAGGTGGGCGAATACATCACCATCTCCTCAGCGATGATGACGAGTAAAGCACATAATCAGCTTTAATAATATAATAATAAGGTGTTTGTTCCGTTAGATAAGTATACCTGTGGGGCAAACACCTTTTTGGTGGCAACACTACAGTTGTCCCCACACGCCCTGAAAGGGCAAGCGCTACAAGACAATAACTATAAACAAATCATAAGAATGAACGTAAAAGGAATCATGACGGCCCTCCTCTTGTGGGTGGCCCTGACTTTGCAGGCCGAAAACTATCCTTATCGCAGTGACTACCTTTGGCTTACCGTGCCCGACCATGCCGACTGGCTCTACCAGACGGGCGAGCAGGCCAAGGTGGAGGTGAACCTCTACAAGTATGGCGTGCCGCGCGACGGCGAGGTGAAGTACGAGATAGGCAACGACATGCTGGCTGCCGACAAGCAGGGCAGTGTGACGCTGAAGCAGGGCCGTGCCGTCATCAATATGGGAACGCGCAAGACTCCCGGCTTCCGCGACCTGCGCCTCACCTGCACCATCGACGGCAAGAAATACCAGCACCACGTCAAGGTGGGCTTCTCCGTCGACAAGATACAGCCTTATACGCAAGAACCCAAAGACTTTGAGCGCTTCTGGCAGAAGAACCTCGACGACCTGAAGCAGGTGCCGCTGAAGTACACTCGCGAACTCGCACCGGAGTACTGTACGGACAAGATAGACTGCTGGCTCGTCAAACTCCAGACAGACAAGGCAGGGCACTCCATGTACGGCTACCTCTTCATGCCCAAGAACGCCCGACAGGGCAGTCACCCCGTGGTGCTCACCCCTCCCGGTGCCGGCATCAAGACCATCAAGGAACCGCTGCGCAACAAGTACTATGCCGAGAACGGCTTTATCCGTTTCGAGATAGAGATACACGGTCTCGACCCGCGCCTCTCTGCCGACACGTTCAAGGAGATAAGCAGTGCCTTCAACGACGGCAACGGCGGTTATCTGGCCAACGGACTGGAGAACCGCGATATCTACTACATGAAGCACGTCTACACCGGACTGGTGCGCTGCATCGACTTCCTCACCTCTCTGCCCCAGTGGGACGGCAAGAACGTGGCTGTGCAGGGCGGAAGCCAGGGTGGTGCGCTTGCCCTTGTCGCTGCAGCCCTCGACCGTCGCGTCACACAGTGTGTGGCCAACCATCCCGCCCTCAGCGACATGGCTGGCTACGTAGAGAAGGGAAGGACGGGCGGCTATCCCCATTTCAACAAACTGCCGCAGGTGCTCGCCAACAACGACTGCCTCTCGACGCTGGCCTACTACGACGTGGTGAACTTTGCCCGTCACATCAAGGCCGACACTTACCTTACCTGGGGCTACAACGACAACACCTGTCCGCCCACCACTTCCTATGCCGTGTGGAACACCCTGCAGTGCCCCAAGGAGTCGCTCCTCACCCCCATCAACGAGCACTGGACCACGGACGACACCAACCGCCGCCAGATGGAGTGGATAAAAGCTCACCTGGTGAAGTAAAGCCCCCTAAGAACTTAGTAATGTAACCCAACTTTCGGTATCTGAAAGTTGGGTTTTTGTATATATAATCGCCTAAAACAGGGCTGTTTGTAAGATTGTACACGTTATTTGTGCTTATTTAATCACTGCTTGTTGTAGGGAACGCTTAATTTTGCAGCACCATCTACAACGAATTAATAACTAAAACCAACAAGCAATGAAAGTAAGACGAATAGACAAACTGCTTTTTGCCTCATTCTTGGCTTTGTCACCCTGTGGGGCATTTGCACAGGATGTCATTACGGGAACGGTAGTCGACTCCAATGGCGACCCCGTCATTGGTGCGTCTATCAAGGAAGCCCATTCCAAGAATGTGGTCGCTTCTGACCTTGACGGCAAGTTTTCCATCAAGCTGAACAACAACTCCAGTCCGCTGACCGTTTCGTACATTGGTATGAAGACCAAGCGCATAAACCTGAAAGGCAAGACACAGATAAACGTCGTGCTGCAGGACGAGGCCAACGCGATGAACGAGGTGGTAGTCATCGGTTACGGTACAGCCAAGCGCAAGGACCTTACCGGTTCTGTATCCTCAGTCGACTCCAAGACCCTGGGCAAGATACCCACCACCTCAGCCGCCTCCGCCCTGACAGGCCGTCTTGCCGGTGTGTCGGTAGTCACCACCGAGGGTTCGCCCGACGCTACGGTCAATATCCGCGTGCGTGGCGGCGGTTCCATTACGCAGGACAATTCTCCTCTTTATATAGTAGACGGCTTCCAGGTCAGCAGCCTTGACGATGTGCCCCCCGGCGACATCGAGAGCATCGACGTGCTGAAGGATGCTGCCTCTACAGCCATCTACGGTTCGAAGGGAGCCAACGGTGTTATCCTTGTCACCACGAAGAGCGGCAAGGAGGGCAAGGTAAAGGTGACGTTCAATGCCTCGGTAGGTTTCAACAAGCTCTATGGCGAGACCGACGTGCTCTCCCCCTACGAGTTTGTGTATTACCAGCGCGAGCTCGACCCCTCCGACGGTGCCGGCTGGTTCAGTAAGTACGGCAGGTGGGAAGACATCGACATCTACAAGTCGTATGAAGGCACCAACTGGCAGAAGCAGCTCTTCTCGCGTACAGGTGTGAAGCAGAGCTACAACCTCGGAGTGACCGGCGGCACGAAGGACATGCGCTACAGTCTGAGTTATACGCACGATGACGAGAGCTACATCATGAAGACCTCCAAGTACAGGCGCGACAACCTCAACCTGAAGCTTTCGAAGGACATACGTCCTAACCTGACCCTCGACTTCAACGTGAAGATGACCAACACCATCATAGACGGTGCCAGTGTCTCCAACGGCAAGAAGTTGCGCGACTGCGTGAAGTATTCGCCCGTCAATACCCTTTCCAGCCTGGGTCATGAAGACCTTGGCGAGGACGACGTGGCAGAGAACCTGAGCAGCTTGAACGACCCGTTCTACAACATCGCCAACGAGTACCGCAAGCAGAAACGCTTCAACAACGTTTACCAAGGCTCGCTCACCTGGCGCATCATCAAGGGCCTGTCACTGCGCGGCGAAGGCTCCTACGGATTCTCCCACACCAAGTTTGACGACATCTACCTGCAGAACACGGGCGAGGCAGCCCAGAAGGGCGGTCAGCCGGTGGCCAAGCGTACCTACACCGACGGTAACAACTACACGCTGCGTGCCGTGCTCTCTTACGACACCCGTTTCCTGAAGAAGCACCGCATCAATGCACAGGCAGGTGCCGAGATGGTGCACTCGCAGAGCGACAACATGGACATCAAGTCCGACTATTTCCCCATCGACTATACGGCAGACAACGTGCTGGCCATGTGGAACGACGGTACGGCACAGCCTACCTACACCACCATCAACGAGCCAAGCCGCACGGCCTCCTACTTCGGTCGTGTCAACTACATCTACGACAACAGGTACTACCTTACCCTCACCGCACGTGAGGACGGCACCAACGTGTTCTCCAAGGGCAACAAGTGGGGCTTCTTCCCGGCTGTGGCAGGAGCATGGCGCATCTCGGAGGAGAAGTTCATGAAGAGCACCAAGAACTGGTTGTCTAACCTGAAGCTGCGCCTCAGCTACGGTGCCACGGGTAACGCCCGCGTCAGGTCATACTGGCGCCAGACCTACCAGGCACTGAGCAAGAACCTGTATTACCAGAACGAGAAGCCGCTCAGCTCGCTGCAGACAAGCACCGTGCTTCGCAACGAGAACCTGACCTGGGAGACCACCTATTCGGCCAATGCCGGTCTGGACATCAACCTCTTCAACGGGCGTGTGGACATCTCGCTGGATGTGTACAACAACAAGACCAAGAACCTCATCATGGCCGTCGACCTGCCTTCCAACTCAGGCTACGACAAGCAGTACCAGAACCTCGGCCAGACCACCAACAAGGGATTCGAGGCCAACGTGAAGGGCATCATCATAGACAAGAAAGACTTCTACCTGGGAGCCAACTTCAATATCTCGGTCAACAAGAACCGTGTGGACAAACTCTACGGCGGACAAGGCTCGGAGATGATAGTAAGTTCGGGCAGAAGTGCCGATGTGGGCGCAGACGACTACCGCGTGTTCGAAGGTCAGGAGATAGGCCTTATCTGGGGTTACAAGGTAGACGGCATGTACTCGTTCGACGACTTTACCTACACCACCACCACCCAGAAGTGGGACCTGAAGCCCGGAGTGGTCAACTCCTCATCGGTGCTGACCAAGAGTTCCTTCTTCGGTCCCGGCTTCATGAAGCTGAAGAAACTCAGCGGCGAGGGCACGGACATCAACCCCGATGAGGACCGCACGGTGATAGGCCACGCGCTGCCCAAGTTTACCGGCGGTTTCGGTGTGGAAACATCGTGGAAGGGCTTTGACCTGGCCGCCATGTTCAACTTCTCAGTGGGCAACGACGTGCTCAATGCCAACAAGATAGACTACACCACCTATGCCGGCGGCAAGCGTTACCAGAACGTGACGACCGACGTGTCGCTGGCCAACCGCTTCAGCATCATCGACCCCGAGACAGGCCAGAACATCTTCAACGGAAGGTACGCCAACCCCGAGCGCCTGCAGGAAATCAACAAGAACGCCACCATCTGGACACCGCTGATAGGCTCCACCATCGTTACCGACTGGGCTGTGGAGGACGGTTCGTTCCTGCGTCTGGGCACCCTCACGCTGGGCTACACCCTTCCCAAGTCGATAACACGCAAGGTAGGCATCTCCAACGTGCGTTTCTATGCTACAGGCTACAACCTGTTCTGCATTACGGGCTACAGCGGCCAGGACCCCGAGGTGAGCACATCCACCAACAACCTCTGCCCCGGTATCGACTGTTCGGCTTATCCCAAGTCGCGTACTTATATTCTTGGTATGAACGTAACATTTTAGAACACAAAGAACATGAAAAGACATTTTGCTTTTAAAATATGCGCTGTGGCACTGGCTACGCTTCCGTTGTGGTCGTGCAGCGACTTTCTCGATACAGAGTCACCTTCCCAGCAGGGCACCGACGTGGTGTACGAGAACGTGGGAATGACCAAGTCGGCCGTAAACGGCATCTACTCGCAGATGCTCGACTCGTATGCCTTCGGACAGAAGATACCCGTCAACTGGCAGGGCTGTTCGGACATCGAGATACCTTCGGGCTTCTCCGACGGCGACTACTGCACCAGCGGTGACAAGGGCGCCTCCAACTTCTATGACGACGTGTACAACAAGACCACGCCCTGGAAATCCATCTTCAAGATGGGCGAGCTGGCAAGTACAGCCGTCGAGGGCATCCGCAACTCGTCCCTGCTGTCAGACGCCTCTTCTTCCAAGGAGATGAAGCAGTATCTGGGCGAGGCCCTGGTGCTGCGCTCCCTGGCCTATTTTGAGCTGGTGCGCCGCTGGGGCGACATTCCCTATAAGGACACCTCCTCCAAGTCAGACCTCTCTAACGTGTACATGAAGAAGGTGGACCGCGACCTCATCTATGCCGACCTGATAAAGAATCTGCAGGAGGCTGTAGACCTTCTGCCCTGGGTGGGCGAGGATGCCGACTACAACTGCGAGCGCGTTACCAAGGGCTACGCCTACGGACTCCTGGCAAGGGTGGCGCTGCACGCCGGCGGCTGGTCGGTAAGAGACGGCAACACCTTCGACGCTTCGAATGTGGAGAAATGGCAGAGCACGGGCGATGACGGCATGGCCGAGGCCAACGGCTACTATGTGGGCAGACCCAAGAACTGGAAGGAGTTCTATCAGATAGCCGAGGATGCCTGTGCCAAGATGATAGGCGACCCCAGCAATCCCCACCAGTTGGACCCCGACTACGGCGACATCTGGAAGACCGTCTGCCACCTCGACTACAACAAGTACAACGAGAACCTCTTCGAGATAGCCTTCGGCATGGGTCAGAGCGGAGACATCGGCTCCCTGATGGGCTACAACGTGGCAGGTGCAGCCATCAACAAGAACGGCCGTGGCTTCGGCGGTTCCTACGTTACGACCACGGGCTATTACTTCTACTCGTTCGACCCCTCCGACACCCGTCGTGACTACGAGAGCTGTCTGCCCTCCTACAAGGTGAACAAGCAGGACGTGATGCACGAGGAACTGAACAGCAATATGATGGGCATCAGCTCCGGCAAGTGGAACTTCTTCTGGACAAGCGATGACTTCAAGTCGCTGTGGTACACCGCCAACTCGCGCATCCCTACCGGCATCAACTGGATAATGATGCGCTATCCCGACGTACTCCTGATGTTTGCCGAGGCAGCCAACGCCCTGGGCGAGAACATCGATGCCGTGAACGAGACCGCCAAGATAAGTCCGCGTCAGGCATTCGAGATGGTGAGGGAGAGAGCTTTCGGTTCTGGCTCGCCCAAGATAAAGGAGTACGACTCCGATTTCTTCAATGCCATCGTCAACGAGCGTGCATGGGAGTTTGGAAGCGAGGGCGTCCGCAAGTTCGACCTCATACGCTGGGGACTCCTCGACAGCAAGATAGAGGAGATGAAGAAGGCGTTGTGCCTGATGCTCGACGGAACGAAGCCCGTGAAGATATTCGACAAGACCTACCAGCCCGAGGAGTTCCCCGACACCGTGTACGTGAAGTACAAGACGGGTGACGACAGCGACTTCCTCGATATGAGCAGTGCCAACTTCTACGAGAACTTGTCCAAGAACCCCAACCCCAAGGAGTATACGGCTGTGGCGTGGTTCCCCACCGCTTCTGCCCGTCTCAACCCCGATGTTGATGCAGAGAACAAGGTGCGCACCACACTGGTGAGCAACTGTGTGAAGATATTGCTCAATGCCACAGGCCTGCGCACAAGCTACGACTACAGTTCGTTCTGTTCCAACCTGGCGTGGGGCAGCGACGTGCAGTCTTCCTTCGTGACACACAAGGCAGGCAACGGCAAGTGCAACTACCGCCACTTCTTCGCCATCAAGTACGAAGACCTGACCGAGTCGCACGGCTACCTGTCCAACGCTTACGGTTATTAATCACACATAAAGGAGAAAAGACAATGAAAAAGAAATATTTTGTATTGTTGAGCCTCTTTGCAGTGATGCTGATGGCATCGTGCAGCAAGGCCAACGACTGGGAGGTAGACTCCAGTCACAACCGCCTGTTCCGCCCCTTGACGTTCGACATCGGCAAGGCTACGGCCAACACCGTGTCCATCACCTACTCGTATGTGCCGAAGGCCAAGCAGTACATCTTCGAGTTCAGCGAGGGCGACGAGACCTTTGCCGAGGTGAAGAAGACGGTAACCATCCTGGCCGACACGCTGACAGCCTTTGCCGAGGCCACAGACCCTGTGAAGACCACCTACCGCACGCTCTTCGACGAGCTGAAAGGCTCCACCGACTACCATGTCCGGATGAAGGCCGTGAGCGCCGACGGCACCGAGTCGGGCTACCTGTCCGACAAGTTTACCACGCCCGACGAGCAGATATTCACCGACTGTGAGGCCACGGTCAACACCGTACTGCTGCAGTGGACCCCCGGAGCCAATGTCACGCACATCGTCTACACCGAGGTGGGTGCCGGCGACGAGGCCGCCGTGACACGCCAGCTTACCGACGAGGAGAAGGCCGCAGGGCAGATACTCATCGAGGGACTGGCAAGCGGCACACAGTACACCGCCGTCATCTACAACGACGATGCCAAGCGCGGCACCAAGAAGTTTAAGACCCTCGGCATGAAGGACGGCAAGGAGTACACCGTACAGCCGGAGGACAACCTGAACACCATCCTCTCACAGTTTGCTGCAGAAGGCACCTCTGCCCTCACGCTCATCTTCCCCTCGGGCACATACGAGATAGGCAAGCTCACCATTCCTACGGGCATCAGCGACCTCTACATCGCCGGCAACGCCACCGACAAGGCCAGCATGCCCGAACTGTTTATCCCACAGTTCATACTGCAGAGCGAGGTGTCCAGCCTTACCTTCCAGAATGTAGACCTGAACGCACGCAAGGACGGCGCCAACTACCTCTTCGACATCAAGGGCACCAACTGCTTCAACAGTCTCGAGTTTGAGGGATGCCGCATCCGCAACATCAACCGCAGCTTCATCCGCTTCAACACCACCAACCTCGAGATAGAGAAGATAAAGGTCAACGACTGCATCATGGAGAACATAGCTACCGGTGGCTATGGAGTCGTCAACACACCCAAGAGCGCCCAGAAGAGCATCGGCCTCTTCTCCATCACCAATTCCACCCTGGTGAATATGGGCAGCGACTTTATCCTGCAGATTAACGACGGATGGCAGTCTATCGTCATCGACAAGTGTACGTTCTACAGCACGGGCGGCGGCAAGGGCCTGTTCCGCTTCGACATGAACCCGGAGTCGGTATCTGTCACCAACACCATCTTTGCCGGAGCCAACAACGGCAACGAGTTCAATGCCGGCAGCAAGAACTACGACATCCTCGACTTCAACAGCTGCTACAAGACCAACGACATGAAGGTGAGCACCAAGACCCCGTTCCTCAACATCGAGGAGGTGCCCTACGCTTCAGAAGAGTTCTTTGTCAACCCTGCAGAGGGCGACTTCCACATCCAGAGCGGCGTGAACTTCGGAGGCCTGGAGAAGGCTGGAGACCCCCGCTGGTATTAAGTAATTCATGAAAACGACATAATGAAGAAAAAGAAAATATTAGTTGCAGTGATGACGGGTTGGGGGCTTCTTGCCCCGGCCTGTCTCCTGGCCCAACCGATGGCCGGCGGGTATGTGTACCAGCCGTTCCAGGACAAGCAGACCATGCAGGTGGTCAACCGTCTCTACAACCAGATGAGTTGGGAGGAGCGCATCGCCCAGTTGTACGGCATTACGCCCGGCCGCCTTACCGACAAGAAGGGCAAGCTCTCGCCCCAGAAGTGCAAGGAGGCCATACCCTACGGCATCGGCCACGTGTGCCAGTTTGCCTGTGCCCTTGACAACGAGCCAGACCGGCTCCGCGACTTCGTGGCCGACCTGCAGGCGTGGCTCAAGGCCAACACCAAGAGCGGCATCCCTGCCATCTGCCACGAGGAAGCCATCGAGGGCTTTGCCGCCAAGGGCGCTACCGTCTTTCCCCAGCAGATAGGCATGGGGTGCAGTTGGGACATGGACCTGATGGTGGAGAAATCGCGCCAGACACGCATCCAGATGCGCAAAATAGGAGCCACGATGGCGCTTTCGCCCATGGTCGACGTTATCCGCACCGCCACCTTCAACCGTCTGGAGGAAGGCTACGGCGAGGACGGCTACCTCTCGGGCTGTATGGGCGTGGGCTTCGTCAGGGGCTTGCAGGGACAGGACCTGACCCAGGGCGTGGCAGCCTGCAGCAAGCACTTCCTGGGCTACGGCGGCGGTTCGGAACTGAGCGACAAAGAACAGACAGAGGAGATACTCTTCCCCCACGAAGCCATCAGCCGCATGGCCAACAACAAGTGCGTGATGACGGGCTACCACAGCTTTGACAAAGTGCCGGTAGTGGCCAGCACCACGATACTCGGCGACTACCTCCGCAACCGCACCGCCTTCGACGGCATCACCGTGAGCGACTACGGAGCCATCGGCCGTGTTCACCGCCAGGGCGACCAGCACGAGAAAGACCTGATGAGCGGTGTGAAGGCGATGAATGCCGGCACCGACCTCGAGTTCAGCAACGGCAAGTGCTACCTCTTGCTGAAGGAAGCCATGCAGAAGGGACTCGTCAAGGAGAAGCGGGTAGAGGAGGCCGTGAAGCGCGCCCTTACGCTCAAGGTGCGGCTCGGCATGATAGGCGACGGCGTCAAGCTCTACGATACGGGACACCTCACGCTCGACGATGCCGAGGCGCGAAAGGTAGCCTATCGGTCGGCCAGCGAGTCGGTGGTCCTCCTGAAGAACAACCTCCTGCTGCCCCTGCCCGAGGGTATCAATATTGCCGTCGTCGGTCCCAATGCCAACTCGTTCTGGAGCCTGGTGGGCGACTACGCCTATCCCTCCATGATGGCGTTCTGGCACGGCAAGAAGCAGGACGGCAAGAACCCTGAGATGGTGACGCTGCTCGACGGCATGCAGAACCGCAAGCCCGCCACTACCACCGTCAGCTACCAGCGCGGCTGCGAGTGGGCGTTGCCCGGCGAGGCCACCATCAAGTCATCGGGCGATGTAGCCCCCCGCACCTCCCGTCTCACCGCCATGATGGTAGAGTCGGCAGACAGCACCAACTGGGATGCCGCCGTCAGCCTCGCCCGCAAGAGCGATGTCATCGTGGCAGCCATGGGTGAGAATCCTGCTCTCTGCGGCGAGGCCCGTCTCCGTACAGGCATCAAGCTGCCGGGCGACCAGGAGAAGTTTGTGAAGGCACTCATCGCCACGGGCAAGCCCGTCGTGCTCATCATGTTCGGCGGTCGCCCCATGATTATCAATGACATTGCCACAGGCTGTGCAGCCATCATGCACGCATGGTATCCCGGCGAGGAAGGCGGCAACGCCATCGCCGACCTCCTCTATGGCAATGCCAGTCCGTCGGGCAAGTTGTCCATCAGTTTCCCGACGGTAGAGACGGAACAGCCCATCTGCTACAACTATGCCAGCCCTGCGCTCGACTCCCTCGTGGCTTATCCCTTCGGCTACGGCCTGTCCTACACCAGGTACCGTTACGACGGCCTGAAGGTAACGACCCCCGCCGTTTCCACCAAGGACGAGGCAGTAGAGTTCACCTTCGAGCTGCAGAACACCGGCAAGCGTGAAGGAACGGAGGTCGCACAAGTCTACCTCTCGCCCGTCGACAACCCCCAGCTCAAGCCCATCCAGCTGAAGGGCTTCAGCCGCGTGACGCTCCAGCCGGGCGAGCGCAAGACGGTGAGCGGCAAGATATTCATGGACCAGTTGGCCTATTACAGCAACAAGCTTTGGAACATCGCACCTGGCAAGTATCGCCTTAAGGTGGGTGCCGCCTCCAACGACATCAGACTCACGGGCCAGTTTGAGGTGAAGGGCAAGACCGTCACCAAGAAATACCGCAAGAATCTACTGGCGGAAATGTTTTAAGTTTAAAGTGCGTGGAATTTTTTAGAACACGCCTTAGGTTAGGTTAGTTTTTAGTTAGTACAAGAGGGGGTGTGCCGAGAGGCACACCCTTCTTTGCGTTCTGAAGGGCACATTTCAGTTCCCGGGGATTGGTAATCTGTTTCCGGGGATTACAAATCCCCTAGGACAGTTAAGACAACGGGCTTTCAGGCGCATGAACCGACAACTTTTCACGTTCCACTACTCGTTAATTCGAAATAAAAACGTACCTTTGCAATAAAGAACAAGGAGCAATGTGGTAGCCCCCAATCGGCAACCACAACAACAAAACAGCAACTAAGAAAAA
>CAVKZC010000015.1:0-25446 GCA_963660455.1 Sphaerochaetaceae bacterium | reverse complement strand
CAATGCGGGAGAGTAGGTGGCCGCCTCCTTTCAGAACGAAGCCCCAGGATTCACAAGAGTCCTGGGGCTTTTTAGGTATATTAGGAGTTAAGGAGTTAAAGGAGTTGTACTGGAGTTAAGGAGTTTTATTGTGAAGTTAAGGAGTTAAGGAGTTAAGACAACAGCTTCTACTATTGAATTCTTCACTCTTCACTCTTCATTATATTATGGTTTGGACTGACAGAATTAGACAGGTTAAGATTTTCTTTGTTGTGGCTGCTGTGTTCATTGCCGTCACTTCTCTTGTTGTGTCTCATTTCCTTGTGCGTGACTTGGAAGATGAGGAACGCAACAGAATGGAGATGTGGGCAGAGGCTATGCGTTCCTTAAACAATGCTGACGAAAATACTGACTTGCATTTGGTCTTGAAAGTTATTAACGAGAACAATACGATTCCTGTTGTCGTCCTTGACATGAACGGAAGGGCGCAGCTGTCACGTAATATAGAAATTGATGCTGCCGAGCAGGAGGACAGTATTCATTATGTTACTTCTCTTGGAAGAAGTATGCTTGCGCAGGGTAGGAATATCAAGATTCTCTTGAATGATTCTACCGGAAGCTATATTCAGGTATGTTATGGAGAATCATTGTTGATCAAACGATTAACGGTATATCCCTACATCCAATTGGGCGTTGTCCTTATTTTTGTCGTGGTTGGTATCTTTGCCTTGCTGACTTCCAAACGTGCCGAGCAGAACAAGGTGTGGGTGGGACTCTCTAAAGAAACAGCTCATCAGTTGGGTACACCTATATCGAGTTTGATGGCCTGGGTTGAAATCCTCAAGGAGAATTATCCTAACGACGTGCTTGTCCCCGAAATGGACAAGGATGTCAAACGCCTCCTTCTTATTGCCGAACGGTTTTCGAAGATAGGGTCGTTGCCAGAGTTGAAGCCCACCAGTTTGACGGAAGTTCTAACCCATGTGTTCGACTACATGGACAGCAGGACTCCTAAATCTATTAAGCTCATCAAGCATCTTCCAAGTCAAGATGTTGTTGTTTCTGCCAATGGTGCGCTTTTTGAATGGGTGCTCGAGAATCTTACCAAGAATGCGGTTGATGCCATTGGTAATTCTGAAGGCCGCATTGTGTTGAATATGGTACAAGAGGGTAATGGTGTAGCGATAGAAGTGGCAGATAGCGGTAAAGGAATCAAGAAGAAAGACTTGCGAAATGTCTTCAGACCAGGTTTTACAACTAAAAAGCGCGGTTGGGGACTCGGTTTGTCCCTTGCCAAGCGTATCGTAGAAGAGTACCATCACGGCAGAATATTCGTCAAGTCTTCAGAGGAAGGGAAGGGTACGGTTTTCCGCATCGAATTGAAGATGTAGTATGCCTTAATATGGTAATGCAAGTCATTTAGAGAACTCGCGTTTGCGTATGAATGGACTTTCTGTAGAATGAAGTTTTGTAGAAAGAAGTTTTTGTGCTTAATCTTAGAGGTTTTTTGCGCAAAAATTGTTTTATCTCAAAAAAAAATAGTAACTTTGCAACCCGAAACAATATAGCATATTGTAAAGAATGTGTAATTTAGAGTCTTACAAGATTGATTTGAAGGCACTTCCGCAAGGAAAAAGTTCCTTGTCCTATGTGCTGGATGATGAATATTTTGAGGCAATAGATGCTCCCGATATAAGAAGAGGGAAGTTGACATGCTTGCTGTCGGTGAATAGGATAGCGGACGTGTTCGACTTTTCCGTTTCTTTAGAGGGTGTTGTATACATTCCGTGTGACATCTGTCTTGACGATATGGAATTGCCCATAGAAGCCAATGACAAACTTGTCGCAAAATTAGGAGAAGACAACTCGGAAAGTGATGACGTGGTGACTGTAGACGAGAACGAAGGAATACTCGATGTCTCCTGGTTCATCTTTGAGTGCATTGATCTCCATCTTCCCATCAGGCATGTGCATGCACCTGGAAAATGTAACCCTGCCATGATAGAAAAGCTCAAAGAGCATACTGCCGCCCGAAGCGGTGAGGAAGATGTCGAGGAAGTGGACTCAAGATGGGAAGCTCTCCTGAAACTAAAGAAACAATAAGTAAAAATTTAATCAATTAAAGTATTATGGCACATCCTAAAAGAAGACAGTCCAAGACACGTACACTCAAGAGAAGAACCCACGATAAGGCAGTAGCTCCCACATTGGCAGTATGCCCTAACTGTGGCGCTTACTATGTATACCATACAGTATGCCCTACTTGCGGTTACTATAGAGGTATGGTTGCAATCGTTAAGGAAGCAGCTGAATAATAATGAGCAAAATCAATGCCGTTATAACAGGTGTCGGTGGGTACGTGCCCGACTATATCCTCAATAATGAGGAGCTGTCACGTATGGTGGACACCAACGATGAATGGATTACTACCCGTGTGGGTATCAAGGAGCGCCGCATCCTCACAGAGGAGGGACTCGGTACAAGCTATCTGGCGCGTAAGGCTGCCAAACAGTTGATACAGAAGACGGGCGTGGATCCTGACACTATTGATGCACTCATCGTCACAACCACGACACCTGACTATAAGTTTCCTTCTACGGCTTCTATCGTATTGGGTAAGCTGGGACTGAAGAATGCGTTTGCGTTTGACTTCTCTGCTGCCTGCTGCGGTTTCCTATACTCGCTCGACGTTGCTGCGACAATGATTCAGAGCGGAAGGTACAAGAAAATAATCGTTATCGGTGCAGACAAGATGTCTTCGCTGGTTGACTATACAGACCGTGCTACCTGTGTCCTTTTTGGTGATGGTGCTGGTGCTGTTCTTGTAGAAGCGACTGAAGAAGAGGGAGTAGGCGTGCAGAACTCCTACCTCCGTACTGATGGAAACGGCTTGCCTTTCCTTCACATGAAAGCTGGTGGCTCGGTGTGCCCTCCGTCTCATTTTACAGTAGATCATCGCATGCATTATCTTTATCAGGAAGGGCGTACGGTTTTCCGTTATGCCGTTACTGATATGAGCAATGATGTGCTGAAGATATTGGAAATGAATGGCTTGACGGCCGCTGATGTGGATTGGGTTATTCCCCATGAGGCCAATCTGCGCATCATTGAGGCTGTAACCAAGCGTGCTGGTATTCCGCTGGACAAGGTGGTGGTTAACATTGACCACTATGGCAATACGAGTGCCGCAACGATTCCTTTGGCCATCTGGGATGCAGAGAGTAAACTCAAAAAGGGCGACAACGTGGTGTTTACTGCTTTTGGAGCCGGTTTTGTGCACGGAGCATCCTTCTACAAGTGGGCTTATGATGGAGCTGCTTGCGGTAAGTAATCTTTAAGGAAAATTCATTCATAAGATAAAGGACGTGTCTTTCTTATTATTGCTATAAGAGATGCGTCCTTTTTCTTTAGAAAAACATTCAATTATGCATAAAGCAGGATTTGTCAATATTGTCGGAAACCCCAATGTGGGGAAGAGCACGCTCATGAACCAGTTGGTTGGTGAACGGATCAGTATCGCCACGTTCAAGGCGCAGACTACTCGCCACCGTATCATGGGCATCGTCAACACGGAAGATATGCAGATTGTCTTTTCTGATACGCCCGGTGTGCTTAAGCCCAACTATAAGATGCAGGAGATGATGCTCGCTTTCTCTGAGAGCGCGCTTGCCGATGCCGATATTCTGCTCTATGTCACGGATGTTGTCGAGAATCCGGAGAAGAATATTGACTTCCTCGACAAAGTGAAGAAGATGACAATTCCTGTCATTCTGCTTGTCAACAAGATAGACGAGAGCAACCAGAAGACTTTGCCTGACATTGTCGAAAAATGGCATGCTTTGTTGCCCAATGCGGAGATACTTCCTATTTCTGCCAAAAACAAGTTTGGCGTGGATATGCTCCTCAAGCGTATCAAGGAATTGCTGCCAGAGTCGCCTGCATTCTTTGACAAAGACCAGTTGACGGACAAGCCTGCAAGGTTTTTTGTCTCGGAAATCATCAGGGAAAAGATACTCCTTTATTATGACAAGGAGATACCTTACTCTGTGGAGGTAAAGGTGGAACAGTTCAAGGAAACGGACAAGTCCATCCATATCAACGCCGTGATATACGTGGAACGTGACTCTCAGAAAGGTATCATCATAGGTCATCAGGGCGTTGCACTGAAAAAAGTGAATACGGAGGCTCGCAAGGCTTTGGAGAAATTCTTTGACAAACACATTTATCTTGAAACCTTTGTGAAGGTGGACAAGGACTGGCGAAATTCACAACGCGAGCTGAACGCGTTTGGCTACAATCCTGAGTAAATGTACGGAAAGATGAGTATGGCAAGGCAATACATACAGATGGAAGGGTACAATATGCGTGCGTTCCTCTCCTTGCCTCTCAGATTCGGATGAAAGAAAACATACAAAAAACTGCTCCCTGAATGTAAAAGAGGGAGCGACTCTTGCCAAGGTAGGCAAGGGCCGGAGCATGGTCAGCTTCGGCAAATCGTTAACACGGATGCAGAGACCACATCCTAACACCCCTCTCAAAGGGGGAAATGACTGAATTATGGCAAATTTAGTAGCTATCGTAGGTCGTCCTAATGTAGGAAAATCTACGCTTTTTAATCGGTTGACCCAGTCTCGTAGGGCTATTGTCAGTGATACTGCAGGTACCACGCGCGACCGCCAGTATGGCAAGTGTACATGGAACGGAAGGGAATTTTCCGTTGTTGATACAGGAGGATGGGTTGTCAAATCAGATGACATTTTCGAAGATGCCATTCGCAAGCAGGTGCTTGTGGCAACAGAAGAAGCAGACCTTGTGCTCTTCCTGGTAGATGTAAGTACCGGTCTTACAGACTGGGATGAAGACGTGGCGCTGATTCTCCGTCGTGCCAAGCTTCCTGTCATCCTTGTGGCAAACAAGGTGGACAACAGCTCCGAGTACTATGAAGCGGCTGAGTTCTATAAACTAGGCTTGGGAGATCCGCAGTGCATCAGTGCCGCTACGGGTGGTGGAACGGGCGACTTGCTCGACATGATACTGGACAAGATGCAGGACAATCCTGAGGAAGCTCTCGAAGACGACATTCCCCGTTTTGCCGTTGTGGGTCGCCCCAATGCGGGAAAGAGCAGCATTATCAATGCTTTTATCGGCGAGGACCGCAATATTGTGACCGAGATAGCCGGTACCACGCGCGACAGTATCTATACGCGTTACGACAAGTTCGGCTTTGACTTCTACCTTGTCGATACGGCAGGTATCCGCCGTAAAAATAAGGTAAACGAAGACTTGGAGTTCTATTCTGTCATGCGTTCCATCCGTGCGATAGAGAACAGCGATGTATGTATCCTCATGATTGATGCAACGCGCGGCATAGAGGCGCAGGACATGAATATTTTCCAGTTGATACAGAAGAACAACAAGAGCTTGGTTGTGGTTGTGAACAAATGGGATCTTGTGCCGGAGAAGGACCAGAAGGTGATTTCCACCTTTGAGAATGCCATCCGCAACCGTATGGCTCCTTTTGTCGACTTCCCAATTATTTTTGCTTCCGCATTGACTAAGCAGCGTATCTTCAAGGTGCTGGAAACGGCCAAAGAAGTTTACCAGAACCGCAAGGCTCATATTGGAACGTCAAAACTCAACGAAGTGATGCTTCCTATTATCGAAGCCTATCCGCCTCAGAGTGTCAAGGGTAAATACATCAAGATAAAATACTGTACGCAGTTGCCGAACACCACGATACCTTCCTTTGTATTCTATGCCAACTTGCCGCAGTACGTGAAGGAAAACTACCGCCGTTTCCTTGAAAACAAGATAAGGGAGAACTGGTCGCTTCACGGTTGCCCCATCAATGTGTTTATCAGGCAGAAGTAGAAAAGGATGAAAAGGCAGCTTTTTTTCTTAACATTGCTCACGGCATCGGCTCTTTTCTCGTGCAAAGGTGAAGAGCCTGATGCAGGGCAGTTGGCTGGAGATGCAGCCAAAAACGCTTATGATTTACTGTTGCATGGTAAGTATGACGAGTTTGTGGGCGAGTGTGACCGTACGCAAAAGGTTCCGCAGGGATACAGGGAACAGTTGGTTCTCAATGCCCGCATGTTCATGGAACAACAGGAAAAGGAGCATGGAGGCATGTGTAGGGTAGGTGTTGTCAGCAGTTGTGCCGATACTGCCAAGCATGTTGCCCAGGTATGCCTGTCGGTCGCTTATGGTGACAGCACCAAGGAACAGATACTTGTCCCTATGGTGGAAAAGAACGGTAAGTGGCTGATGCGCTAAATAATACGAATGTACAAAGTAAAGGATGTATAGGGGATTTATTTCTTCATCCCCACTTCCTTTACTTTTCTGAAAAGGTCTGACGCAAAGACGAGGTCGTTCAGTTTCTCGTTGGTCGATGTCATGACCTCATTTTTGTTTCCCTGCCATTCTTTGTGTCCCATATAGATGAAGCAGATGTTTTCGCCGATGCCCATCACGGAGTTCATGTCATGGGTGTTGATGATGGTTGTCATGCCATAATCGTGTGTAATGCCCGACAGCAGTTCGTCTATGACAAGTGACGTCTTGGGGTCAAGTCCGGAGTTCGGTTCGTCGCAGAAAAGGTATTTCGGGTTCATCACGATGGCGCGTGCTATGGCCACACGTTTCTGCATACCGCCCGATATCTCTCCTGGGTATTTCTTCTGTGCGTCAATCAGATTGACACGGTCAAGACACTCCTGTGCCCTTTTCCTGCGCTCGCTGTAGTTCATGCTCGAGAACATGTCGAGGGGGAACATTACGTTTTCCAGTACGGAGAGGGAGTCGAACAAGGCTGCACTCTGAAATATCATACCCATCTCCCTGCGCATGAGCACTTTCTCCTTTTTGCTCATTTCCACAAAGTTCCTTCCGTCGTAGAGTACCTGCCCGCTTGTGGGGTCGAGCAATCCCACAAGGTTTTTCATCAAGACAGTCTTTCCCGAACCGCTCTGGCCTATAATGAGGTTGGTCTTGCCCGTTTCGAATACCATATTGATGTCGTCGAGAACCTTTTTGTCAGCGAACGACTTGGTCAAGTTTTTTACTTCTATCATGCCTTATGAGAGTAATTGTGTGAGAAAAACGTCAGAGAATAGGATCAGTACGCTGGAACTTACCACGGCGTCAGTGGAAGACTTGCCCACTTCTACCGATCCGCCTTCCACAGTATAGCCGCAGTAGGAGGATACACTTGCTATGATGAAAGCAAAGAAGAGACTCTTGGCGATACTCATCCATACGAACCATTGGTTGAAGGAATGCTGCAGACCCAACGTGAGGTCATCCGGCGAGAGGATATGCCCGATGTATGCTGTGCCATAGGCACCTACAATGCCCATCGCCGAACTGAATATCACCAAAAACGGCATGATGGTTACCAGTCCGATAATCTTTGGCAGTATAAGGTAACAGGCGGAGTTGACGCCCATGATGTCAAGGGCATCTATCTGCTGTGTTACGCGCATGGTTCCCAACTCAGAAGCAATGTTCGAGCCTACCTTTCCGGCAAGAATCAGACACATGATACTTGAAGAAAATTCCAACAGCATGATTTCCCTTGTCGTGTAACCCGAAACCCAGCGTGGCATCCACGGGCTCTGGATATTCAGCTTCATCTGGATACATATCACGGCACCGATAAAGAAGGATATGAGCAGGACGATGCCAATGGAATTGACACCGAGTTGTGACATTTCCTTTATGTACTGTTTCAGGAACATGCGCATGCGCTCAGGACGGGAGAAAGCCCTGCCCATGAGGAATAGATATTTACCGAAGGTGGTAAGCCACTTGGATATTAACATGTTGGTTATTCTGCGTTTTAATGGTGCAAAAGTAACCAAAATCCTCTAAAAAACTGCAATTAAAAGAATAGTTTTTGTTTTTATAAGTGATATTTGCCGCTTTTTTAGTATTTTTGCACCAAAAATGGGCGATGCCATCTCCCGAACAAGAAGATATTATGGACCAAACAAACAATCAGGAAAAGGCGGAAGGCGTATCCAGCATGGTGCTGCGTACAGAAGGATTAGTGAAGAGATACGGCAAACGTACGGTAGCCAACGGCGTGACAATCAATGTCAGGCAGGGGGAAATAGTCGGGTTGCTCGGTCCTAACGGAGCGGGAAAGACCACTTCGTTTTATATGACAACAGGTCTGGTAGTGCCCAACGCCGGGCATGTCTATCTTGACGACAAGGACATTACGGGTTATCCCGTCTATAAGCGTGCCCGTGCCGGTATCGGTTATCTTCCGCAGGAAGCCAGCGTGTTCCGGAAGATGAGTGTCGAGGACAACATCCTGTCCGTTCTTGAGATGACAGGCAAGCCACGTGACTACCAGCGCGAGAAACTGGAGAGCCTTATCGACGATTTCGATTTGCAGAAGGTGCGCAAGAATCTGGGCGACCAACTCTCTGGTGGCGAGCGCCGAAGAGTCGAGATAGCGCGCTGCCTAGCCAATGACCCTAAGTTTATCATGCTTGACGAACCCTTTGCCGGTGTAGACCCGATACAGGTGGAAGAAATACAGCATATCGTATGGCAACTGAAGTACCGCAATATCGGAATACTCATCACCGACCATAACGTTGACGAAACCTTGGCCATCACCGACCGTGCATACCTCTTGTTCGAGGGGCGCATCCTTTTTCAGGGGTCGCCTGAAGAACTGGCCGAAAACAGAATCGTGAAGGAGAAATACCTTACCACGGGATTTGTGCTGCGCAAGAAAGATTTCCAGTTGCTCGACGAACAGAAGCGTGCCGGGAAACAGGCGCAGTAGCTACAACTGTATGGTTAAAAAAACAAATTTTTCATATATATATTAGGTATATTCGATAAATATAGCTAATTTTGCACTTCATTTGTGTAAAGGCAAAAACAATTAATAATATAAAAACAAACACATCAAGATGAAAATTTCATTTGAAAATCCAGACAAGATCAACGGTCTTTTGACCCTTACTGTCGAAGTGGAGGATTACAAGGATGATGTCGAGAAGACACTGAAAGGTTATCGCAAGAAGGCAAATGTCCCCGGTTTCCGTCCCGGTCAGGCTCCTATGGCCATGATCAAGCGCCAGTTTGGTCCCTCTGTCAAGATGGATGCCATCAACAAGATTATCGGTGAGCAGATTTACAAATATGTAAAGGACAACAACATCCAGATGTTGGGTGAGCCTCTCGCTTCAGAGAAGCAGGAGCCTGTAGATATCGAGAAAGACGACAACTTCACATTCTTGTTTGATATTGCTGTAGCGCCCGAGTTCAAGGTGTCGCTGACAGGCCGTGACAAGATTGCATACTATAATATAAAGGTAGACGACAAGATACTTGACCAGCAGGTAGACCAGCTTGCTTCACGTGCAGGCTCTTACGAGAAGGCAGAAAGCTATGAGGCCAACGATATGCTCAAGGGCGACCTGCGTGAGCTCGACGAGAACGGCAACACCAAGGAAGGTGGCTTGACAGTTGAAGGCGCCATCATGATGCCTTCTTATATCAAGGTAGACGAGCAGAAGAACCTCTTCGATGGTGCCAAGCTCGGTGATGTCATCACCTTCAATCCCCGCAAGGCATATCCCGAGAACGATACAGAGGTGGCACATCTGCTCAAGATTGAGCGCGAGGCTGCCAAGGACATGACTTCCGACTTTACCTTCCAGGTAACAGAGATTTCCCGTTTCAAGAAGCATGAGGTGAACGAAGAACTCTTCAAGCAGGTTTATGGTGAGGATACCGATATCAAGGACGAGGCTGCCTTCCGTGCCAAGATCACAGAGGACGTAGAAAAGCAGCTTGTCAACGATTCTGACTACAAGTTCCTCCTTGACGTTCGCGAGCACTGCGAGAAGAAGGTGGGCACACTCGAATTCCCCGATGCTATCCTGAAGCGTATCATGCTTGCCAAGAACAAGGATAAGGACGAGGAGACCATCGACAAGAACTACGAGCTGAGTATCAAGGAACTGACATGGCACCTCATCAAGGAGCAGCTTGTCGGCGCACAGGAGATCAAGGTGGACGAGGCTGACATCAAGGCTACTGCCGTAGAGGCTGCCCGTATGCAGTTTGCCCAGTATGGCATGCAGAACGTTCCCGAGGAATATCTTGAGAACTATGCAAACGACCTTCTCAAGAAGGAAGAGACCAGAGAGGCCATTCTCGACCGTTCCGTAGACCGCAAGCTTACAGCTGCCCTCAAGGGTGTTGTCAAGCTCGACGAGAAAGAAATCAGCGTGGAGGATTTCAATAAAATGATGCAAGAATAATATTTTTTTGAAAAAAACTTCAAATAAGTAAGAGGTTATCGACTTTTTTTGTTATCTTTGTTCCAAGGAAAGAGAAAACAGAGGTCGATAACCTCTCTTTTTGTCTAATTATGAACAGAAAAACAGAAAGTATGAATGACTTTAGAAAGTATGCCACAGGGCATCTCGGCATGAGCGGAATGGTGATAGATGACGTGGTGAAGGCGCAGGCTCGCTACTTGAATCCATACATCTTGGAGGAGCGCCAGCTGAATGTTACCCAGATGGATGTATTTTCCCGTCTTATGATGGACCGTATCATTTTCTTAGGTACGGAAATCGATGACTATACGGCCAATACGCTTCAGGCGCAGCTGCTGTACCTCGATTCTACCGACAGTGGCAAGGATATCTCCATATACATCAATAGTCCTGGCGGTAGCGTCACTGCAGGCCTTGGCATCTATGACACCATGCAGTTCATCTCGAGCGATGTTGCTACGATATGCACCGGTATGGCGGCATCTATGGGTGCCGTGCTCCTCGTCTCGGGACAGGAAGGCAAACGTTCGGCACTTCCCCACAGCCGTGTCATGATACACCAGCCTTTGGGAGGTGTGCAGGGACAGGCTTCCGATATCGAAATCGAGGCCAAGGAAATCATGAAGTTCAAGAAAGAGCTGTATACCATCATCTCCAACCATTCGCACACACCCTTCGACAAGGTATGGCAGGACAGTGACCGCAACTACTGGATGACAGCCGAAGAGGCGAAGGAGTACGGTATGATTGATGCCGTTCTGGAACGTAAGGACAAACTTATAAACAACGGATCAGACAATGCCTAGGAAAGTATGTAATTTCTGCGGAAAACCGGAGGTCGACTGCAAATTCCTGATAACAGGCATTTCGGGTAATATCTGCACAGACTGCGTTCAGCAGGCTTACGAGATTGTGAAGAGTTCTGGCGTACTTCAACAGACGCAGGCCAAAGGAAAGGATTTCTCAGTAAAGCACCTGCCCAAGCCAAAGGAAATCAAGGAGATGCTCGACCAGTATGTCATCGGGCAGGATGATGCCAAGCGCTACCTGTCAGTGGCTGTGTACAATCATTACAAGCGACTGCAGCAAACCGTTGACGATGACGGTGTCGAGATAGAAAAGAGCAATATCATCATGGTAGGCAGCACTGGAACGGGCAAGACCCTTCTGGCACGCACCATAGCCAAGATGCTGGAGGTGCCTTTTACGATAGTTGACGCTACCGTGTTTACCGAAGCCGGTTATGTAGGCGAGGACGTAGAGAGTATCCTGAGCCGCTTGCTGCAGGTGGCCGACTTCGATGTGGATGCTGCCCAGAGAGGAATTGTCTTTGTCGATGAGATAGACAAGATAGCGCGCAAGAGCGACAATCCTTCCATAACGCGTGACGTGAGTGGTGAAGGTGTTCAGCAGGGACTCCTCAAACTGCTGGAGGGTACTGTTGTCAACGTACCGCCAAAAGGCGGGCGCAAGCATCCCGACCAGGAGTATGTGCATGTAGACACCCGCAACATCCTCTTTATCTGCGGTGGTGCTTTCGACGGCATTGAGCGTAAGATTGCCCAGCGACTCAATACGCATGTGGTAGGTTACAACTCTGTCCAGAATGTTGCCAAGGTAGACAAGGCTGACCTCATGAAGTATATCTTGCCGCAAGACCTGAAGTCTTTTGGTCTGATACCCGAAATCATCGGACGTTTGCCGGTGCTCACTCATCTCAATCCACTTGACAGAGAAGCGTTGCGCCAGATATTGGTGGAACCCAAGAACTCTATCGTCAAGCAGTATATGAAGTTGATGGAGATGGACGGCATCGATCTCAAATTCGACGAAGCGGCTCTCGACTATATCGTGGACAAGGCTGTGGAATATAAGCTGGGAGCACGTGGACTCCGTTCCATCGTCGAGGCGCTGATGAACGATGCCATGTTCGAGATACCGTCACAGAAAGTAAAGACATTTACCGTGACGCTCGATTACGCCAAGAAGCAGCTCGAAAAGACAGCTCTGCAACAGCAGTTCAAGTCTGCATAAAATGCATGTCCGGCGAGGAAACTTCCCGCTTTATGCGGTGCGGGAGCGGAATGCTTCCGCAGGTTTCCGGCAGTCGGTAATAGATAAAAAGAATCAGGTAGGTATGACAAAACAAGTGAATCTGACGCAGGAGTTGAAGCACCATTTCGGCTTCGATTCGTTCAAGGGTGACCAGGAGGCTATCATCCGCAATCTGATGGATGGCAACGATACGTTTGTACTGATGCCTACAGGCGGTGGCAAGAGCCTCTGCTATCAGTTGCCGTCTCTCATCATGGACGGTACTGCCATCGTTATCTCTCCGTTGATAGCCTTGATGAAGAATCAGGTGGATGTCATCAATGGGTTGAGCGAGAGTGACGGTGTGGCCCACTACCTGAATTCTTCTCTCAACAAGACGGCGGTGGAACTGGTAAAGAGCGATATCCGCTCGGGAAAGACCAAGTTGCTCTATGTGGCTCCTGAGTCGCTGACCAAGGAAGAAAATGTTGAGTTCCTGAAGACGGTAAAGATTTCTTTTTATGCCATCGATGAAGCCCATTGTATCTCTGAGTGGGGACATGACTTCCGTCCGGAATACCGTCGTATACGTCCTATTATCAATGAAATCGGCGTTGCCCCGGTGATTGCCCTCACGGCAACGGCTACCGACAAGGTGCGTACCGACATCAAGAAAAGCCTGTGCATGCCGGATGCAAAGGAGTTCAAAAGCTCCTTCAACCGCCCCAACCTTTATTATGAAGTACGCCAGAAAAACAGCGATATAGACAGGCAGATAATCCTGTTTATCCGTCAGCATCCTGGCAAGAGCGGCATCATTTATTGTCTGTCCAGAAAAAAGGTGGAGGAACTTGCCGAGGTACTAAAGGCTAATGAAATCAGTGCCGCTCCTTATCATGCCGGTCTCGACTCCAATACGCGTTCCAAGACACAGGACGACTTCCTCATGGAACGCATCGACGTCATCGTCGCTACCATAGCTTTCGGTATGGGTATAGACAAACCCGACGTCCGTTTCGTTATCCATTACGATATTCCCAAGAGCCTGGAAGGCTATTACCAGGAGACGGGACGTGCTGGGCGCGACGGCGGTGAGGGTGTCTGTCTTGCCTTTTATGCCCGTAGAGACTTGCGCAAACTGGAGAAATTCATGGAGAGCAAGCCTGTATCCGAACAGGATATAGGCAGACAACTGCTGCAGGAGACTGCCGCTTATGCCGAGTCTTCCGTTTGCAGACGCAAGATGCTGCTCCACTACTTTGGTGAAGAGTACAATCAGGACAACTGCCATAACTGTGACAACTGTCTGCATCCTACCACCAAGGTGGAGGCAAGTGCCGAACTGTTGGTAGTGCTCAAGGCTGTGAATGCGCTCAAGGAGAATTTTAGACAGGAATATGTCATTGACTTTGTGAAGGGCCGCGCTACGGATGATATTGTGTCGCATAAGCATCATGTCCTGGAGGAGTTCGGGGCTGGTGAGGATATGCCTTCCAAATTGTGGAATCCTGTTGTACGCCAAGCACTCATCGCCGGTTACCTGAAGAAGGATGTGGAGAGCTATGGCTTGCTGAAGTTGACTGCCGCCGGACGCAAGTACATCAAGAAACCGGTTCCTTTCCTGATTGTGGAAGACAAGGTGTTCAAGGACGACTTCTCCGAGACCGGGCGTATGGAAGTGTTCGAGGCGCTTGACCCCGAACTGTTTGCTATGCTCAAGGATTTGAGACTTAGCCTGTCCAAGAAATGCAAGTTGCCGCCTTATGTCATATTCCAGGATGTCTCGCTCGAACAGATGGCAACGATGTATCCTGTAGACATGCAGGAACTGCAGAATATACAGGGTGTAGGCGTAGGTAAGGCCAAACGCTATGGGGCAGAGTTCTGCAAACTTATCAAGGCCTATTGTGAGGAGAAGGGCATAGAGCGTCCTGAAGAGATGCGTGTCCGTACAGTGGCCAAGAAGTCGGTGCTGAAGGTCAGCATTATCCAGGCCATAGACCGCCAGGTGGCGCTTGACGACCTTGCAGAAGCCAAAGGCCTGGACTTCGAAGCGCTTCTCGACGAGATAGAGGCTATAGTGTACAGCGGTACGAAGCTGAATATAGACTACTTTATAGAAGAGGTGATCGACGACGAACATGTGGACGACATCTACGACTACTTCATGGAGAGCGATACCGATGACATAAATGTCGCACGGCGAGAGCTTGGCGGCGACTATTCTGACGATGAGATAAGGCTGGTAAGAATCAAGTTCCTTTCCGAACAAGCCAACTAATCACGTTAAATAGCATTAATAACAAATGAAAATCACAAAAAAGGGGCTCTATATAAAATATTATTGCTAAATTTGCACGCAATAAATTTTTAAAGGTTACAATATGTCATCATTTGTTGCAGATAAAATTGTAATGGACGGACTCACTTACGACGATGTCCTTCTTATCCCTGCTTATTCGGAGGTGCTGCCCAAAGAGGTAGAGTTGAAAACCAAGTTTTCCCGTAACATCGAACTGAACGTTCCCTTTGTCACAGCGGCAATGGATACCGTTACGGAGGCATCCATGGCCATTGCCATAGCGCGTGAAGGTGGTATCGGTGTCATTCACAAGAACATGTCCATCGAGGAACAGGCCCGCCAGGTGGCCATTGTGAAGCGTGCCGAGAACGGTATGATCTACGATCCCGTTACCATCCGTCGTGGCAGTACTGTACAGGATGCGCTCGACATGATGCACGATTATCATATCGGCGGCATCCCTGTCGTGGATGACGAAAACCATCTTGTGGGCATTGTCACCAACCGTGACCTTCGTTTCGAGCGTCGCCTCGACAAGAAGATAGATGAGGTGATGACAAGCGAAAATCTTGTAACCACCCATCAGCAGACTGACTTGACGGCTGCCGCCCAGATTCTTCAGGAGAACAAGATCGAGAAACTCCCTGTTGTGGACAACGCCAACCATCTTGTCGGTTTGATTACCTATAAGGATATCACCAAGGCCAAGGATAAGCCGATGGCATGCAAGGACAGCAAGGGCCGTCTTCGTGTGGCTGCCGGTGTGGGTGTTACTGTAGATACGCTCGATCGTGCCAAGGCTTTGGTAGATGCCGGTGCTGACGCCATCGTCATCGATACCGCCCACGGCCATTCCAAGGGTGTGGTAGACAAGCTTCATGAAGTAAAGGCTGCCTTCCCCGGTGTGGATGTCGTTGTGGGTAATGTCGCTACAGGCGAAGCTGCCAAGTATCTCGTGGAGAACGGTGCTGACGGTGTCAAGGTAGGTATCGGGCCTGGTTCCATCTGTACCACACGTGTGGTTGCCGGTGTAGGTGTTCCTCAGTTGAGTGCTGTATACGACGTATATTCGGCATTGAAGGGTACAGGTGTGCCTCTGATTGCTGACGGCGGATTGCGCTACTCGGGTGATGTTGTCAAGGCATTGGCTGCCGGTGGCAGTTGTGTGATGATCGGTTCTCTGGTTGCAGGAACGGAAGAAAGTCCTGGCGACACCATCATCTTCAATGGAAGAAAGTTCAAGAGCTATCGCGGCATGGGATCGCTGGAGGCAATGGAGCAGAAGAACGGTTCCAAGGACCGCTACTTCCAGAGCGACACGAAGGATGTCAAGAAACTTGTGCCCGAGGGCATTGCCGGTCGTGTGCCTTACAAGGGAACTGTACAGGAGGTGATTTACCAGCTTATCGGTGGTCTGCGCTCAGGTATGGGATATTGCGGTGCTGCTACGGTAGAAAAGTTGCATGATGCCAAGTTTGCACGCATCACCAACGCTGGTGTGCTGGAGAGTCATCCGCACGACATCACCATTACCAGTGAGGCACCTAACTACAGTCGCCCACAGTAAAAATAACATAAAGGCGGGTTCTCTACAAGTTCATCAACGGGAATCCGCCTAAAGACGATTAATTATGCGTGGAATATTATACACGCCTAAAATGTACTTATGAAGATAAATGCGCTTTTGGCAGCGATGCTCCTTTCCGGGAGCATCGCTTTTGCCCAGGTAGATCCTGTCGTGATGACCATTGCCGGGAAGCCTGTCACCCGTTCTGAGTTTGAATATTCATACAACAAGAACAATTCGGAGGGTGTCATAGACAAGAAAACGGTAGACGAGTATGTTGACCTCTTTGTCAACTATAAGTTGAAGGTGCAGGCTGCGCTTGACGCACGGCTTGACACGATGAAGTCTTTCCAGAAAGAGTTCACCACTTACCGCGACCAGCAGATAAGGCCCTCCTTTATTTCCGATCAGGATGTGGAGCAGGAGGCGCATCGTCTTTATGAGACGGAAAGGCAGCGTATAGACGGCAGCGGTGGTATGGTGCGCGTGTCGCACATCCTTTTCCTGCTCAAGCAGAAGGCTACACCCGAAGAGCAGGCCAAGGTGAAACAGCGTGCCGACTCCACCTATGCAGCCCTGAAGAAAGGGGCTGACTTCGCCGAACTTGCCAAGCGGCTTTCCGATGACAAGGGTACGGCGGTAAATGGCGGTAAACTGCCATGGATAGTCAAGGGGCAGACGGTCAAGGCTTTTGACGAGGCTGCGTTCTCCATGAAGGTGGGTGAACTGAGCAAGCCCATCATGACCGAGTATGGCTATCACATCATCAAGAAAGAAGGTGTACAGAACTTCTACCCCTACGATTCGTTGCGTTCCAATATCCTTCGTTATATAGATGCCCGTGGAATCCGCGAGAAACTTGTCGACCAAAAACTCGACACGCTAGTCAAGCAACAGCCTGCCGGTACTACACGCGAGAGTTTGTTGGACAAGCGAACAGAGGAATTGTCTGCCAAGGACAGCGACCTGAAGAATCTTATCCGCGAATACCACGACGGTCTGCTGCTCTATGAAATCAGCAACCGCGAGGTATGGGACAAGGCTGCTAAAGACGAGAAGGGGCAGGAGGAATATTTCCGCAAGAACAAGAAACGCTTTGCATGGGCGGAACCTCGTTTCAAGGGTATAGCCTATCATGTGAAGGATGCTGCCGATGTAGAGGCAGTGAAGAAGAGTGTCAAGGGCAAACCGTTCTCCCAGTGGGCCGACATTCTCCGTACTACGTTCAACAACGACTCTGTCATCCGCATCCGTGTGGAGAAGGGTCTCTTCAAGAAGGGAGACAATGCCTTGGTAGACAAGATGGTGTTCGGAAAGGACACGACCGTCAAGGCAATGAAAGACTATCCTATAGATGCCACCTTTGGCAAGGTGCTGAAGAAGAATCCTGAAGACTACACCGATGTCAAGTCATTGGTGGTAAGCGATTATCAGGACGAGTTGGAAAAGCAGTGGGTTGCAGCATTGAGAAAGAAATATCCTGTGGTAGTCGACAAACAGGTGTTGGCCACAGTGAACAAGCATAACTAACGAGAGAAAGATTACATGAAATTAGAGAATAAAGTTGCATTTGCCGTAGTATGCCTTATGTTTGTAGCAGGCATTGGTGTCCGTGCAAACAAGGTTGCGCTGTGGGGGAGTGTCGCTGCAGGCGATGATGTGCCTTCTGCCGATTCGGCCAAGGCGGAGGAACCCGCTACGGTTAACGAGGGCAGTGTTGTCGACGAAGTGATATGGGTAGTGGGCGACGAGCCTATCCTGAAGTCTGATGTCGAGGTTACGCGCCTGCAGAGTGAGGCTGACGGCATTACCTATTCCGGTGACCCTGACTGCAGCATCCCCGAGCAGATTGCCGTTCAGAAGCTTTTCCTCCATCAGGCTGCCATCGACAGTATCGAGGTGTCTGAGTCTGAGGTGATGTCGGGCATCGACGAGCAGATCAACTATTGGATCAGCATGATAGGTTCACGCGAGAAACTGGAGGAGTACCGCAAACAGTCTGTTTCTCAGATGCGCCAGCAGATGCATGATGACTTCAAGAACCGCCAGCTTATCCAGAAAATGAAGGAACAGTTGGTAAAAGACATCAAGGTTTCTCCTGCACAGGTGCGCCGTTACTTCAGTGAGCTGCCTGCCGACAGCATCCCCTTCGTGCCTACAGAGGTAGAGGTGGAGATCCTTACCCAGCAACCCAAGATTCCTCTTGAGGAAATCAACAGGGTGAAGGATGAACTGCGCGACTATACCGACCGTGTCAACAAGGGAGAAACGACCTTCTCCACCTTGGCGCGTCTCTATTCCGAGGACCCCGGTTCTGCACGTATGGGTGGTGAGATGGACTATGTGGGACGTGGTATGCTCGACCCTGCTTTTGCCAATGTTGCCTTCAACCTCACCGATCCCAAGAAAATTTCCAAGATTGTGGAGTCGGAGTTTGGTTATCATATCATCCAACTCATAGACAAGCGCGGTGACAAGATAAAGGTGCGCCATATACTCCGCAAGCCAGTTGTCTCACAGGAGTCTATCGATAAGGCGCTCAGTCGCCTCGACTCTATTGGCAATGACATCCGTGGCGGCAAGTTCGCCTTCGAGGCTGCCGTGTCTGTTCTGTCCGACGACAAGGATACGAAAAACAACCGTGGTTTGATGGCGAATACCTCACAGACGGGTGTGCGTACATCCAAGTTCCAGATGAAGGACCTCCCTACCGAGGTTGCACGTGTCATCGATACCATGAAGGTGGGCGAGGTGTCACAGCCGTTCCAGATGATCAACAGTCGTGGCAAGACGGTGTGTGCCCTGGTCAAGTTGGTAAGTAGGGTAGAGGGACACCGCGCCACTATCACCGAAGACTTCCAGGTTATGCAGGATGTTGTGCTGTCCAAGGAACGCGAGAAGACACTTCACGACTGGGTGGTCAACAAGATCAAGACTACGTATGTGCGCATGAACGACCGTTATAAGAACTGCAAATTTGAATACCAAGGATGGGTAAAATAATGTTCTTGGACAAAAACATAACAAGATTTTTTGGTGGGCATAGAATCGGCATCTTGCTGGTTCTATGCCTCTTTGGACTTTGTCTGGTACAGGCCGTACAGCCCGCCAAGAAGAAAAATACCGCCAAGCGCCAACAGGGAGAAAGGGTTTATCTGCTCCATGCCGACGAGTTGCGTTACGACATGTATGGCCCCGTTCCCGATGCGCAGATAGTGAAAGGGAAGGTGTCTTTCCTTCATCAGGGTGGACATCTTACGTGCGACAGCGCCTATTTCTACCAGGCATCCAACTCGGTGCGTGCTTTCGGACATGTGCATTACACACAGGGCGACACCCTGTCGCTTGTGTGCGACCGTGCTGAGTATGACGGGCAGATGCAGATGATGAGGGCGAGGCAGAATGTGGTGCTTCGCCATCGTAGGCAGGTGCTCAAGACCGACAGCCTCGACTACGACCGCCTCTACGAGATGGCCAACTTCTTTGACGGCGGAACGCTGATAGACGGAAAGGACAAACTCGTCTCCGACTGGGGCGAATACCATACCCAGACACGTGAGGCCAAGTTCGTGTATAATGTCAAACTGCGCAGCGGGCGAGACCTTGTCACAACCGATACGCTCTATTATGACGTGCCTACATCCCGGGCGCACATGGTGGGACCTTCCAAAGTCATCTCGGGGGGCAGTGTGGTTGATACCGAGGACGGATATTATGACACGGGAACCAAGAAGGCACAGCTCTACGGGCGTTCTACGCTCACCGATAAGGACAAGTCCATCACGGGCGATAGCCTCTACTATGTGAAGGACGGCGACAGTGAAGGCTTTGGCAATGTTGTATACATCGACAAGAAGGGCAAGAATTCGCTTCGCAGCAATTACCTCCGTTACAACGAAAAGACAGGCTACGGCTTTGCTACCCGTAACCCAGTGGCCATGGACTATTCGCAGAAGGACACGCTGTGGATGCACTCCGACACCATGAAGATCTATACCTTCAATATCAACACCGACTCGGTTTACCGCAAGGTACATGCCTTTCACAAGGTGCGTGCCTACCGTACCGATGTGCAGGGGGTGTGCGACTCGCTCGTATACAACTCGCAGGACTCCTGCATGACCATGTACAAGGATCCTATCGTTTGGAACGGCAACCGGCAACTCCTGGGCGAGGTAATCCATGCATACATGAACGACTCTACCATCCGGTTGGCTCACGTTGTGGGACAGGCTCTGTCGGTAGAACTACTGTCGGACAGTACCCACTACAACCAGATAACGTCCAAGGAGATGAAAGCCTATTTCGACCATGGACAGATCAAATTGGCTGAGTCTATAGGCAATGTGCAGACGGTTTATTATCCGGTGGACGACAAGGATACCACACTGATGGGACTCAACTTCCTGGAGACTGACACAATGAGGATGTACATGACCCCCCAACGGCAGTTAGAC
Organism: Sphaerochaetaceae bacterium; assembly: GCA_963660455.1. Taxonomy (GTDB): domain Bacteria; phylum Bacteroidota; class Bacteroidia; order Bacteroidales; family Bacteroidaceae; genus Prevotella. The sequence goes on along the minus strand of CAVKZC010000015.1, from coordinate 4,791 downwards.
CACATTTGGACCAATAAGTTCACCAGTGTGATGTACCCTATGACGCAGATACCGCCCGACAAATACAAACTGCCCAACTTTGCCTGGTTTGAGGATATACGCCCCAAGGACAAGAACGACATCTTTGTGTGGCGTGGCAAGGGCAAGGACAAAGAACTGAAAAGCGTAAAACGCCATTCAGCTCCCTTGCAGGTGCTTGCTAAAAAAGAGCAGGAGCAACCCCAAACGGATGTCGAACACAAGACGGAAACTCCAGTGCTTGATACCGGGAAACATCCGGAGAACCCTGCCCACCACGGTGTAGAAAAGAAAGTCGGGGTGCCAAGTGCCACGGAGTGATGCCGCCTATATATAATAAGGTGTAGAAAAATGCTTTTGTTTCAGCAGAAGAAGCCAAGACGCTTCCACTATACGAGCCGGTATGGCAATAGACCGAATATCGATTTCCATGCAGCACTGCATGCCCGACGTCATCAGCGCACCGTAGTACTGCTGGTGCTGCTTGTGCTTCTGATAATACTTTTTTCTTTAGGATAATAAGACATAGTAATGAGTGATATCATACAATTGCTGCCCGACTCGGTGGCTAACCAGATAGCGGCAGGCGAAGTAATCCAACGCCCGGCTTCTGTCATCAAGGAACTGGTGGAGAATGCTGTCGATGCCGGTGCCACGCGCATAGACGTGGTGGTGGTCGATGCCGGACGTACCAGCATTCAGGTTATAGACAATGGCAAGGGCATGTCCGAGACGGATGCCCGCCTGTCCTTTGAACGTCATGCTACATCCAAGATACGCCATGCCGACGACCTGTTCGCCCTGCATACCATGGGCTTCCGGGGCGAGGCGCTTGCCTCTATTGCTGCCGTAGCACAGGTGGTGCTCAAGACAAGGCAGGAAACGGACGAGGTGGGTACACTGCTCACCATCTCAGGCTCCAGTGTCGAGGGACAGGAACCCTGCTCCTGTCCTGTGGGTAGCAACTTCTCCATCAACAACCTCTTCTACAATGTTCCGGCAAGGCGCAAGTTCTTGAAGTCGAACACCACCGAACTGAACAATATCCTGACAGCCTTCGAACGTATCGTGTTGGTATATCCGCAGATAACCTTCACGCTGCAGAGCAACGGTACCGAGATGTTCAATCTCCGGGCCGGCAACCTGCGCCAGCGTATCATCGATGTATTCGGCAAGCGTATCAATCAGGACCTCCTGCCTGTGAAGGTTGACACCATGATGTGCAAGATTGACGGCTTTGTGGGCAAACCCGAGTCGGCACGCAAGAAAGGAGCACACCAGTATTTCTTCGTTAACGGCCGCTACATGAAGCACCCTTACTTCAACAAGGCGGTGATGACGGCCTTCGAACGCCTCGTACCTCAAGGCGAACAGGTGCCCTACTTCATCTACTTTACCGTGTCGCCCGGTGACATCGATGTCAACATCCATCCCACCAAAACCGAGATAAAGTTCGAGAACGAGCAGGCCATCTGGCAGATTCTCATGGCTTCTGTCAAGGAGTCTCTGGGTGTGTTCAATGACGTGCCTACCATTGACTTTGATACGGAAGACAAACCGGACATTCCTGTATTCAATTCGGAAACCACATTCCACGCCACTGCTCCCAGGATAGCCGTCAATCCGCATTACAATCCATTCAAGTCTACTGCCCCTTCAGCAGCACCCAAGGTCGATGCGCAGTGGGAACGACTCTACGACGGACTCGACGAGCAACCTGCCGAGGTGGAACAGGAACTCTTTGCCGATGTGGAGACCACGGCTCCTGCTGAGGCAGCTCCCCCGCAGTCGCCTGTCGTGTCCGACAGGTCGCCTGCCCATTACCAGTACAAGGGCAGGTACATCCTCACGTCTGTGAAGTCGGGACTGATGGTTATCGACCAGGTTCGTGCTCACTGCCGCGTTCTCTACGAGCGTTATCTGGCACAGATGACTGCACACGAAGGTAAAGCACAGAAAGTCCTCTTTCCTGAGGTGGTGCAGTTTCCCATGTCTGACGATGTGCTTGTGAAGAAGTTGCAGCCGCAGTTCACCGAACTGGGCTTCGAACTCGACGACCTTGGCCGGGGCAGCTATGCCATCAATGCCATACCCGCTGACCTTGACGGCATCAACCCCGTCATGCTGGTGCAGGACATGGTGGCGGACGCCAAGACCGAGGGCGTGTCTTCTGTAGATGAAATCAAGCGGTCGCTTGCCCATTCGCTGGCCAGGGCGGCTGCCATACCTTACGGGCAGGTGTTAAGCAATGAGGAAATGGAGACGCTGGTCAACAACCTCTTCTCTTGTCAGAACGTCAACTATGCCCCCGACGGCAAGTCGGTGCTCTGTATCATTCCTCAGCAGCAGATAGAACAGATGTTGGGGTAGATTTCCGTGATATTTGTGCAAAATGTTGACTTTTAGCATAAAAAACATATTTTTTAAGGGAAAAGTAGACGAGAGTCAAAAAAAAGTATTAACTTTGCCGATGATTTGTTAAAAACAATGAAGATATATTGCATAAGTAAATTTTAAAAGTATGAAAAAGTTATTGGCTGTGTTGGCTTTTGCCGGCATCACAATGGGAGCTTTCGCTCAGGATGCAACACCTGCTCAGAAGTACAGTGTTGCTACAAATTCATTCTGGAGTAATTGGTTTGTTCAGGCTGGTGTAGACTGGAACGCTTGGTATTCAGGCGAGGAGCACTGCCATGGACTCAACAAGAGCCCGTTCTGGAAGAACCGTTCCAATGCAGGTTTCTCTGTAGGCGTAGGTAAGTGGTTTACTCCTGGTATCGGTCTCCGCACCAAGTTCCAGGGCATCTGGGGCAAGACAGTTTACAATGATGAAACAGGGGAAGTCGGTACTAAGAACAAGTACTGGATTCTGAACGAGCACGTGATGTTCAACCTCAGCAACCTCTTCTATGGTTACAATGAGAACCGCGTGTGGAACCTCATCCCGTTCATCGGTGGTGGCATCGGCCGCTCTATGACATACAACTGGTACACTATGGGTCTGAGCGTAGGTCTGCAGTCTTCATGGAAGGTTTCCAAGAAGCTCAACGTATATGTTGAGGCAGGCTGGAACCGTCAGGAAGGTGATATCGACGGTGGCTTCAACTATACTATGGCCAACCGTGGTTGGGACTCTCACGACAACAACGTTTATGCTGAGCTTGGTCTTACCTTCAACCTCGGCAAGTCTACATGGGACAAGGTGCCCGATGTGGATGCTATCAACGCTCTCCATCAGTCAGAGCTTGACGCCCTCAACGCTAAGTTGAACGACGCCAACGCAGAGAACGACCGTCTGAAGAACCTGCTTGAGAACCAGAAGCCCGTCGAGACTCCTGCTGCTGTCAAGGAGTTCGTTACCACTCCGGTATCTGTATTCTTCGACATCAACAAGACAAACGTTGCTTCACAGTATGACCTCGTCAATGTGAAGGCTCTTGCCAAGTATGCTATCGACAACAACTCCAAGTTGCTCGTAAGCGGTTATGCTGACAAGGCTACCGGTAACGAGGAAATCAACCAGAAGCTCTCTCTCGGCCGTGCTGAGACTGTTGCCGGTGAACTCGTCAAGATGGGTGTTAACCGTAACAACATCGAGACTGTCGGCAAGGGTGGTGTAGACGACATGTCGCCTATCTCATTCAACCGTCGTGCTACTGTACAGGTTATTGAGTAACCTACTTCCGTAAGACATATTTTTCATTACATAGACGAAGGGCGTACCATTGGTGGTGCGCCCTTTTTCGTGCTTTTTTCAAATAAAATTGAAAAAAGTTGGGAAAATATTTGGTGGAACCGAAAAAAGTCACTACCTTTGCACACGCTTACAAGAAGTAAGGGCGCTTAGCTCAGTTGGTTTAGAGCGTCTGCCTTACAAGCAGAGGGTCGGGGGTTCGAATCCCTCAGCGCCCACCAAGGGGTGTTTCCCTGTGGCCCATTAATTTGGGCTGCAGGGATTTTTTTTATTCTGTTTCCTACAAAGGGATAACGATGCAGGCAGTTTTGCTTGCAAATGTACAGGATGCAGACAAAGGGAAACTCTTAGATTGTTCAAGATATGAAACGAAAAATCATGATTTTGTTGGCCTTGGCAATGCCCTTGGCGTGGACAGCTTGTTCGAGCGACTGCCCTGATGTTGACAACTCTACCTCTCCCCAGGCGGTGGGCGAGGTGAAGGAACTCACTACCGCCGGCTTCAAGGAAAAGTTGATGGACTACGAAGCGCATCCTAACGAGTGGGTATACAAAGGCTCACGTCCTGCTGTCGTCGATTTCTACGCTACGTGGTGCCCCCATTGCAAGGAAATGGAACCCATATTGGACGAGCTTGCCAAGGAGTATGCAGGCAAGATAGATTTCTATAAGGTTGATACGGATAAGGAAGAGGAACTTGCGGGTCATTTCGGAGTGGAGGCCTGGCCCACCTTCTACTTCCTCCCGATGAAGGGTAAACCTTCTAAAGAGGAAGGTTCCATGGAAAAGGCAGAGTTTGAGAAGATCATGAAAGAGGCATTGGGTGAATGATTCACCCGATGCTTCGTTTCCCGCCCCCCCCATCTTCTGTAATAAAGTTATCTGCTAGGCGGTAACCCTTCAAAGATAGGCATTTCAGTATTTACGTCCTGCCACATTCTGAATCCTTCGCCACGTATGGTATCCACATGGATGGAAGCATCTCTTTCGAATGATTTCCTGAGATGGTATATTACATTGTTGAGGCTTTCGTCCGAACAGAAGGCTCCGTTCCACACTGAAGCTTTGAGGTCCTGCCG
>CAVKZC010000014.1:0-26793 GCA_963660455.1 Sphaerochaetaceae bacterium | reverse complement strand
GACTGCCGCAACAACTCACGCCTCTTCGCCGAGACTGTTGCAGCCATCTTCTCTGCAAACGGCATCAAGGCTTACCTCTTCGAGAGCCTCCGTCCTACACCAGAGATTTCCTTCGCCATCCGCCAGCTCGGCGCCAAGGCAGGTGTGAACGTAACGGCTTCGCACAACCCCAAGGAATACAACGGCTACAAGGCTTACTGGGAGGACGGTGCACAGGTATTGGCTCCCCACGACACGGGCATCATCGACGAGGTGAACAAGGTAACTATCGACCAGGTGAAGTTTGAGGCCAACTGGGACTTGATCAAGATTATCGGTGGCGAGATGGACTACGACTACATGACTGCCGTTCACTCTGCCATGATCGACCAGGATGTCATCAACCGTCAGAAAGACCTCAACATCGTTTACTCTGCCATGCACGGCACAGGCCGCGTCATCGTGCCTCTCTGCCTCCGCTCATGGGGCTTCCAGAACATCAACGTGGTGCCCGAGCAGATGGTGGTGGACGGCAACTTCCCCACTGTTGTCTCTCCTAACCCCGAGAATGCAGAAGCCATGACCCTCGGTATGAAGCTCGGTACAAAGCTCAATGCCGACCTCGTAGTGGCTACCGACCCTGATGCTGACCGCCTCGCCATCGTTTGCCGCGACGACAAGGGAGAGTGGATGATCATCAACGGTAACCAGACCGCCATGATGTTCTGCTACTACATCATCGAGAACAAGAAGAAGCTCGGCAAGCTCAAGCCAACAGACTTCCTCGTGAAGACCATCGTGACAACAGAGGTTATCGCCGAGATAGCCAAGAAGAACAATGTGGAGCTTCGTGACTGCTACACTGGTTTCAAGTGGATTGCCCGCGAGATAGCCATCAGCGAGGGCAAGCAGGACTATATCGGCGGTGGTGAGGAGAGCTTCGGCTTCCTGCCATACGACAAGGTACGCGACAAGGACGCTCCAGCCTCTATCTGCCTCATCTGCGAGATTGCCGCATGGGCCAAGGACCAGGGCAAGACACTCTACGACCTCTTGATGCAGATCTACGCTGACTACGGCTTCAGCAAGGAGTTCACCGTGAACGTGGTACGCCCCGGCAAGACAGGTGCCGACGAAATCAAGCAGATGATGGCCGACTTCCGTGCCAATCCTCCCAAGGAGTTGGGCGGCAGCAAGATCGTGACATGGAAGGACTACCAGACACTGGAGGCCAAGCACGCCGACGGCAGTGTAGAGAAGCTCGACATGCCTACCACCAGCAACGTGCTGCAGTGGTTCTGCGACGACAACACCAAGGTGAGTGTACGTCCTTCAGGTACAGAGCCTAAGATCAAGTTCTACATCGAGGTGAAGGATCCTTCCTTCAAGTGTGCCGGTTGCTACGCCCGTTGCACCAAGGCTGCAGAAGAGAAGATAGAAGCCATCAAGAAGAGCCTCAACCTCTAATCGATTTTCAAATGACATTAAAAAGAGGGTGTGACACAAATCACACCCTCTTCTTTTTTATATTCTCACCTTTTAGTGATGATAAAAAATAACTTAGTTTAGGATTCTCCTCAAAGTTTCTGCATGTGGTAACCCAGTGTCTTGAGTTCGACGGCAGCTCCCATTATGTACATCTGGTGCAAGGCAGCCACAAAGGCACGGAAAGCCTCGGGAGTGCCCGGTTCTATGTGCTGATGGCACAACAGGTTGTAGGTACGCGAAGCACACTCAGCCACAAGGGCGGTGAGTTTGCGCTTCTGTTCGGCATCGAGCATCAACACCCGCTCGCAGATATAATCATCCATGTGGTCGAAGTCGATGCGGTCGCGCAGGTAAGTGTACAGACATGGCACACGGCCATACACCTCCCAGTCATCGTCCCAGTAACGCGCCACAGCCATACCAACAAACATAATCCACCCAAGAGCCACCGTGGGATAAGAGGCAAACTCTCTTGTCCCGTCGGGCAGATAGCTCTCCCCTATCTTGGGCCACAGGTCCTCGATGTCGGGAGCTACGGGAAAATGCTTGTCCACCCGGTCTATAGAGACAAGATAACCGTGCAGGTCATCGTGGATGGCCTGCTCTACAGGAGAAAGGATATTCTGTTCGCTCATTTCGATTAATGGTGTTCGGGCACGATGGCAAGATAGACAAGGTCATGGTCGGTAAGGTTCTCCATGTAGTGGGAGTGGTTCATGGGACAGTAGTGCACCTGTCCGGCACGCACTTCCTCCACCGCTCCGTCATAATGGAACGTGGCCGTACCGCTCACCACATACACCACCTCGCAATTCCCCTCATGGGTATGCAGACCGGTGGTAGCTCCCGGACGCAATGTGGAATACATGATTTTCACCTTGTCGTCTACATAGTTGCGGGTATCGAGTTTACCCTTTCCGCCCTTAAAATCCAATATATGGGCTTCCTCAATCTTTTCAAAATCTATCAACATAACACTTGTTTTTATTTCAATGCAAAAGTAATGATTTTCCCGTCAACAGCCAAGCGTTTCGCATTTTTTGTGTACTTTTGCAGTATGAATAAACGGACAGCTACCCTACTACACGCCATACGTTCCATCAAGAAACGGCATTGCCTGTTGGCATTGCTGTTGGTGGCCGTGACACTGTGCCGTACTGTCACGGGATGGGGTGACATGTATGTACGCCACGTCTATCCGCACATTGGGCATATACTCTCGTCCATGTCCGGCCTTTTCCCCTTTGCCGTAGGCGACCTGTTTATAGCCGCAAGCATTGTGAGTGTCATTGTCTACCCCCTTTACAAGAGATTCCACCGCCACGCCACATGGCGCAAAGCCCTGTTGCCTGTGGCAGAATACCTGTTGTGGGTATACGTTTGGTTTTATGCGGCATGGGGACTCTCCTATTCGCAGCAGAACATCTACCGGCGCATGCACATGACTCCCGCCGAAGTGTCGGAAGACAAATTCCGCACGTTTGCCTATGCGTATGCCGACAGCACCAACGCCTCCTATACAGCTGCAGGGCTTTCGGATGGAGAAAACAAAAAAGAGGAAGAAGGAAAAGGCGAAGAGGAATATAAAGAAAAAGAGAAAGACAAGGAAGCCGTAGCACAGTATGTGCCGGAAGCCTACCGTCTGCTCGACCACAATGCCATGGGCATCAACACCCCTTTCATCGCACACCCCAGAGTCAAGACCATGGTCTTCTCACGGCTCAGCAGCATGGCCAGTGTAACGGGCAGTATGGGACCGTTCTTCTGCGAGTTCACCCTCAATGCCGATGTGCTGCCCCACAACTATCCCTTTACCTATGCCCACGAATTCTCACACTGGCTGGGCATCGCCAACGAAGGCGAGGCCAACTTCTATGCCTATATCATCTGCACAGCCTCTGCCGACAAGAAGATACGTTTCAGCGGATACTACAACATCCTGCCACATATTATAAATAATGTGTACTTCCTACTGGGCGAAAAGGAGTGTGACGCATTCGTCGGGCACCTGCGCCCCGAGATAAGACAGATGCTGCGTCACGACCGCCTCTACTGGCAAGCCAAGCGCAACAAGGCCATAGACTATGCACAGGACATTATCTACGAATGGTACCTGCGCGGCAACAAGGTGGAAGGCGGCCGGAAGAGCTACTCCACGGTAGTGGGCATCATCATGGCATACAACCGGCAAAGAACGGAAAACAACCCAAACAAAACAACCCGATAACATTCATGGAGAAAATAAACAACATACGAGCCATCGCCTTCGATGCGGACGACACGCTCTGGGCACTGCAAAACCATTTCGAAGACGTGGAGCACGAATACTGCAACCTCCTTGCCGACTATGGCAGCGAGGAAGAGATTTCAGCAGCACTCTTTGACACAGAGACAGACAACATGGAAGACCTGGGCTACGGTTGCAAGGCGTTTACCATCTCGCTGGTGGAAAACGCAGTCAAGGTGAGCCACGGTCAGGTGCCGGCCACCGTGATAGGCGAAATAGTACAATTGGGCAAAAGCCTGCTCCATCTGGAAGCCACGCCCCTGCCCGAAGTGGAGCAGACACTGCAGCGCCTTTACGAGGCCAGGGAAGGGCGCTACCACATGGCCGTCTTCACCAAAGGCGAACTAAAAGACCAGGAGAACAAACTCTGGCGCTCTGGTCTGCACCGCTACTTCGACCTGGTGGACATCGTCAGCGACAAGACACCCGATGCCTACCGCCGCCTCTGCGAAAAGATGGGGATACGCCCTTCGGAACTCGTCATGGTGGGCAACAGCTTCAAGAGCGACATCGCCCCGGCACTGCAGATAGGGGCAGCAGCCGTGCACATCCCCTTTCACATCACATGGGCACACGAGCAGGCAGACGAATACAACCATCCGCGCCTCAGGCGTATCACCCACTTCTCGCAAGTAGCAGACGTAATAGACGTGTTCTAAAAATCCATACTTTAACACCCCCTTCGTAATCGTTTGAGTGAAATAATGCAAAAATAAAGGGTGAAGGGAGGACTTATTGAGGAAAAAAATGTATATTTGCAAATGAATAGAACAACAACAATATTTAAAAGCTAAATTACAATTATGAAACAATTTATGGATGAAAACTTCCTGCTTGACACCAAGACAGCGCAGGAGTTGTTCCACGACCATGCGGCCAAGATGCCTATCATCGACTATCACTGCCACCTCATCCCCGAGATGGTAGCCAACGACCACAAGTTCAAGAGCATTACCGAGTTGTGGCTTGGCGGTGACCACTACAAGTGGCGTGCCATGCGTACCAACGGTGTAGACGAGCGTTTCTGCACAGGTACCGACACCAGCGACTGGGAGAAGTTTGAGAAATGGGCCGAGACCGTACCTTATACCTTCCGTAACCCTCTGTACCACTGGACACACCTGGAGCTGAAGACCGCCTTCGGCATTGAGAAGCAGCTCAGCCCCAAGACCGCTCGCGAGATATTCGACGAGTGTAACGAGAAACTGCAGCAGCCCGAATATACAGCACGTGGATTTATGCGCCGCTACAATGTGGAGTGTGTCTGCACAACAGACGACCCCATCGATGACCTGCGCTTCCACAAGCAGACACGCGAGAGCGGCTTCGAGATTAAGATGATTCCAGCATGGCGTCCTGACAAGGCCATGAACATCGAGAAACCAGAGTTTGCCGAGTACATGAACAAGTTGGGCGAAGTGGCCGGTGTTACCGTTACCACCTTTAAGGATGCTGTAGATGCTCTGCAGAAGCGCCACGACTTCTTTACCGAAAATGGCTGTAAGCTCAGCGACCATGGTATCGAGGAATTCTACGACGAGGCTTACACCGACTCGCAGATAGAGACTATCTTCGCCAAGGCCATGCGCGGCCAGCAGCTTTCTGACGTAGAGATACGCCAGTACAAGCACGCTTTCCTGAAAGTTTGTGCAGAGATGGACTACGCTGCCGACTGGACACAGCAGTACCACTATGGTGCCATCCGCGACAACAACACACTGATGTACGACAAGCTGGGTGCTGACACCGGTTTCGACTCTATCGGCGAGTTTACCACAGCCAAGGCCATGAGCCACTTCCTCAACGAGCTGAACGTAGAAGGCAAGTTGACACGCACTATCCTCTACACCTTGAATCCATGCGCCAACGAGGTAATCGCTACCATGCTCGGCAACTTCCAGGACGGTTCTTGCCCAGGCAAGATCCAGTTCGGTTCAGGCTGGTGGTTCAACGACCAGCTCGACGGTATGACACGCCAAATGAACGCACTCTCTGTATTGGGCTTGCTGAGCCGCTTCGTAGGTATGCTCACCGACTCACGTTCGTTCTTGAGCTATCCTCGCCACGAGTATTTCCGCCGTCTGCTCTGCAACCTGCTCGGCAACGACGTGGAGCGTGGCTTGCTGCCTGCTGACATGGAGAGCCTTTCACGCATGGTAGAGGATATCTCATACAACAACGCACGCAACTATTTCAAGTTCTACTAAAGAGAACTTTTACAATCTACAAATACGGGGATGCGCCAAGCATGGCACATCCCCTTTTTTATGCAAGTATCTGCGTTAGCCAACGTAAGTATCTTATTAGTTCAGGCTACATTTTGAGAAAAACACTAAGAAAAATTATAAAACCCTTTGCGTTTTCAGGTACTTTGCTTATTTTTGCAAGTGCATAATAATAGGCAAAACAAATAACTTAAAATAAATAAGCGACTATGAATGCTGCTACTTTAAATGGAGAAAAAATCTTGTTGGCAAGAGATATTCTTGCAATAGACAATATGGCTTTGCTGAATGAAGTTAAACGTAGATTGGTTGGTTTGTTCGATTTTACGGCTGCACCAAGAACAGAAAAGGCGGACGACCACACAGACGCTATTCTTGATGCAGTTTGCGGACAGTGGATTGACAAACGGGATGCAGACACAATGGTGAACGACATTTATGCCTGTCGCATAAACAAAAATGACAGTGACCTCTTAAAAATATTAAGCGAATGAAGCAATATCTGCTGGACACAAACATTTGCGCCTTTATGTTTCGCGGAAAATATGGCGTTCGTCAGCATCTCCATGATATTGGCCTTCATAATTGCCACATATCAATCTTAACCTATGCTGAACTTTATTTTGGCATTGTGAACGGAGGTGAAGAGATAGAGCACAATTTGAAAGTTTTAAATACTTTTTGCGACAATATAAACATCGTGGGAATAGATGATGTTATCCCCATTTATGCACTTGAGAAATCCAAACTTCGCAAAGCTGGTACTCCCATAGATGATTTTGACTTGATGATAGGTGCAACTGCACTAGCGCATAACTACGTATTAGCCACAGAAAACATCAAGCATCTTGGCAAGATAAAGGGAATTGTAATCGAAAATTGGATAAATCGCTGATTAGCGAAATTTCTATTATCATTATTCCCAACCTTATAGTCGATTTCTTTGCTAATATCCCGCATTTTGTTCCAGAGCAGGATTGAGGTAGATACACTTGTGCGGGATGGGGAACACTGTGGTATAGCCCGACTCCTCACCCTGTATAGGTTCACGAATGTCGTAGGAGTCCGTGAACTTGCCGAAACGCACAAGGTCCTGCCTGCGCCATCCCTCCCATACGAGTTCGAGGAGGCGCTCCTCCAATATATTGTCAAGGGTAGCCTCCCTGTCCGGCATGTGTACACGACCGCGCACGGCATTGAGTTCGGCCGACCCGTCCTGTCCGTTGCGCGCCTTGGCCTCAGCCTCCATGAGCAGGGCATCCGCATAACGGAAGAGTACGATGTCGTTGCTCTGCAACTTGCCATCCATATAGGCATTGCGGTCGGTCTGGTACTTTTTCATGCGTGCCCCAGCCGTCTTGATGTAAGGACTGTTGGTCAAGTTCTGCTCGACGGCGAAAGGCAGGTAGGCCAGCGTCTCCCCGTTGTCGAGCTTAACATCCTTTCCGTCTACCGTCACAGGGCCAACTTCAAAATTGTAGCTACAGCGGTTGTCCTGATTGTCCTCCCCGTAGTGGTTGGCCCACATCGTGGAGCGTGTAGCACAGGTACCGTTCTCGCCACCGCGCCCCAGGGCAGCAGCGTGCACATAATGCAGCGAGCGGAAGAGGTAGTGGAACTCTGCCGAATAGAAGTTCTTGTCCATGGGAATGGTAAAGATGTTCTCGGCGGAAGTCTCGTTGTGGATAGAGAAGTTGAATCCATAGTCTGACTCCAACTTGTATCCTGCTTCCTTCAGTCGTTCACAATAGTAGATGCATGTCTCCCACGCATTGCGGCTTTTGCCGTCATCCGTATTCAGATAGATGAGCTTGCCGTCCGGGCGGTTGTCATAACCATTTGCCCAGTTGTCGTAAGTATATATTTCCGCATTAAGCGCCAACTTGGCCAGCAGGAAATAAACTACGGGGGCCGTCATGCGCCCGTAGTAATCGCCCTCGTTGTTGCTGTGCTCCTCGGTAAGATCGGGTACTACCTGCAGCAGTTCATCATAGACAAAATGGAACACCTCGCTGCGTTCTGCCTGTGCCTTCTGCAACTGGGGATTGGCCTGCTGTTCTGTCTCGGAAACGACAAGGGGGATGCGTCCGAACATGTCCATGGCGTAATAATAGAACAGGGCACGCACAGCCCGCACCTCGTTGCGGTAGTCATTCAACTGATCGGCTGTAAGGACGGCAGCATGTTTCTGGATGACATCAAGCGAGTTGTTGCAGAGCACAATGCTACGGAAGAGATACTTCCACGTATTGTAGAGCGGTTCGTCGTCCTTGCTCCACTTGTGCTGGTACAAGGCGTTCCAGTAGCCACCGTCATACCAGTCGCCTCCGCGTATGGGGATGATGGCCTCGTCGGTGGTAAGCGTGTTGTAGTCGTATATGCCACGGCAGGTACCCTGCAGGCCTTCACTCTCTTCCGAGCCGCCTATATAATTATATAAGGTGGCCACGGCATTGACATAGATGCTGGAAGCCGAGTTGTAGATTTCGTTCTCGTCCACCTGGTCGCGCGGATGTTCGTCGAGGCACGAGACAAGAGGCAGTGTTGCCGCAAGGGCTATGAGGAGTTTTGCTGTAAGTCGTTTCATACGATGAAGATTCAAATGGGATTAGAACTGGATGTCAAGACCTTTAGAACTGAATGCTAAGGCCTATGGAATAGGTGCGGTAGAGGGGATAGGTGCGCTTGTCGTCTATGCCCAGTGTGCCGTTCACCACATAACTGTTTATCATGGGGGTGAGTCCGCTGTACGAGGTAATGGTACCGAGGTTGCTGATGCTGGCAGCTATGCGCAGCGACTGCACGAGTCCCTTGCCACTGAGCGGGACAGTATAGCCAAGTGTAAGGTATTCGAAGTTGACGTAGTCACCCTTCTCCAACCAGTAGTCGGAGACATTCTGGTCCACGATGTTTTTCTCGGGAGCACCTTTCAGCACATTATAGTCGGGGAAGCTCGACATGTTGGTGTAGGCCAGTCCTGTACCATTGAATATCTTGTGGCCGAAGGCACCGTTCACCTGCAGCGACAGGTACCAGTCGCGGTAGCGGAAACTGATGTTGGAGCCAAGAGTCACCTTGGGCGTAGCCTGTCCTGCAATGTAGCGGTCGCCACCGTCACTGAGATCCACCGTACCGTTGCCGTCCAGGTCTTCGAGGTCGTATCGGTAATGTCCGTTGCCGTCCTCGACGAGTCCTTTGCAGTGGGGCAGATAGAACACCCCGAGGGGCTGCCCCACTATCTGGTACACCACATTGTTGTTGCCGCCGTGCTGACCTGCACCTGTCACAGCCCCCATCGCCGTCACTTCGGCAGCCGACATCTGCATGCCTGCATACTCACCGCTAAGGGAGAGGAGTTTGTTCTTCTGCCAAGCCAGGTTGACATTGATGTTCAGGTCCATGTCCTTGTGTCTGATGGGACTGACGGAGAGGCCCAGTTCCAGACCCTTGTTGTACATGGAGCCTATGTTGGCCAGCAACTTGTCGTAGGCAAAGGAGGGCACGGGCACATCGTAGGCATAGAGCATGTCCGTCGTCTTGGAGTAGTAGTACTCTGCCGTAAGCACGATGCGGTCATCCCAGAACCCGAGGTCTGCCCCGATGTTCCACGTAGAGCGTGTCTCCCACTTCAGGTCAGGGTTGTTGTTGCGCAACTTGCCGAGGGTGACGGTAGGCGAGCTGCCCACAGACACGATGCCGTTCTGCCGCACGGTATTGAGTGTGGCATAAGAGGAGATGCCGCCAAGATTGCCCGTACGTCCATATCCGGTACGCAACTTGAGCATGGAGACGGCATGCAGCGGTCTGAGCCACGCCTCCTTCTTCATGTCCCATTCCAAGGACACCGACGGAAAGAAGCCCCACGTATGGTCCTCACCCACCATGGACGAACCGTCACCGCGCAGCGACAGCGACAGCGTATAGCGGTCGAGCAGCGTATAGTCGGCACTCCCCATGACCGAAGCCAGTGCCGGGTCTTGCCGGTAACTGTCCGTCTCGCCATAAAGGCGCGAGGAAGCGGCTCCGAGGTTGTCGTACCCCATATTGTTGGTGGTGATACCGCTGGCCGTAGTCCAGAAGGAGGACTTGGTTTCCTTCTGGTATTCTACGCCCACCATGGCTTTCAGCGTATGGATGTTCCACGACTGCAGATAGTCGGCCGTCACATTGCCGAGCCACTCCTGTGTCTTGGTCTCGCCACGGTACACGCGGCCGTGCGACCATGTCCAGGTAGGGAAGAACTGGTCGTTCTCGTTGGACGAATAACTGTAAGAACCGAAAGCCGAAATGCCCAGATAGTGGCTCTTGCCGTCGGTGGTCTTGCGGTTGATGATGTCATAGGTAAGTCGCAGATGCGCATTGAAGTTCATGTTCTTCGTGTCATCGTCCATCTGAATCAAGGCACCGGGAGCACCTATCTGCGAGGCATCGCTGTTCTTCTGCCATTCACCGTCTTGCCCGTCATAAGGGCAGGTAGGGTTCATTGCATCAACAGAGTAGAAAAGAGACTGCGCATCATAGATACCGTTGTTCTTGTACGTCGAGCCAAACACACCGAAATCGCCCTTCAGACGGTCGTCGAATGCCTTTTGCTCCACGTCTATCTTGGCCACAAGGTTGCTGTACCCCTTGCTGCGTATGATGCTGTTGTTGCCTATGTAGCCGAACGAAGCCCGGTAATTGGACTGCGGGTTACCGCCGCTGAAGGCCAGATAGTGGTTCTGCAGGATGCCTGTACGGGTAATGGCTTTATGGAAGTCGGTGTCGTACCCCTTGTCGTAGTAGTCCAGTCCCCTCTCGTGCACAGCTGCAGCATACTCGGCGGCACTGAGCATTTCCAGGCTCTTGTACATCGCCTCCACACCGAAACTGCCGTCGTAGGAAATCTGGAATCCCTTGCCCGTGCCTTTCTTTGTCTTGACCTGGATGACGCCCGATGCTCCGCGCGAGCCATACTTGGCAGTCTCTGAGGCATTCTTCAGAACGGTGAAGCTCTCGATGTCGGCAGGATAGATGGAGGCAAGAGCAGAAACGTCGCTCGTAACGCCGTCGATGATAACCAACGGGTCGTTGCCACCCATGATGGAGGTAGTACCGCGCACACGCACTGAGTTGAGCATGGCGATGCGGTCCGAGCCGTCACTCGTCACGTTGACACCTGCTGCCTTGCCACTCAAGGCATCCAGAGCACTGTTCAGCACACCTTTCTTGGTAAAGTCAGACTCTACTATCTTAGCAGCATTGGGCACGGTCAACGAGTCGAAGGAAACGAAAGACACTGGTTCTACGCGCTGCGCCGAAACGGCAAGCGGCACCACTCCACAAAGAGCCGACAACGAGTATCGGATGATGACGGTATGAGGGTTCATGTTGAGATATTTTTCAGATATTGGGTTAGCTTTGACAGAAGATGCCCATGGATGCGGAGAACTTCATGGATGCAAATGTATAAAAAAATGAGTGAATATTGGTAGCTTTTGACTGTTTTTTTTGTTATCTCCCCGTTTTTTGCCTATCTTTGCATATTGTTAGCGACAAATAGGCATCCTTTTTCCAACAAAACAAATGCGATGAAGACAGAACTCATACTGGTGGGGAAAACCACCGACAAACACTTCCAGGCCGGTATCGACGACTATGCAGGCCGCATAGCCCACTATATGCCCTTCGGCATTACCACCATCCCCGAGCTGAAGAACACCAAAAGCCTCAGTCAGGAACAGCAGAAGGAACGGGAGGGAGAGATGATACTGCGCCTGTTGCAGCCGTCGGACACGGTGGTGCTGATGGACGAACGGGGCAAGGAGCCGCGCAGCATAGAACTGGCCCAGTGGCTGGAGCGCAAGCAGGCTACGGCACGCCGACTGGTATTCGTGATAGGAGGCCCCTACGGTTTCTCCGATGCCGTATACAACAGGGCCGACGAGATGCTCTCGCTCTCCCGGATGACGTTCTCCCACCAGATGGTCAGACTTATCTTCACCGAGGCCCTCTACCGGGCATGCACCATCATCAAGGGCGAGCCTTACCACCACGAATAAAGGTAAAAAAGTAAAAGGGTAAAAAAGGCATTTTAAACAGGGAAAAGGGTAAAAAAGAAAAAAATGGCTAAAGAGAAATACATAGAGATAAAAGGCGCCAGAGCCAACAACCTCAAGAACATCGACGTCAAGATACCGCAGGGCAAGTTTGTGGCGGTGACAGGCGTCTCCGGATCGGGCAAGTCGTCACTGGCCTTCGACACACTCTATGCCGAAGGACAGCGTCGGTATGTGGAGTCGCTCTCCAGCTACGCACGCCAGTTCCTCGGACGCATGGGCAAACCGGAATGTGACTTCATTAAAGGTCTGCCCCCCGCCATCGCCATCGAACAGAAAGTGATAGCGCGCAACCCGCGTTCCACCGTGGGTACCAGCACCGAGATATACGAATACCTGAGACTCCTCTTTGCCCGCATAGGCAAGACCATCTCGCCCATCAGCGGACAGGAGGTAAAACGGCACACCACGGAAGACATCATTGCCTGCACCCGACAGTATTCACCGGGCACCAAGTTCTGCATCCTCGCCCCACTGCATGTGGCAGACGGCAGAAAGCTGGACACCACACTCACCATGTACATGCAGCAGGGCTATGCGCGCATCATGCAGCACGGCGAGTTTGTGCGCATCGACGACTTTATGGAACAACCAGCCAACCAGGCTCTGCTGCAAATGGAAGGCCAACAACTGAAAGACGCTCTGCACGAAGAGGGGAAGGAAATCTTCCTCGTCATAGACCGTGCATCGGTAAGCGAGGAGAAGGACGCCGTGAGCCGACTCACCGACTCGGCAGAGACGGCATTCTATGAGGGCGACGGCACCTGCAGACTCGTGTTCATGCCCAGCAACATCACTTACGATTTCTCCACCCGTTTCGAGGCAGACGGCATGACCTTCGAGGAACCGTCCGACAACATGTTCGCCTTCAACTCGCCCCTCGGGGCATGCCCCACGTGTGAGGGTTTCGGCAGTGTTATCGGCATAGACGAGAAGCTCGTCATCCCCGACACGTCGATGAGCGTGTACGACGGGTGTGTAGTGTGCTGGCGAGGGGAGAAGATGGGGATGTGGCTCAAGGAGTTCATCAGAAGGGCAGAGCCATACAACTTCCCTATCTTTAAGCCCTACTACGAGTTGACACAGAAGGAGAAAGACTGGCTGTGGCATGGTCTGCCCTGCGAGAAGAGCAGGGACAAGTACGACCAGGTAAGCATCGATGCCTTCTTCCAGATGGTGAAGGAGAACCAGTACAAGATACAGTACCGCGTCATGATGAGCCGCTTCAGAGGCAAGACGGTTTGTCCGGACTGCCACGGTTCGCGACTGAAGAAGGAAGCCACATACGTAAAGGTGGGCGACAAGGACATTACCCAACTCGTGGATATGCCTGTCACCCAATTGGCAGAATGGTTTGACAAGCTACAACTGACCGACCACGAAAGGGAAGTGGGCAAACGGTTGTTGACGGAAATAACCCACCGGCTGCAGTTTCTTCTCGACGTGGGACTGGGCTACCTCACCCTGGGGCGCCTGTCCAATTCGCTCTCGGGAGGTGAAAGCCAGCGCATCAACCTTACTACCAGTCTCGGCTCGTCGCTCGTAGGTAGCATCTACATCCTCGACGAGCCAAGCATAGGACTGCACAGCCGCGACACCGACAGACTCATCAAGGTGCTGCGCGAACTGCAGCAGATGGGCAACACGGTGGTAGTGGTGGAGCATGACGAGGAAATCATGCGAGCTGCCGACTATCTCATAGACATAGGACCCGATGCAGGCCGACTGGGAGGAAAACTGGTATATGCCGGACCAGCCACCGAGTTTGCCACCACCGACAGCAAACAGCAGGAGGCACTCGCCGCCAAATATCCGGAAAGCCACACCATACAGTACCTTTCGCATCGCGAAGAGATAGAATGCCCGGCAAGTCACCGCGCCTGGAACAGGTTCATAGAGATAAAAGGTGCAAGGATGAACAACCTGCGGGGCATCGATGTGCGCATACCGCTCAACGTCTTCACCGTCGTGACGGGTGTGTCCGGTTCGGGCAAGTCGTCACTGGTAAAGGGCATTCTCTACCCTGCCCTGCGCCGCCAACTCGACCTTGTGGCCGACACACCGGGTGAGTACAGTTCCATAGGGGGCGACCTGAAGAGTATCAGCCACGTGGAGTTTGTAGACCAGAACCCCATCGGCAAGAGCACACGCTCCAACCCAGCCACCTACCTGAAGGCATACGATGCCATCCGCTCGCTCTATGCCGCCCAGCCACTGGCCCGACAGATGGGCTTCACACCGCAGTTCTTCTCCTTCAATGCCGAGGGCGGAAGGTGCGAGGAGTGCAAGGGTGCCGGATACGTTACCATCGAGATGCAGTTTATGGCCGACCTCGTGCTGCAGTGCGAGGCGTGCAAAGGCAAGCGCTTCAAGCACGACATCCTGGAGGTGACGTATGGCGGCAAGAACATCAGCGAGGTACTCGACATGACGGTAAGCGAAGCCATCGAGTTTTTCAGCAACGAGAAACTGCAGTTGCACAAGGATGACTTCGACAACTGTCGCGCCATCGTCAACCGCCTATTGCCACTGCAGCAGGTAGGACTGGGCTACATCAAGTTGGGGCAGAACTCGAGCACACTCTCCGGCGGAGAGAGCCAACGCGTAAAATTGGCCTACTTCATCGGCAGAGAGACGCACGAGCCTACCCTCTTCATCTTCGACGAGCCTACCACCGGTCTCCATTTCCACGACATCAAGCGGTTGCTTCGTGCCTTCGACGCCCTCATAGAAAGAGGACACTCCATACTGGTGATAGAGCACAACCTCGACGTTATCAAGTGTGCCGACTACATCATCGACCTCGGACCCGAGGGCGGCAACAAGGGCGGCAACCTCGTTACAGCAGGCACACCCGAGGAGGTGGCTGCCTGCAAAGAAAGCCTTACAGGGCAGTTTCTCAAGAAATATCTCCACAATGGAGGACTTACGTAACTAAAATAATGTAAAAAGCACATCATTAATAAACTTTATGCGTAATTTTGCATCGAAATAAACAAGGGCAATAGCCCGGAACATCAGAAAGTCAACACAAAAACAAAAACGACATGAAAAGAATCATAATGGCACTGACCCTGCTCGTGGCCATCACGGCCACTGCATGTGCACAGGCCCAAATCAAGTTTGACAAGGTAAACCACAACTTTGGTTCATTCCCCGAAACGGAGACCACACACAAGGTGGCATTCACCTTCACCAACGTGGGCGACAAGCCCCTCATCATCAACCAGGCCATTGCCAGTTGCGGATGCACCATCCCCAAGTACACCAAGCAGCCCATCGCCCCGGGCGAGAAGGGCGAGATTCTCGTTACCTACAACAGCAAGGGTACATGGCCCGGCCACTTCAAGAAGAGCATCACCGTGCGCAGCAACGGCACCCCAGAGATGACACGCCTCTGTATAGAGGGCACGATGACAGAAGTGAGCACAAAGAAATAAGAAGCCCATCCGGGAACGAGAGGAACATAAGGTCATGATATTCTACTTCTCAGGTACAGGCAACACACGGTGGGCTGCCTTCAAGGTGGCCTCAGCCACGCACGACCGCCTTGTAGACATCGCCGAAGAGATGAGGACGATGAAGCAACAGGGGCTGACGACCACACGCACCTTCGTGCTGGAACCAGACGAGCGCCTGGGGTTCATCTTCCCCGTACATGGATGGAGGGTTCCACGCCTTGTCAGAGACTTTATCGGCAGACTACAGATAAAGCGGAGCCAAGAGCAACAGCAGGACGAAGCACAGCCTCACGGCACATTTGCCTACGCAGTATGCACAGCCGGCGACAGCATCGGCCTCACCATAGAGAACCTTGACAGCGCCATTGCCGCCAATGCTTCCCTTGCAGTCATGGGGATAAAGAAGGTAGCTTCGGCCTATTCGCTCATCATGCCCGAATCGTATGTGGGACTGCCCTTCATGGACGTGGACACCCAAGAGAGGGAGAAACGGAAAAAAGACAAGGCTGCGGACGAGCTGGACAGCATCGCCATGGAAATAGCTAACTGCAAAAAAAATATTTCCCAACTGAAAAAAGGATTTTGGCCATGGATGATGACAAAGGTAGTGGGCGGTTTCTTCGAGCATGTACTCATCACGGACAAGCGGTTTCACGTCACCCAGGACAAGTGCGTGAAGTGCGGCATCTGTGCCAATGTCTGCCCCGTACACGACATTGACGGTGGCAAGGGAAAATATCCCACATGGAAACATCTGCCTGACTGTCTTACCTGCTTCAGTTGTTACCACCACTGCCCCCACCATGCCATCGAGTTCGGACACCAAACACAGAAGAAAGGACAATATTATTACAGATGAAAAAACTATTACTGACTACAGCCTTGACCCTTATGGGGGCGGCAGGCGCTTTCGCTGCCAAGGCAAACCCGAAGCCTATTACTGTCGTGCAGAGCGACGGCACTGCACTTACCATCTATAGGCACGGCGACGAGAACTTCCATTGGACTACCGCCGAGGACGGTACCCTGCTTGTGCCCGTGGGCAAGTATTACTACGTGGCACAGGTGGAGACAGATGGCACGCTGAAAGCCACACCACAGTTGGCGCACAACTCCGCCCAGCGCAGTGCTACGGAGCGGAAAGCAGTCACCCTGCAGGACAAGGCTAAATTTCTCAGCACAGCCAGCGAGGAGTGGACGGCACTGGCCAAGGCCAACGCTTCCACTATCAGTACCGGTCCGAAATACTTCCCCCACACTGACAGTCCCAAGGCGCTTGTCATCCTGGTACAGTTCGAAGACATGAAATTCACATCGAATGACCCCAAGACGGTGTTCGACTATTTCTTCAATGCAGAAAGCGGCACTGAAGCCCCCGCAGCACTAACCGACTACTACCAAGGCACCAACTACGGCAGCGTAAAGGAATACTTCAAGGCCATGAGCGACGGGGCATACACTCCCCAGTTTGACGTGGCGGGCGTGGTGACACTCAGCAAAGACTATGCTTATTACGGGCAAAACAAAGACAATGTCACTGATATTAATTACACCGATATGATAAAGGAAGCCTGCCAAAAGGCACAGTCGGAACTGGGTGTCAACTTCAAAGACTATGACCAAGACGGCAACGGACAACCAGACCTCATCTACTTTGTCTATGCGGGACTAAGTGAGAACAACGGCGGTGATGCGAACACCATCTGGGCCAAGACGCTCAACAATGCACTCTACATAGAAGACGGACTGACTATCCAACGATGCACCATGACCGGCGAGTTGAACCCTTCCCCCAGCGGAAGCGATGACAAATACATCACGGGCATTGGTGTGTTCTGCCACGAGTTTACCCACTGCCTCGGCATTCCCGACCTCTATGCCACCAGTTCTTCGGCATATGTAAACAACCAGACTCCAGAATACTGGGACCTCATGGACGCCGGTGAATACATGCAAGACGGTTACTTGCCTACAGCCTATTCGCCATGGGAGACAAGCGTGATGGAATGGAACATGGGGATCGAGACACTCGACGACAAAGCCCGTCAGATAACGATGAAACCGTACTTTGAAGAGAAGAAGGTATACAAGATCATGGCTCCCGACAGCATACAGTACCTGTTGCTGCAGAACATACAGAAAACGAATGCAGGATGGTGGAAAGGATACCCCTACCACGGACTGCTCATTCACCGCATAGACTATGAAGGGGAAGTAAACCTGAACAGGAAGCTGAACAACACACCCGGCTCTCCGAACGTAACGATTCTTCCTGCCGACGGAGTAATCATTAACGGCTATCTGGCGGGTGACGATGAGAAAAAATATAAATATACATCTACAGAATACATCCAGAGCCACTACGGTGACCCGTTCCCCGGAAAGCAGGAAGTAACGAGTCTGACGGAGGTTACGCTGAACAAGGGAGTGGTAGACAAGGATACGGTAAGCGTTACCATGTCAAACCTTCTCTACAACATCAAGGAGACAAACGGCATCATCACCTTCGACTACCTCGAAGACTCCACTGCCGGCATCGACCATGCCGAGACAAACACCGAAACGGCCAATTCCACCGACAAGCGCATCTTCACCATCGACGGAAGGTACGTTGGCACAGACAGCAGTTCACTGCCCAAAGGTGTCTACATCATAGGAAAGAAAAAAGTAACGGTAAAATAAATCTCTATAAACAACGGGGGTGCGGCTTACGCCACACCCCCGTTGTTGTTTCTCGGCTTTGTTTTTTCAAAAACACGCTTACTGAATGTCCTTGACCAGTCCCTCCACATAACGGCAGAGAATACCGATACCCTTGACATTCTCTCCGCCCTGCGGAATAATGATGTCAGCATAGCGCTTGGTGGGTTCGATGAACTGCTCATGCATGGGCTTCAGCACAGACAAGTAACGCTCCACCACCATGGAGACGGTGCGCCCGCGGTCAATGGTGTCGCGCTGTATGTTACGGATGAGGCGCTCGTCGGGGTCTGCATCCACAAACACCTTCAGGTCCATGAGGTCGCGCAGTTTTTTGTTGAGCAGCGTCATGATACCCTCTATGATGATGACGGGCTTCGGCTCCACATGGATAGTCTCCTTCTCGCGGTTGCACTTCAGATAACTGTATGTGGGCTGTTCTATGGCAATGCCGTTGCGCAGGTCGGCCAACTGCTTGTGCAGCAGTTTCCAGTCGAAGGCATCGGGATGGTCAAAGTTGATGGAGTGGCGCTCCTCATCGGTCATGTGACTCGTATCGTTATAATAGGAGTCGAGGGGTACCACAGCCACATAATGCGGTGGAAGTGCCTCCACTATTTTCTTCACTACGGTGGTCTTGCCCGAGCCTGTTCCTCCGGCAATACCTATGATTGTAATCTTGTCTTTGTCCATTTTTTATGAAGTTTGGGAATATGATAAATTAGTGATGTTAGAGAAATTAGAGAAATCCGTATGATTAGAAGAGTTAGAGAAGCACCTCGTCGAACATCCGTTTGTAGTATTCAGCTTTTTTCTCAATTGCCAGCGGATAGGCGCGGCTGCTGCTCGGCATGCGGTAGAGGCGTAGCGTGCGTCCTTCGAAGGAAAACTCCACGTATCCACCCATAGGCGGTGTTTCCGTAATGCCGTAATGTCCGGTAAAGACCTTGGTAGCCAACTGCCCTGCAGTAAGGACCGCCTTGCATTCCGGCAGTGCGCGCAACATACCGTCAAGGTCGGACGGCTCCACTATCTGCAGATATTTGTCGCTGGCCGTATTCTTGGTACGAATCACCTTTTGCGCCGTGTCGAAGAGTGCCACTCCTTTTTCCAGAAGAAACGCCTTGATGCTTTCCAGTCGATAGGTCTTGTGTTCCTCGTCGACGAAATGCATCTTGTCTCCGAAATAGATGAGCCCGAAGATGCGCCACATGTCGTTCTGGTAATTGGGATAATACCACGGCATGCTCCACCTTTTGGGTGCCGGCGGAAAGGTACCGAGCATCAACAGCCGAGCGTTCTCCGGCAACCACGGTTCGAAAGGATGAATCTCCATTTCCATATATTATTTTACCTCCTTGACGAGGTACATCACTACTGGCAGGTGGTCACTGTATCCGTTGAGCCAGCGTCCTCCTGCCTGGGTACGCAATGGAGCGCCCTTATACTGTCCATCCTGTTGTATAAGGTAGTCACGACGGAACACCTGGTGGGCAAAGTACTTCAGGGTAGAGTAGTCCTTGTGCTTGGCATCCCTGTTGAGCAGGTTGGGCGTTACTACAATCTGGTCGAAGAGGTTCCAACTGCCGTTGTAGAAGAGCGTGCCCTTGCCTTCCTTGGTCAGGATGTTGTACCAGGGGTTATACATGTCGTCAGCCCCCACCTCGCTTATCTCAGGCTTGGCCTGCAACACCTCGTGCATACTCTTGTTGGTTGGGTCGTCGTTCATGTCGCCCATCACAAACACCTTCATGTCCTTGTTCAGGCGCAGCAAACTGTCCTTCACCGCCTTGGTTTGGCGTGCGCCCGACTCACGGTAGAAGGAAGATGAGAAGCGGCTGGGCCAGTGGCACACGATGACAGCCACATCCTCGCCAGCCAGTTGACCGCGAACGGTGAGGAAGCCACGTGTAAAGAAGGTACTGTCCTTGGCCTTCTCCTGCACGTAGGGCACCAGTTTCACATTGGTAACGGTGAAGAGGGCTGGATTGTAGAGCAGGGCACAGTCTATGCCGCGACGGTCGGGACCCTCTATGTGGCAATATTTCATGCCGCGCGCCTTGAGCGGTTCCTGTTCGATGAGTGCATCGAGCACCTTGTGGTTCTCTACCTCTGCCATGCCGATGAAAGCACACCCCACCTTGGGCAACTTGTCCGTTCCCATGTCGGCAAGCACCTTGGCCATGTTGCGCAACTTGTTGGTGTACTTCATGCCGTTCCATCCCTTGGCAGGAAGGTACTCATAGTCGTTCTTGCCTTCGTCGTGGCACGTGTCGAAGAGGTTCTCCTGGTTGTAGAAGCCCACGGCATAGGCTGCAAACTTCTTCTGGGCTGAGGCAGTCAGGCCGGCAAGCAACAGAACTGCCAAAAGTAGCAAATGTCTTTTCATACGTTGTTATAGTTTTTATTATCTTACACCTTATTATATTATAGGGGCGCGTAACTTTAGGGAGACAAGCAACCTTGTTAGCTGCAAAATTAACGATTTAATCCTAAATAATTGTAACAATACGAATAAATATTCGCACGTAATGAAATTTTCAAACGAAATGCTTTCTATTTTAGTTTTTTTTTAGTTACTTTGCACACCATATTATTAGTAACAAAACTACAAACTATGCAACAAAAGGTTAAATTAGCAATGATTGCGTTCTGCTACAGTCCGCTTGCCTTTGCCCAGAACACGGAGCAGAAGGTAGCGCAGGGACTGGACGAGAACGCTTTCACTTTCACCGAAGCACAGTTGGGTGAGGATGACGACATGTCCCAGAACGTCACCATCCTCAATTCTAACAGCAACGTATTTGCATCGGAGGCAGGTTACCTGTTCTCGCCCGTGCGTTACCGTTACCGTGCTTTCAACCAGAAGTACAACGATGTCTACGTCAACGGTGCCCCGATGAACGACATGGAAAGCGGTCAGTTCCGCTTCTCGAACATCGGCGGTCTGAACCGATTCTCGCGCAACGTAGACTTTGCCCTCCCCTTTGAAGGCAACAGCTACTCCATGACCGGCATGGCAGGAAGCAACAACTACGACTTCCGTGCAGGAAGCATGCAGACTGGCCACTACGCCTCTGTGGCTGCAGCCAACCGCAACTACACACTGCGCGGCATGTACACATACAACAGCGGATTCAACAACAAGGGATGGGCCATCTCTGCAGGCGTGACATACCGCTGGGCCAACCGCGGATACGTGGAAGGCACCTTCTACAATTCGCTCTCCTACTTCTTCGGCGTACAGAAGAAATGGAATAACGGACACTCGCTGAGTTTCTCTACATGGGGCAACCCCACCGAGCGCGCTGCACAAGGCAGTTCTACCGACGAGGTGTACTGGCTTGCCAACGACCGTTACTACAACCCCTACTGGGGCTACTACAACGGCCACAAGCGCAACTCGCGCGTAGTGAACGACTTCGCTCCTTCGGCAGTTGCCACATGGGACTGGAACATCAACGAGAAGATGAAGCTCACCACAACCGTTTTCGGCAAGTACTCCATGTACAAAAGTACAAAGCTGAACTATGCCAACTCGGAGAACCCACAGCCCGACTACTGGAAGAATCTGCCAAGCAGCTACTTCAACATCTGGGACCCCACAGCCGTGGGCAACAACGAGTCGGCTCTGCAGAGCTGGCAGAACTCATACAACTACTGGACAGCAAGCAAGGCCAACAGGCAGATAGACTGGAACCGCCTCTACTATGCCAACATCGAGGCATCGAAGAGCGGCAACGACGCACTCTACTACATACAGGCCAAGCACAGTGACAACCTGATGCTCAATATGGCTGCCACGCTGACGGCACAGGTTACAAAGCGCTCTACACTGCATGGTGGACTGGTACTGGGCATGAACAACAACCGCCACTACCAGACTATGGAAGACCTGCTGGGTGCTTCCTTCTTCCACAACATCAACACATACGCCATGAGCACCTACGCCTCGGACGACCCACGCCTGCAGTATGACCTCAACACGGCAGGTCCCAACAACACGGGCAGACTGGTGTATGAAGGCGACAAATTCGGCTACGACTACAAACTGGAGGTGCAGAAAGGTCTGCTCTGGGCTTCGTACAGCGCAGAGATGGGACGTTTCCACACCAATATCAGCGGTAAGCTGGGCCAGACCAACATGCGCCGTGTGGGTTACATGCGCAACGGAATGGCTGCCGACTACTCGTTCGGACACAGTGGCATCGCACGCTTCGGCGAGGGCGGCTTCAAAGGCAACGTCACACTGGATGCCGGCCGAGGCCACGTGTTCCAGATTGGTATGGGCTATGAGTGGCGTCCGCCTATGGCCAGCACGGCATTCGTATCGCCCGAGGTGTGCAACGACTACGTCACCAATCTGGGCGACGAGCACATCCTGAGCAGCGAGTTCAGCTACCAGTTCCGCAACAGTTGGCTGCACGCTAACCTCAACGCCTACTACAGCCGTCTGGACCACGTCACGGAGTGGCAGAACTTCTATGACGATGACCAGAACTCCTTTACCTACGTCAGCATGACCGGACTGGAGAAGGAATACTACGGCGTGGAGCTGGGACTCGACTTCAAATTGGCTTCCTGCCTCAACTTCAAGGCCATCGGTGCCTACAGCGAGGCAAAGAACCTGAACAATGTAAACGTCAACTACATGGTTTCCACCTCGGCAGCCATCAAGCAGGACGTAGCATACGTAAAGGGCATGCGCGAGAGCGGCACACCACTCACCACAGGTAGTCTCGCCCTCGACTTCCACCAGGGCGGATGGTTCGTTGACTTGGCAGCCAACTGGTACGACCGTATCTATCTGTCATACTCTCCCAGCTTCCGCTATGAGCAGACTCTGCGCAACCGCGGAGCCTTCAACACCGACGACGAGCTGTTGCCCGGTTACACCGACCAGGCCAAGGGCCACGGCGGATGGATGGTAGATGCCAGCATAGGCAAGAACATACGCCTGAAGCACGGTAGCCTGAGCTTCAACCTCACCATCACCAACCTGCTCAACAACCAGCACATCGTGACGGGCGGTTACGAGCAGAGCCGCAGCGACTACACCATCAGCAAGGACAATACCACCAAGGACCGCGTGTACAAATTCTCGAACAACCCCAAGAAGTTCTATGTATTCGGTACCAACGGTATGTTCCAGGTATCTTACAGATTCTAAAGTATAAAGAGACATGAAACAGTTAAAATATTTAGCAATGGCATTCGCTTGCCTGCTGATGGCATCGTGTATGGGCGACGGCTATGCCGATTCTGACGGCACGGAATACTATAAGGGTGCGGCCGTTGGCAACAACGAGCTGGAAGCCACTAACGTCATCACCATCGCACAGCTGAAAGAGAAATATGCCACCAACATCAACAACAGCAGCTACACTCAGATAACGGACGACATCAAGATTCTCGGTATCGTAACCGGCAACGACGAGGGCGGCAACCTATACAACGAGGTGAGCCTGCAGGACGAGACGGGCGCCATCCTGGTGTGTATCAACAAGGCCGGACTCTCCGGCGAACTGCCCGTAGGTCAGCAGATACTCATAGACTGCAAGGACCTCTACATCGGCGGCTACGGCAAACAGGCCGAACTGGGTGGTGTTTACACCAACAGTACAAAGGGCACGACATCCATCGGAAAGATGGACCGCTACACATGGTACAAGCACTTCAAGGTGATTGGCAAGTCGGATGCCTCCAGGGCTGAGGCTCTGGCCGAGACCTTCGACGAGAGCAAGATAAAGGATGCCGACTACCTCGCCTCTTGCAGCGGCAAGCTGATGACCATCGAGGGCGTGAGCTTCGCTGACGGCGGCAAGAAGGTGTATGCGGACAGCAACGACAAGGACAATGCCAACTGCGTGAACCGCTCCCTTTCGGGCATCAGCAGCAGCAACCTGGTGGTACGCACATCGGCGTATGCCAAGTTTGCCAACAACACGCTGCCTGATACTCCGCAGAACATCACGGGTATCTTCACACGCTACAACAACGTATGGCAGATTCTCATTCGCAAGACCAGCGACGTGACAAGCGCCAAGGGTACAGCACAGTTGCCCTATACCGTGTCGGAGGCTCTCAGCATCATCAATGCAGGAACCTACAAGAGTTCGCAGGTGTACACCAAGGGTGTAGTCGTAAGTGTATCATCGGTAGACACCGGTAGCTACGGCAATGCCACCTACACCATCTCCGAGGACGGCAAGGACAGCAATACCATCACAGTTTACCGCGGTTACTACTTGGGCGGTGACAAGTTTACCGAAGAGACCAAGAGCAAACTCGCACCGGGCAAGAAGGTTGTCATCTGCGGCGCACTGACACTCTACGGCACTACACCCGAGATCAACAGCGGCAACTTCCTCTACTCCATCGAATAAAAAGGAGAAAGCACCCCTACTCCACCCCTTTAGAACAACAAACAAAGAACAACAAAAAGAACAGCAAATATGAAAAAGTCAATTTATTCACTGCTATTCATGGCCATGGCGGCCTTCACATTCTGCAGCTGCGAAGATGTGCCTGCACCTTACAATACACCTACCATCAACAACAACGATGGCGATTCTGATGGCACAAGCGAGGCCAAGGGTACAGGAACTGTTTCCGACCCGTACAATTGTGCAGCAGCCGTCAAGTACTGCCAGTCACTGGAAAGCGGTGTCGAGTCTGATAAGGACGTATACGTAAAGGGTAAGGTAAAGAGCATCGAGAGCCAGTACTCTACGCAATACGGTAACGTTTCTGTTACTATCGTTGACGAGGATGACAACACTACATTCAAAATATGGCGTGCCTATTATTTCGACAACAAGAAATGGACGACAGGTGACAAAGAAATTCAAATAGGCGATGAAGTTGTGTTCTGCGGCAAGGTTGTCAACTTCTCGGGCAATACCCCCGAGACCGTACAAGGCAAGGCATGGCTCTACTCACTGAACGGAAAGACCAGCGAGGGCGACGACACCAATCCTGATGGAGGAGAAGCCAAAGGTACAGGTACGGCATCCGATCCATTCAACAGCGTGGCAGCACAAAAGTATGCTGAAGCACTTACAGCAGACGCAGCTACAGAACAGGAGTTTTACATCAAGGGTAAGATTCTAGAGGTGGAAGATGCCTTCTCGTCAAATTACGGCAATGCATCTTTCTACATTGCTGACGACGAGAACAGCACGAAGTTCTATATTTTCCGCACCTATTACTTCGGTGGAGAGAAATGGAAAGAAGGCAACACGCAGATTAAAGTGGGCGACGAAGTGGTAGTATGCGCCAAACTTATCAACTACAAGGGCAATACCCCGGAGACAAACGCGGGAGGCAAAATTATCTCTTTAAACGGCAAGACAAGCGATGAAGGCGGAGACACTACACCCGACTCAGGAGACACTTCGGCTGCAAACGGAGACTTCGAAACATGGGTAGACGGTTTGCCCAACAACTGGAAGACAACCTCCTCAGCAGGAAACGCTACACTGAGTCAGAGTACAGATGCCCATGGCGGAAAATATTCTGTAGAGGTAACAGGAACATCATCAAGCAACAAACGTCTCGGCTACAAGGAAATGACACTCAAAGCTGGCACATACAAAATCAAGTACTATGTAAAGGCTGCAAGTGCTACGGGCGCATCTGTACAGTCAGGGTTTGTTCCTGTAACAGATGGTTCGGTAGGAAACTACGTATACTCAGGTTACATCAATGACATTACTAACACAGCGTGGACGCTTGTAGAACAAGACATTGAGATTCCTTCAGACGGCACATACAGCATCGTGATTATGGTTTCGAAAAAACCGGGCGGAAGTGTCCTCGTTGACGACCTTACACTCACCCTCAACGGCACGGCCATCATCAAATAGAATATTTAATCTAACAACACATTCCATCCCCATCGCCCATTCCGGACGATGGGGATTTTTGTTTGTCAATGCACTTTTATGGAGAAACGTTTGGAATTGTGGAAATAAAAGTGTAGTTTTGCAGAAAGATAAAAACTGAACGCATGAGCAAGTACATCAACCCTTTCACCGACTGGGGCTTCAAACGCCTATTCGGGCAGGACTTCAGCAAGGAACTGCTGATAAGTTTTCTTAACGACCTGCTGGTAGATGAAGTGAGGGTGAAGAACGTAACCTTCATGGACAAGGAACGCCTGGGACCCACCAAAGACCAGCGCGGCATTATCTATGACGTGTATTGTGAAACGGACACGGGGAAGCGCTTCATCGTCGAAATGCAGAACAAATGGCAACCCCACTTTCTGGACCGCTCTATCTGCTACGCCTGCAGAAGTGTACTGGAACAGGTGGAAAGGAGCAAGAAGGAAAAAGAGGGAGCATATAGTTTTCTGCCCGTATACACTATCTGTTTCATGAACTACACACCAAGGGTGGAAGAACTCTCGAAGTTCAGGACAGACATTGTACTGGCAGACAAGGAAACTGGTGAGTCGGCATCCAGCAAACTCCGATTCATCTACTTGTCCCTTCCGCTGTTCAAAAAAGAAGCGGAAGAATGTGAAACAGACTTTGAAAAATGGATTTATG
>CAVKZC010000013.1:0-27289 GCA_963660455.1 Sphaerochaetaceae bacterium | reverse complement strand
ACCTGCAGCGAGCCGAAACTCTTCGTTATACCTTTGATATCTATCATAAATGTTTATATCTAATTGTTTTTCCATTTAATCTCGGAAACTTTTGTATTGTTGCAAGATATTGACATCACATATATCCCTTCTGTCATTTTATATAAATCTTATATTTGTTTATCATGTTGCTTTTAGTGTCCAACCATTTTATCAAATGTATTCCCGGTTTAAGCGGAATACAAACTTTTTTATCTGTACAAATGTTGGATTCCAAACGACCAGTGGCATCAAACACCCATAGTCTCGCTTCATCGTGAGGTTTTACTACTAGTTGCCGTGCATCTAACGTTAGTAGATCTGAAGCTAAGATATTATTTTGAATATCCGAAGAATCAAATCTTAGGATTTCACTAACAGCCTGCCCATACTGGTTTCTTACCCAACAAAGAATTCCATTGTTCCAAGTCCCCAGTGAAACAACAAAGCCATCATTAGAAATAGTTGTAAACAAGGTATCTACATAAACTGGCAATTGATCTCTTGACTGTTCTACCAGAATTAAGCCTTCGTCAAAATTTCCCGAATCCACATGAATCTGAGCCACCGGATAATCATCGTCACCTTCTATAGGAGTCCATACTTTTTCTACTGTCAATACAGGAGTTTGTGGCAAAACATCATATGTTATATCTTCCGTACGAAGGCTCGCGACACTGGGTTTTCCATTATTCGTTGTGTATATGTAACATGAAAAATAGCTACCAAACGGATATACTTCTTTCAGACGTTTCCAATCAAACCCTTTTAAATAATGTGGATATGAACGAGAAAAATAGCAATTGAACATTTGCGGCTGACACACAAAGATAGGCGACAATTGGTCTGAGATACAATATGTATATTCTTGATTGTCTGTACATTCAAAATGAGCATACCATTTGACGGAATCTATCATTATCGTATTATAGTTTTGCGGCAAGGACAGATTTATTCTATCTTGATCTTTAACTATCGTATCACACATTCCGTTAACCCACATTACAGCACGTTCTTTTTCGCCATTCTGTTTATATTTGCTAATTAGTTTTCCTTTGCTTGTCTTTGTTGGCAGATTAATGGTACTATCGTTATAGACGACGGTGAAATAATCGTCATTAACATCTTGAGCTGCCAATGGGTTGGCATTAAGAAAAACGGTCAAGACAAGTCCTAATAATTTTAAATATTTCATCGTCAGTATTCGGTGGTTAATCTTACTATTTTGCAAACTTACATAAAATTCATTGAATTATAGGCTTTTTTTTACCAAAGATTCCAAGAAAAAAACTTTCAGAAACATTCATTCTGCCTATGTTGCCCTTCTTATCCTCTTCTTTATCCACCGGTTCAGGGTTTCGTAGGCGCTCACTTCCTCCTGGTGCTGTGGCTCGGCAAAGGTCAGCGTATCGCCCGAAGCATCACCGTACTGGTCGGGGAACACGATCATGAGGTTGATGCCAGAGAAGAACTTCGTTATCTCTTCGGGCAAGCGTTCGAGGGCTGTCTTGTACGATACCGTGCCCTTGCGCGCTGTGATGACAACGAAGAGGTGGTCGTCGGCTATGGCGGAAGCCAGTTGGGGCAACTCGTTCCAGTGTTTCATCTCCACATAGGTGGCCCGCACCTTGTGATGGCGGTTCTTCACAAATTCGGCAATGAGTTGCAGGGTCTCCTCGCGCCCGTGGAACTCGATGCGGCAGTCCAGGTTGCCGGCCAGTCGTGCATAGCGTTCGAGCCACCTGTAGAAGCCCGGTTCGAACTCGGCTCTGGAGGGCACTGCCACCTGTATGCGGCGTATCGTGTTGAGCGGCTGGCGGATGCGCGCCATGATGATTTGTCGGCTCAGACCATTGAAGAGACTCTGGTGAAACTCGCCCCAAAACTTCTGCGACACTTCCGGGTGCATGTGCATGCCAAGAATAATCTCCGAGCACTGAAACTCGTTGAAGGCATGCTTGATGCCGTTGGCGATATTCACGGCGATACGCACCTGGGTCTGCATACGCACATCGACGGCAGCAGCCACCTTCGAGCAATGCTCCAGCAGGCGGCGTCCCTGCTCCTGGTTGTAGCGCATGTCCTTGTCGTCGTACACCACATTGAGGCACACCAGTCCGCGGTTCAACCGGGAGTTGCGCATCAGCATGCCGAGGCTCACGAGGTTGTCGGCATACTCTGGATAGCGCACAGGCACGAGTATCTTCTCGTCATCGGCCTTGCGGTCGTCCTCCGCACCGGGCAGCTGCTTGTCGCGAAGGATAATCTTGCGCGAAGACCAGTCGGTGAGTATGGAGGAGATGATGCACGAGCAGAGTATCATGATGACCACACCGTTGAGCATCTCGTCGCCCACAAGAATGGTGCCGTCGTCCAGCGCCAGGCGCATACCCACCATCACCATGGCAATGGCTCCGGCGGCATGGGCAGAGGTGAGTCCGAACATCATGTGGCCCGAGCTCCAGGGCAGACGGCAACCGAAACACGTGGCATAGGCGGCAAGAGCCTTACCCAGTGTACCGAAGAACACGATGCAGAACACCACCAATAGGATGCGGCCGCCCTGGAAAAGCAGTCCCACATTGATGAGCATGCCCACGCCTATGAGGAAATAAGGGATAAAGAGGGCGTTGCCTATAAACTCGAGGCGGTTCATGAGCGGTGACACATGGGGTATATACCTGCCCAGGATGAGTCCGGCAAAGAACGCACCGAACACGCCCTCGATGCCCACCGCCTGCGACAGGGCCGCACTCATGAAGAGCATGGACAGGACAAAGATAAACTGCATCACGGCATCGCTGTATCGCCGCAGAAACCAGCGTGCCAGACGGGGTATAACCAACAGCATGCCCACGCAGTAGGCCGCAAACTTCACGCCGAACCACAACCAGAACAGCACGCCGTCGTGCCGGCTGAAGGAAGCCACCAAACCGGCAAGGAACACGAGCGAGAAGAGCAGCGAGAGCATACTCGACCCCACGCTGAGCGTAACGCTGGGCTTCTGCTGCAAGCCGTATCTCGCCACAATGGGGTAGGCAATGAGCGTATTGGACGCCATGATGCAGCCCAGCAGGAGCGACGCCTTCTGCGAATAGCCCAACAGCAGCACACCGGCGGCATAGGTAAGCAGGAAGGGCAGGCTGAAAGTAAGCAGACCATACGACAGGAGCCGCACCTTGCTCTTCTTCATGCCCTCCGTATCCATCTCGAGCGCAGCAAGGAACATGATGTAGTAAAGTCCCACCTTGCCGAACAGTTCGAAAGAGAAGTCGCGCGCCAGAATGTTAAGTCCGTACTTACCCACCAGCACACCAGCCAGCACCATGCCCACGATATGGGGTATGCGCAACTTGCCCATGACGATAGGCGCCAGGAGTATGATGAGCAGTACCACGAAAAAGATCAGTGTGGGGTCGGTAATGGGGAAATATTGTGCGAATGTCGTCATTTCTTCTTGATTTATTTCCTTATTTCCGTTTTCCTATACCAAAGCGTCGAGCTGTTTCTTCAGTTCCTTGAGCTGGTCTCTCACGCTGATGAGCGTATCGAGCACTTCCGACGAGCGTTCAGCCCCGTCCCTGTTCTGGGACAGGTACTTGCGCGCAGCGGCAATCTTCAGTCCGCGCACCTTCACCAGGTTATAGATGAGCCTAATCTGCTCCTTGTCCTTCTCGGTGTATTGCCGCACATTGTTGCCGCCCACCTTGGGCTTGAGAAAGGGGAACTCCTTCTCCCAATAGCGCAAGGTAGACTCGTTGATGTCAAACTCTGCCGCCACCTCCTTGATGGAATAATATACTTTCAGGACTTTATCTGTCTTCAATGCCATGCTTCTTCGTGTTAAGGCGTGTACCGAAAGCCACGCACAGTTAAACCAGTCTGTATGCCGTGCCCCCTCCGCCGTATGGCAAGATGCCGCAACGGGACTGCATTTGCGGGGCAACATTATGCGTGCAAAATTACATATTTCGGGCGAATTGTCCAAACTTTTACAGGACAAGATGCCTTTCGTTGAGCGCAAAAGGGCATGCCGACGTGGCAAAACGACGGCTTTGACACAAAATCGACAAACAAAAGCGAAGTAAAATTTGCTCATCTGACTTTTTCGCCTTAACTTTGCAAAGCCTTTCGCAAAGTGCCCCCGCTTCGCCGCAAGGCTCATGACAACGAGAGAAACAAAAAGTTAAAATACAACAGATATGATGACAGCTAATGAAGTGCGCGAATCCTTCAAGAAGTTCTTCGAGGGAAAAGGCCACAAGATTGTTCCGTCAGCACCGATGGTCATCAAGGATGACCCCACGCTGATGTTTACAAATGCAGGTATGAACCAATGGAAAGACATCATCCTCGGCACCAAGAGCCCGGGCAAGGATGTGACCCGTGTGGACACCCAGAAATGCCTCCGCGTGAGCGGCAAGCACAACGACCTCGAAGAGGTGGGACACGACACTTACCACCACACCATGTTCGAGATGCTCGGCAACTGGAGCTTCGGTGACTATTTCAAGGAGGGGGCCATCGATATGGCCTGGGAATACCTGACTGAAGTCTTGAAGCTGAACCCTGCCGACCTCTACGTTACCGTTTTCGAGGGTAGCAAGGAGGAAGGACTCGATCGCGACGACGAGGCTGCCGGATACTGGGCCAAGCACGTGCCTGCCGACCATATCATCAACGGCAACAAGCACGACAACTTCTGGGAGATGGGCGACACGGGACCCTGTGGTCCCTGCTCGGAGATTCATGTAGACTCACGTACTCCCGAGGAGAAAGCAAAAGTGCCCGGACGCGAGCTGGTGAACAAGGACGACCCACAGGTCATCGAAATCTGGAACATCGTGTTCATGCAGTACAACCGCAAAGCCGACGGTTCCCTCGAACCGCTCCCTATGCACGTAATCGATACGGGTATGGGCTTCGAGCGTCTGGTTCGCATGCTGCAGGACAAGCACTCCAACTATGACACCGACATCTTCCAGCCCATCATCAAGGAGATTGAGATGCTCTCCGGCAAGAAATATGGTTTTACTACTCCTACCGGCGCCAACGGCGAGGGCAAGGACGAGCAGGAGAAGATTGACATCGCCATGCGTGTATGCGCCGACCACCTGCGTGCCGTGGCATTCTCTATCGCCGACGGCCAGTTGCCCAGCAACGCCAAGGCCGGCTATGTCATCCGCCGCATCCTGCGCCGTGCCGTGCGTTACGCCTACACCTTCCTCGACCAAAAGCAGGCATTCATGTACAAGCTCGTGAACGTGTTGGTGGAGCAGATGGGTGCAGCCTTCCCCGAACTGCCAGCCCAGCAGGAGCTTATCACCCGCGTGATGAAAGAAGAGGAGGACTCTTTCCTCCGCACCTTGGAGAAGGGTATCAACCTCTTGAATGGCGACATGGACGAACTGAAGGCGCATGGCCAGACAGAACTGGACGGCGTAAGCGCATTCCGCCTCTTCGACACCTACGGATTCCCTCTCGACCTGACGGAGCTGATCTGCCGCGAGAACGGTTACACCGTAGACGAAAAGCAGTTTGACGAGGAGATGGAGAAGCAGAAGGCCCGTGCCCGCAACGCCGCCGCCGTGGAGAACGGTGACTGGGAGGTACTGAAGGAAGGCGACCAGCAGTTCGTTGGCTATGACTATACTGAATATGAGTGCCACATCCTGCGCTACCGCAAGGTGACTCAGAAGAAGAGCAGCTTCTACGAGCTGGTACTCGACAACACACCTTTCTATGGCGAGATGGGTGGCCAGGTAGGCGACAAGGGTGTGCTCGTGAGCGAGAACGAGACCATACAGGTCATCGACACCAAGCGAGAGAACAACCAGAGCATCCACATCGTGAAGGAGTTGCCCAAGGACATCACTGCCGACTTCATGGCTTGCGTGGACATCGAGAGCCGCGAGGGCAGCGCTGCCAACCACACTGCTACCCACTTGCTCGACTACTGCCTGAAGCAGGTTCTTGGCGACCACGTGGAGCAGAAGGGTTCTTACGTAGACAAGGACACCCTGCGTTTCGACTTCTCCCACTTCCAGAAGGTGACCGACGAGGAGCTGCGCCAGGTGGAGCACATGGTGAACGAGATGATTCGCGCTGACTATCCGCTCGACGAGCATCGCGACACACCTATCGAGGAAGCCAAGCAACTGGGTGCCATCGCCCTCTTCGGCGAGAAGTATGGCGACAAGGTACGTGTGGTTCGCTTCGGTCCGTCGGCTGAGTTCTGTGGCGGTATCCATGCCAAGAGTACGGGCAAGATCGGTTTCTTCAAGATTGTTTCCGAGAGCAGCGTGGCTGCCGGCATCCGCCGCATCGAGGCCTTGACAGGCAAGGCTTGCGAGGAGGCCATCTACCATCTGCAGGACACCATCGTGGCCCTGAAGGGTCTCTTCAACAACGCCAAGGATCTGGAGGGCGTTATCAAGAAGTACATCGACGAACACGACAGCCTGAAGAAGGACGTGGAGAAGTTCCAGGCACAGGCCGTGGAGCGCACCAAGGACAAGTTGGTGGCTGGCGTGAAAGACGTGAACGGCACAAAGGTGGTTACCGCTGTGCTGCCTATGGACCCAGCCTCAGCCAAGGACTTGGTGTTCAAGGTTCGCGAGACATTGCCCGAGAACCTGGTTTGCGTTGTTGGCACCATCCACAACGACAAGCCTATGCTCAGCGTGATGTTCAGCGACGACATGGTGAAAGACCACAACCTGAACGCAGGCAAGATGATACGCGAGGCTGCCAAGTTGATTCAGGGCGGCGGTGGCGGTCAGCCTCACTATGCGCAGGCCGGCGGCAAGAACAAGGACGGCTTGAGCGCTGCCGTTGACAAGATTATCGAGTTGGCACA
This sequence comes from Sphaerochaetaceae bacterium, assembly GCA_963660455.1. Lineage (GTDB taxonomy): Bacteria > Bacteroidota > Bacteroidia > Bacteroidales > Bacteroidaceae > Prevotella. The sequence continues at coordinate 20,412 of CAVKZC010000013.1, read as the reverse complement.
GTTGTAAGATTATTATAACAAAGGTATAAAGGGCTGCAATCCTTCGCCATGCGAAGAGGTTGCAGCCTTTTTTTGCTAAGCAAGGGTGATTAGCAAAGCGGCACCTCCACCCTTTGAGAGCGCGTTGCAAACACACAATTCGAACTTTTTTGAAGGAAAAAAGCAAAAAAGTTGAAGAAAAATTTGGTGGAACAAAATAAAGTCAGTACCTTTGCACCCGCTTACAAGAAGTAAGGGCGCTTAGCTCAGTTGGTTTAGAGCGTCTGCCTTACAAGCAGAGGGTCGGGGGTTCGAATCCCTCAGCGCCCACAAAAGAAAAGTCTCGCATCATTTGCGGGACTTTTTTTCGTTTTAGAACACTTAATACACGCCTTTGAGCACTTAGAGCACACCTTTAAGCTAATTTATCATTATTTATTCGGCAGTCTCCACGAAAATGCCTAACTTTGCACTCCATATACATCTTTAATATAAGTATTGGTTATGAATTTAGATTTGCTGACTGCCATTTCCCCCATCGACGGACGATACAGAGGGAAGACCGAACCACTTGCCGACTATTTTTCGGAGTATGCACTCATCCGCTACCGCGTAAGGGTGGAGATCGAGTACTTCATCACTCTCTGCGAACTGCCCTTGCCCCAGCTGGCATCATTCGACCATGCCCTCTTCGACACATTGCGCACCATTTACCGCAACTTCAGCGAGAACGACGCACAACGTGTAAAGGACATCGAGAAGGTGACCAACCATGACGTGAAGGCCGTAGAGTACTTCATCAAAGAGGAGTTTGACAAGATAGGCGGACTGGATGCCTACAAGGAGTTCATCCATTTCGGCCTTACATCGCAGGACATCAACAACACCAGCGTACCCCTGTCTGTAAAGGAGGCACTTGCCGATGTATTCATACCACAGGTGGAAGAACTCATCGCCCAGCTGCAACAGTATGCCGACGAATGGAAAGACGTTCCCATGCTCGCCAAGACACACGGACAGCCTGCTTCCCCTACCCGTCTGGGCAAGGAAATCATGGTGTACGTGTACCGTCTCTCCGAGCAGCTCGACAGCCTCAAGGCATGCAAGTTGACTGCCAAGTTTGGCGGTGCCACGGGCAACTACAATGCTCATCATGTGGCATACCCGCAATACGACTGGAAAGCCTTTGGCAACAAGTTTGTGAGCGAGAAGCTGGGCCTGGAGCGCGAGCAGTACACCACACAGATAAGCAACTACGACCACTTGGGGTCGGTTTTCGATGCCATACGCCGCATCAACACCATCATCATCGACCTGGACCGCGACTTCTGGATGTATATCTCCATGGACTACTTCAAGCAGAAGATCAAGGCAGGAGAGGTAGGCTCCAGCGCCATGCCCCACAAGGTGAACCCCATAGACTACGAGAACAGCGAGGGCAACCTCGGCATAGCCAACGCCATACTGCAGTTCCTGGCACAGAAGTTGCCGGTAAGCCGTCTGCAGCGCGACCTTACAGACAGCACCGTACTACGCAACATCGGTGTGCCTCTCGGCCATAGCCTCATCGCCATACAGAGCACCCTCAAGGGACTGCGCAAGCTGATACTGCACGAGGAAAAACTGCAGGAAGACCTCGACAACACATGGGCCGTGGTGGCAGAAGCCATACAGACCATCTTGAGACGCGAGGCTTACCCCCACCCTTACGAGGCTCTGAAAGCCCTCACCCGCACCAACAAGCACATGACCGAAGAAACCATACACGAGTTCATACAGGGACTGGACGTGAGCGACAGCGTAAAGGCAGAACTGATGGCCATCACTCCCGCCAACTATACCGGAATGTAAACTGGCAGACAGCCAAGACTCAGCAGAAAAGAATACATATTTATTATATATACATATTTATATACATCATAACAGATAAAAAATACATTTACAACAAAACAACAAGTATCTTATCAACATCGAGTATTAACCCAGCCGTGAGGCTATTTCAAGAAAGTAAACACAATGGATTCAGAATTCGAAAGCAAACCTCAGAACCAGTCGTCTGAGAACGAGGATACCCGTGAGGGCTATACCCCGAATGACGGCTACCAGAAAAATTACCGCAGCAACGGACGCCCCGCACGTCCACGTATCAACTCACAGCGTGCCTACAGCAGCGAAAGCGGCAGAGAAGGCGGATTCCGTCCCGACGGTTTCGGAGCTAACCTGCAGTCTGCAGGTGGCGAACAGCGTCCACAGCGCAGCAACTATCAGCAGTATGGCGGATACAACCGTCAGCAGGGTGGATACCAGCCACGCCAGCAGGGTGGCGGCTACCAGAACCGTGGCTACCAGCCACGTCAGCAGGGTGGATACCGCCCACGCTTCAACAACAATGACGAGCAGGGAGGATACCGCCCACGCTTCAACAACAACGACGAACAGGGAGGATACCGTCCACGTTTCAACAACAATGACGAGCAGGGAGGATACCGCCCACGTTTCAACAACAATGACGAGCAGGGAGGATACCAGCCACGCCAGCAGGGTGGTTATCAGCCACGCCAGCAGGGTGGATTCCGTCCTCGTCAGCAGGGAGGATACCAGTCACGCCAGCAGGGCGGATACAACAACCGCGGGGGATACAACAACCGCGGAGGTTACAACAACCACGGAGGTTACAACAACCGCGGGGGATATAACAACCACGGAGGCTATCGCCAGCACACAGCCGACTATGACCCCAATGCAAAATATAGTCTGAAGAAGCGCATCGAATACAAGGAAGAGAACATCGACCCCAACGAGCCGTTGCGCCTCAACAAGTTCCTGGCCAATGCCGGAGTATGCTCACGCCGTGAGGCCGACGAGTTTATCCAGGCTGGCGTGGTAACGGTCAACGGAGAGGTTGTTACCGAACTGGGCACCAAGATACTGCGCACCGACGAAGTGAAATTCCACGACGCTCCCGTCTCCTTGGAGAAGAAGGTATATGTATTGCTCAACAAGCCCAAGGACTATGTCACGACAAGCGATGACCCACAGCAGCGCAAGACGGTGATGGATCTCGTCAAGAATGTATGCCCCGAGCGCATCTATCCCGTAGGACGTCTTGACCGCAACACCACAGGTGTGCTCCTTCTCACCAACGACGGCGACTTGGCTTCGAAGCTGACCCATCCCAAGTTCCTGAAGAAGAAGGTATACCACGTGCGTCTCGACAAGAATGTCACTGCCCACGACATGCAGCAGATACGCGACGGCATCACCCTGGAGGACGGCGAGATAAAGGCCGACGCCGTAGAGTATGCCGACGAGGAGGACAAGAGTCAGGTAGGCATAGAGATACACAGCGGAAAGAACCGTATCGTGCGCCGCATCTTCGAGAGCCTCGGTTACCGCGTCACCAAGCTCGACCGTGTACAGTTTGCCGGACTGACAAAGAAGAACGTTCGCCGCGGCGACTGGCGCTTCCTCACCGAGAAGGAAGTGGACATGCTCCGTATGGGTGCTTTTGAATAAGGAAAAACATCAATATCTACAATGGAAAAACTGAAAAGAACTAAAGTCGTAGATGCCCTCAAGAGCACTGCCTACGACTCAATCGTGAATGTAAAGGGATGGGTGCGCACCCATCGCAGTAGCAAAGCTGTCGATTTTATCGCTCTTAACGATGGTTCTACTATTAACAATATCCAGATTGTTGTCGACCCTGCCAAGGTTGACGAGAATCTGCTCCGCCAGATTACCACTGGTGCCTGCATCAGCGTGACAGGAACATTGGTAAAGAGTCTGGGTAAGGGACAGACGGTCGAGATTCAGTGCGACAGCCTTGAGATCTATGGTCTATGCGGCAGCGACTATCCCATGCAGAAGAAGGGACAGAGCTTCGAGTACATGCGCCAGTATGCACACCTCCGTCTCCGTACCAATACCTTCGGTGCCGTGATGCGCATTCGCCACAACATGGCGATGGCCATCCACACTTATTTCCACGAGCATGGATATTTCTATTTCAACACACCTCTCATCACTGCCAGCGACTGCGAGGGTGCCGGCCAGATGTTCCAGGTAACAACCAAGAACCTCTACAACCTCAAGAAGACGGAGGATGGCAAGATAGACTACTCCGACGATTTCTTCGGCAAGCAGACCTCATTGACCGTATCCGGCCAGTTGGAGGGTGAACTGGGTGCCACGGCACTGGGTGCCATCTACACCTTCGGCCCTACCTTCCGTGCAGAGAACAGCAACACACCTCGCCACCTGGCCGAGTTCTGGATGGTTGAGCCTGAAGTTGCTTTCATGGATATGGACGGACTGATGGAGCTGGAAGAAGACTTTATCAAGTATTGTATCCGCTGGGCTTTGGACAACTGCAAGGACGACCTTGAGTTCCTGAACAAGATGATAGACAAGGGACTGTTGGAGCGTCTGCAGGGCGTGCTCGATTCAGACTTCGTTCATCTTCCGTATACGGAGGGTGTCCGCATCCTGCAGGAGGCCATCGCCAAGGGCAAGAAGTTTGAGTTTCCATGCGAGTGGGGCGACGACTTGGCTTCGGAGCATGAGCGTTACCTGGTAGAGGAGCACTTCAGGAAGCCTGTCATCATGACCAACTACCCCAAGGCCATCAAGGCTTTCTACATGAAGATAGACGACGAGGAGAGCGGTTTCGGCGGCAAGAGCGGCCAGACCGTACAGGGTACCGACGTGCTGTTCCCGCAGATTGGCGAGATTATCGGTGGTTCGGTACGTGAGGAGAGTTACGACAAGTTGATGGGCGAGATAGAAAGCCGCAACATTCCTATGAAGGACATGACGTGGTATCTCGACACACGCAAGTACGGTTCATGCCCGCACGCCGGTTTCGGTCTCGGTTTCGAGCGCCTCATTCTCTTCGTTACAGGCATGCAGAACATCCGCGACGTGATTCCGTTCCCGCGTACTCCCAAGAACGCAGAATTCTAATTTAACGCAGAATTCTAATTATACACTTACACAAATACCCTCCTGCTATTCATTTATGAAAGTGGAGGGTATTTGTGTTTATTGTAGGAATTTTACAACAACCGGCATATAGGCTAATTTTCGCCAAAATATTTGGTATTATCAAAATAAAATCGTAATTTTGACTCCAAATTACAATAACGTGATTACGACATAACACATATAATGGCTAGATTCATAGACCCTCGTGTCGATTGGGCTTTCAAGCGCATTTTCGGCAGTGAGGATACAAAAGAATGCCTCATTCCTTAATGGATTGTTTGACGGCGAGTTGGTAATTCGGGACGTGACGTTCGCCAAGACCGAAAAACTTGGTTTACGCCCTGACGACCGAGGTGTAGTCTTCGACGTGTATTGCATCACGGACGAGGGAAAACACGTTATTGTAGAGATGCAGAAGAAGGAACAGGAATACTTTGCCGACAGAGCTTTGTATTATACTTCTCGTGCTATCGTAGAACAAGGCGTACGAGGAGTGTGGGATTACCATTTAGCTCCTGTATACACTGTCTGCTTCATGGATTTCATACTAGACGACCCTGCCTTCAAGAAATTTCGAACAGACTTTATCCTGGCAGATTACCAGACAAGACAACACGTTTCAGACAGGATGAGGATAGTGTATCTCCAACTGCCTCTTTTCAGCAAGCAGTCGGAGGCCGAATGTATGGATATATTTGATTGTTGGATTTATATAGTGAAGAATATGAATATGTTTGAACAGATGCCATTCCGTGAGAAATACCCTGTATTCCGTAAGTTAGCAGAAATCGGCGACCTCAGAAAGCTCTCTCGCGAAGAACTTGAGTTCTACGATGAGGACATCAAAAACATGCGCGATATTTATGCCACAAGAAAATATGACATGAAAAAAGGATTCGAGAAAGGGCGAGCCGAGGGACAGAAGGTTGGAAGAGCTGAAGGAAGAGCTGAAGGTGAGTTAGACAAGAGTCTTGAGATAGCACGTAACCTCCAAGCATTAGGTCTGCCACTGTCGCAAATCATACAAGCCACAGGCCTCTCGCAAGAACAAGTGGAGCAATTGTAAAACATCACTTTACAGCCCGGAATTGAAACCGGGCCATGACTACGGCGACTTTTTCAATACGATTTCTTCTATTATCTCAATATTTTGTTGTACCTTTGCCTCAAAATTATAAAATTGTAAGAAATGGGAAAAATCATATTGACGGGCGACCGCCCTACAGGCAAGCTCCACTTGGGACACTATATCGGTTCTCTTCAGCGCCGCGTACAGCTTCAGAATGCCGGAGACTTCGACAAGATGTTCGTCTTCATGGCCGATGTGCAGGCGTTGACAGACAATGCCGATAACCCGGAGAAGATCCGCCAGAACATCATAGAGGTGGCACTCGACTATCTGTCTGCCGGTCTCGACCCTCAGAAGTGTACGCTCTATATCCAGAGCCGCATACCCGAACTGGCAGAGTTGACTACCTATCTGATGAACCTCATCACCGTATCGCGCGTGCAGCGCAACCCCACGGTGAAGACCGAGATCAAGATGCGCAACTTTGAGGCCAACATTCCGCTCGGCTTCTTCTGCTACCCCGTCAGCCAGGCAGCCGACATCACCGCCTTCAAGGCTACCACTGTGCCTGCAGGTGAGGACCAGGAGCCGATGCTGGAGGTGACACGCGAACTGGTGCGCCGCTTCAACCAGGTGTATGCACCTGTACTGGTAGAACCGGAGATTATGCTCCCCGAGAATGCCGTGTGCCGCCGCCTTCCGGGCACTGACGGCAAGGAGAAGATGAGCAAGAGTCTTGGCAACTGCATCTATCTGAGCGACGACGAGAAGACAGTATGGAAGAAAGTGAAGAAGATGTCCAACGGCGAGCCACGCATGAGCATGGAGGAGCCTGGCCACTTGGAGGGCAACGCCGTCTTTACCTATATGGAAGCTTTCTCTACACCCGAAGACTTCGCCGAATTCTGGCCTGAGTTCAAGACACTCGACGAGCTGAAGGAGCAGTATGTGAAGGGTGGCATCGGTGACGGAACCTGCAAGAAGTTCCTCAACAGCGTAATCAACAAGATGCTCGACCCCATCCGCCAGCGCAGACATGAGTTTGAGCAGGACATCCCCGAGGTGTTCAATATCTTGAAGAAGGGCAGCGATGATGCCCGTGAGTTTGCCGCCCAGACCATGGACGAGGTTCGCAAGGCCATGCGCATCGACTACTTCGAGGATGCCGCCTATATCCAGGAGCAGGCAGCGAGGTTTAATGGGTAATGAACAAACGAATTTTACAGTTAGCGGTACCGTCGATAATCAGCAATATCACGGTACCGCTATTGGGTTTGGTGGATGTCGCCATCGTGGGGCACATTGGCGACGCCTCCTACATCGGGGCCATAGCCGTGGGCTCGATGCTCTTTAATGTCATCTACTGGCTCTTCGGATTTCTGAGAATGGGGACGAGCGGGATGACCTCGCAGGCTCTCGGCCGGCGCGACCTGACCGAGGTGATGAGACTCCTGGTGCGCTCTCTGTCGATAGGCGTGGGTATCGGACTGATGTTCTTCATCCTCCAGTCACTCATAATAGGCATTGGTCTGTGGGCGATGTCACCCGAGGCGGATGTCATCGGCTTGGCTCGCCGCTATTGTCAGGTCTGCATCTGGGGAGCACCTTCCGTACTGGGACTTTACGGTTTCACCGGCTGGTATATCGGCATGCAGAACACACGCATACCGATGGTGGTATCGCTCACGCAGAATGTAGTCAACATCATAGTCTCCCTACTGCTTGTCTTCGTAGCCCATCTCACCGTGGAGGGCGTGGCCTTGGGCACAGTCATTGCGCAGTGGTGGGGATTTCTGATGGCTTGCGTGCTCTTCCGCACACACTATCGTCGTCTTGCCAGATACGACTTCCGGCGCCACCTCTTTGCCGCTGCCCCTCTGCGGAAGTTCTTCTTCCTCAACCGTGACATCTTCCTGCGTACAGTGTGCCTGGTAGCGGTAAACCTATTCTTCACGGCGGCGGGGTCACGCGACAGCACACTCGTACTTGCCGTCAACACCCTGCTGATGACACTCTTTACCATCTTCTCCTACTTCATGGACGGTTTCGCCTATGCGGCGGAGGCACTGGCTGGAAAATATTACGGGGCAGGCAACACCACAGCCCTGCACGATGTCGTGAAACGCACCATGTGCTTTGGCGGCATCGTGGCGGTAGCTTTCACCTTATTATATATAATAGGCGGAGAGCATTTTCTCGCACTGCTTACAAGCGACAGGCGGGTAATTGTCGCCTCGGGCGAATACTTCTGGTGGGCGGTATTGATACCCCTGGCAGGCATGACAGCGTTCGTCTTCGACGGTATCTTCGTGGGTATTACCCGCTCCAAGAGCATGCTCCTCTCCACAGCTGTCTCTTCGGCGGTCTTCTTCGCCTTGTTCTTTTCCCTTCACACCGCTTGGGGAAATCATGCCCTCTGGTTGGGCTTTGTAGTTTACCTCGCCGCAAGAGGTTTTGTGTTGGCTCTCGTTTTCCGGAATGAGATGAAAAATGCACACGTCCGAAATTAGGGAAACACACCATAGCTGTACCTTTCCACCCAGAAAACTTGCACACTCAAAAGACGTGTGCGCATTTTTTAAAAAAACTTGTTTAATATAGCTTAAATCTAATTGCTATATGTCCTATTCTTCGCATTTTTTTTCTAATTTCGCCATGCAAAAAGATACTTATGCAGACATCAAAGACAGCAGCAGACTACTATCTACAAGGAAACGCATGGCGCAAAAAGGGAGACTTCAAGCGTGCCATGGACTGTTACATGGAGGCTGTAGCGCTCGACCCCGACAGTCCGGCCGCGACAGCCAAGGAGATGCTTGACGACATCATGGCATTCTATTGCAAAGACTGCTACAATCCCTAAACTGCGAAAACTGTCGTGGCGTTCGGCATAGGCAAATGATGAAGAACGAAAAAAGAACAAGAATAACATGAGTAAAATCAAAGGGGCCATTGTGGTCGACACGGAGCGATGCAAAGGTTGCTCGCTCTGCGTAGTGACATGTCCTCATGATGTCATCGCACCGGCCAGCAAGAAGGTAAACGTGCATGGCTATCGCTATGTAGAGGCAGCCAATGCTGATGCCTGCGTAGGGTGTGCAGCATGTGCTGTGGTCTGCCCGGATGGTTGTATTACCGTATATCGCAAAAAGGAGGACTAAGACAATGGCAGAACTGAGTAAAGAAGTAACCCTGATGAAGGGCAACGAGGCTATAGCCCATGCCTGCATCAGATGCGGTGCCGACGGATTCTTCGGCTACCCCATCACCCCCCAGAGTGAAATCATAGAGACGCTTTCCCTGCTCAAGCCTTGGGAGACGACAGGCATGGTGGTGCTGCAGGCCGAGAGCGAGGTGGCTGCCATCAACATGGTGTATGGCGGTGCCGGTGCCGGCAAGCGTGTCATCACCACGTCGTCAAGTCCCGGTGTGGCACTGATGCAGGAAGGCATTACGTACATGGCTGGCGCCGAAATTCCAGGCGTCATCGTCAACGTACAGCGCGGAGGCCCCGGACTGGGTACCATACAGCCCTCGCAGGGCGACTATTTCCAGGCCACACGCGGTGGCGGCAACGGCGACTATAATGTCATCGTGCTGGCACCGGCATCGGTACAGGAGATGGCCGACTTCGTGGACCTGGCCTTCGAGTTGGCTTTCAAGTACCGCAATCCGGCCATGATACTGAGCGACGGTGTCATCGGACAGATGATGGAAAAGGTGGTACTGCCACCCATGAAACCACGGCGCACAGAGGAGGAGATTGCGCGTGAGTGCCCATGGGCCACTATCGGACGCCCGAAGACGCGCCAGCCCAACATCCTCACCTCCCTCGAACTGAAGCCTGAGGTAATGGAGCAGCGCAACCTCCACCTGCAGGAGAAATACAAGCAGATATGCGACACCGAGGTACGCTACGACATGCAGCAGATGGATGATGCCGACTATGTGATTGTCGCCTTCGGCAGTGCTGCACGCATAGCCGAGAAGAGTATAGAGACGGCACGTGCTGAAGGCATCAAGGTGGGTCTCTTCCGCCCCATCACGCTGTGGCCCTTCCCCATGAAGGAACTTCACGAACTGGCCAAGACCAAGAAAGGCATCCTCGTGGCCGAGATCAATGCAGGCCAGATGATAGAGGACGTGCGCCTCGCTGTCAACGGACAGGTACCCGTAGAGCACTTCGGCCGTCTGGGCGGCATCGTGCCGGAACCGGAGGAAATAGTTGAAGCATTAAAGAAATTGACAAAATGAACGATATCATCTCACCAGAGAATCTGGTATATAAGAAACCGTCACTGATGAACGACACCCCGATGCACTACTGTCCGGGATGCTCACACGGTGTGGTACACAAACTCGTAGCCGAGGTGATCGAGGAAATGGGGATGGAGGAAAAGTCTGTGGGTGTATGTCCCGTGGGCTGCGCCGTCTTCGCCTACCGCTATCTGGACATCGACTGGCAGGAGGCTGCACACGGTCGTGCACCCGCACTGGCCACCGCCATCAAGCGTCTGTGGCCCGACCGTTTGGTATTCACCTACCAGGGCGACGGTGATCTGGCTTGCATAGGTACATGCGAGACCATCCATGCCTTGAACCGCGGCGAGCACATCGCCATCATCTTCATCAACAACGCCATCTACGGCATGACGGGCGGGCAGATGGCTCCCACTACCCTACTGGGCCAGAAGACAGCCACCTGTCCCTACGGCCGTGAACCGGACCTGCACGGTTATCCACTCAACATCACCGAACTGGCCAGTCACCTCACGGGCACATGCTACGTCACACGCCAGAGCGTGGAGTCCGTGGCCAGCATACGCAAGGCAAAGAAGGCCATCCGCAAGGCTTTCGAGGCAAGCATGCAGGGCAAAGGGTCGAGTCTCGTGGAGATTGTCTCTACCTGCAACAGCGGTTGGAAGCTCTCACCCGTGGAGGCCAACAAGTGGATGGAAGAGAACATGTTTAAGGAATATCCCAAGGGCGACCTGAAAGATACGACGGGAATGTAGTAGATCTGGATGCTAAAGGAGCTAAGGTGTTAAAGGAGTTAAGACAACAGCTTATCTTGTTGAGAGCGTTTCAACAAAACAGATATTTGTCTTAACTTCTTTAACTCCATTCAACTCCTTAACTCCTCTTATTATAATTAAAATGAAGACAGAAATCATTATATCCGGTTTTGGCGGACAGGGTGTCCTCTCCATGGGAAAGATACTGGCCTATTCAGGACTGATGGAGGACAAGGAGGTGACATGGATGCCGGCCTATGGTCCCGAGCAGCGTGGCGGTACGGCCAACGTCACCGTCATCATGAGCGACGAGCGCATCTCTTCGCCCATCCTCAGCCATTACGATGTGGCCATCGTGCTCAACCAGCCTTCGCTCGACAAGTTTGAACCCAAGATAAAGTCGGGAGGCATCCTCATCTATGATGGCTATGGCATCATGAACCCTCCCAAGCGCAAGGACATCAACGTCTACCGCATCGACGCCATGGACAAGGCTGCCGAGATGAAGAACGGCAAGGTGTTCAACATGATTGTGCTGGGCGGACTGCTGAAGGTATGCCCCGTTGTGAGCACCGATGGTTTGAACAAGGCACTCTTCAAGTCACTGCCCGAACGCCACCACGCCCTTATCCCCCTCAACATGCAGGCAGTGGAAGAAGGCATGAAAATCATCGAGAAAATGGACTGAGCACATCATAGGCAGATACCGACAAAAATAGCTATACGTTCCGGCAGATACCCCTTCGAAAGGCCGAAACATATAGCTATTTTTCATCTCAAATGCAAAAACAAAGCAAAATGTTTGCAAATATCCAAAAATAATTCTAATTTTGCACCCGATATAAGTATTTTCATAAAATTTGTCTAACAAGAGAGAGAAATTATGGTAAAAAGAATCGCAATGTTTATGGGGGGGGTAATCCTCAGTTGTGGAATATCCTTTGCCCAGACATCCGTTACCGGAAAGGTAACATCCTCTGACGATGGCGAGCCTATCGTAGGCGCATCTGTCAAGGTGAAAGGTACCAACACGGGTACCGCTACCGACATCGACGGCAACTTCTCGCTGAATGTTCCTGCCGATGCCAAGTTGGAAATCTCATACATCGGTATGAATTCCAAAACTGTCAAGGCTTCTTCCAAGATGAATGTGGCCTTGGATCCCGACAACAAGTCATTGGACGAGGTGGTTGTTGTCGGTTATGGTTCAGCTCGTAAGATAGGCACCATCACGGGGTCTATCGCAACTGTCAATTCTGACAAAGTAAAGAATGCTCCTTCTTCTTCAGCCCTCGACAACCTGCAGGGACAGGTAGCAGGTCTGAATGTGCTCAGTTCATCTGGTGAGGCAGGTGACAACGCAGTGAGCATCAATCTCCACGGTATCGGTTCTTTAGGAGCCAGCTCCACACCGCTCTATGTACTGGACGGCATCCCCGTGTCCAGCCGCACCATCATGGGCATGAACCCTAACGATATCCAGTCGATTTCGGTTCTGAAGGATGCGTCTGCCACCTCTATCTACGGTTCACGTGCCGCCAATGGCGTCATCTATGTCACCACCAAGAACGGCGGCTACAACACCAAAGCCACCGTTACCTACCGCACACAGGTAGGTTGGTCTACCCTTGCTAACAAGGGTTTCTACGAGGACATGATGAGCGGTGACGAGTTGTATAACTTCTGGCTCAATTCCGGCCTGGCCGATGCCTACAGCAGCGACGGTGACGGTGCTGCTTACCTGAAGAAGAAATATGACGACAACGGATACCGCTACAATACCAAGTGGTACGAGGTATTCCAGCAGTTCAACAATCCGCAGACACAGAACGACCTTACTATCCAGGGTGGTGGCGACAAGGTGTCGTACCTTATCAGTGCGTCACAGTTCCACCAGAGGGGTTCAGCCATAGGCAACTACTATGACCGCTACACTCTGCGCTCGAACATTGACGCCAAGCCCAAGACATGGTTGCGCACGGGTCTGAACATCAACCTCTCTTACGACAAGAGACAGCGCAACGCCAACTGGGGAAACTCTGACGCCACCTCCAACTATACCTCGGGTGGTCTCTCCTATCTGCTCAACCCACTTTATCCCAACATCAACCCTGAGACAGGCGAGGAATATACAGAAAAGTATCCTTCCGGACACGCCAATCCACGTACCTATATGGAAGGACATCCCTACGAGCGCTCGCGCTACGGTCTCACGGGCAATGCCTATGTAGAGATTGAGCCGTTGAAGGCACTGAAGATACGCTCGCGCATCGGTACAGACCTTTACTTCCTGCGCGGCAACTATATTTCATACCCATCCTACTACTCCAACAACGGTTCGGGTACACGCCAGAAGAACTCTACCTATTCGTACTCGCATACGATGACCAACACCATCGAGTATAGCTTCGATGTAGCTACCGACCACCACTTCACAGTATTGGCTGGCCATGAGGGTGTCATCAACGATTACGACTACTACTATGCACAGTCTACCGGTCAGGCCGTAGACGGAATGATGAACCTGGAGAACGGCAAGCAGACCTCATACACCATGAGCGAAAGTGCCACCACCAGCAAGTTCCTCTCGTTCTTCGGCCGTCTGGACTACAATCTCATGGACCGCTATTTCCTCGACTTCACTTTGCGTAACGATGCCTGCTCACGCTTCGGAAAGAACAACCGCAACGCCACATTCTGGGCTCTCGGTGCACTGTGGAAGATCAGAAACGAAGAGTTCATGCAGTCGGTAAACTGGATCAACTCACTCGACTTCAAGGTGAGCTACGGTACACAGGGTAACGCCGGCATCGGCGACTATTCCGCACTCGGACTGGTAGGCAAGACTACAGCACTGAACAACGAGTTTGCCATCAAGTTTGCACAGCCATCCAACAACAGTCTTACATGGGAGACACAGAAGCTCTTCACCATCGGACTGAGCGGCCGTCTGTGGAATCGTTTCGACTTCGACATTTCTTACTACATCCGTAAGACGGAAAACATGCTCATGGATATCCCCTATCCTTACACCACAGGTTTCTCTTCTGTTACATCCAACGTGGGCGGCTTGAAGAACACGGGTATCGACATCAAGTTGGGTGTGGACATCGTACGAGGCAAGGACTACTTCGTCAACTTCTCCACCAACTTCAACTACAACAGCATGAAGGTAACGGAGCTTTTCGATGGCAGAAGCCGCTACGAGATTGCCAACACCATGGTGGCATACGTTGTAGGCAGCCCCGTGATGTACTACCTGCCTCTCTATGCCGGTGTTGACCCCGAAGACGGAGCTCCCATGTGGTACAAGGCCGGTGACAACGTAGACGAGACTACAAAGGGCGAGACAACAAAAGTATTCAGCGAGGCCGCCCTTACCCAGAACTCGGGAAAGAAACGTTACGCTCCTGTAAACGGCGGATTCAGCCTCAGCGGCGGATGGAAGGGACTGACACTGCAGGCCGACTTCTCTTACGTGCTGGGCAAGTACATGGTAAACAACGATGCTTACTTCTACAACAACCCGAACGTTGTGAGCTTGAGCTACAACCAGAAGAAAGGCACAGAGGACTGCTGGTCGAAGACCAACACCAGCGCCAAGTTCCCCGACTGGAGCCAAGGTTACGTACTGCAGTTTGACGACCACCTGCTCGAGAATGCATCCTTCCTGCGTCTGAAGAACCTGATGATAGGCTACAGCCTGCCTCAGTCCATTCTCAACTGGCAGAACGTATTGCATGGCGTGAAAGTTACCTTCACAGGCCGCAACCTGTTTACCGTAACCAACTACGGCGGTATCGACCCCGAGGTGAACAGCAACCTTACCTACGGTATCACCGGTAACAGCAAGCAGTACCTCTTCGGTCTTGAGTTCACATTCTAACAACATCCAACCAACAGAACACTACAATATATGAAAACATATAAATATTTAGCCCTGGCTTTAGGTTTGGGTATGACTGCCCTGACCTCATGCCACATGGATGAAACACCGACATCATATCTGGTCACCACGGACGGCGACCATACCATCAACTCACAACTGGAGTTGCAGACCATGCGCAACGGTATCTACTCGTCATTCCGCTCTACATTCTACGGAGACATGAGCCAGCCCAGCGAACTGATGTGCGATGGATTCAACGCCACCTGCGACTACGGCAACAACTATGGTCCCGTACACCGCATGGACGCCAGTTTCACGGCAAGCGATTACGACACGGAGGCACTGTGGGAAACATTCTACAGCAGCATCAAGGACTACAACGTGTTCATACACTCTGCAGCCAACTTTGCCGAGGCCAACCCCGACTATAAGGAAGAGGCTGCCTACTACTCGGGCGAGGCCTACTGCTTCAGAGCCTACAGCTATATGGAACTGGTGCGCCACTACGCCAAGGCATATAATGCCTCTACTGCCTCTTCAGACCTCGGTGTGCCTCTGATACTGGAGTACAACCAGAACGAAAAGCCTGCACGTGCCACAGTGGCAAAGGTATACGAACAAATCAAGAACGACTTGGACAGTGCCAGCGTTTCGGGTATCGCAGAGGAGGAAGGCGAGGTCCGCTCCGAATGGGTAACGGCAGATGTGCTCAACATGCTCTATGCACGCTACTATCTTGACACAAAGGACTACGAGCATGCAGCAGAGTATGCCGAGAAGGTTCTGAACTCCGATGCAGGCTATACCCTCTCGGGCAATACTACAGCTATGGAGGAAGAATATTCTGAGGACAACGGAACGGAAGCCATTTTCCAGTTGCCCGCCACACTCACCGAGAATGGTTCGGGTACCAACAGCACCTACAGTTACGCATCCTACTATTCTTTGCTCAAGAGTTACGGATATCCCGGCAATGGTGTTTATCTGCAGCCATACTTCCTGCCCTCGCAGAAGTTGCTGGACCAGTATGAAGAGACAGACTTGCGTTATAACCAATGGTTCCAGACTGGTTCCTACACCGTATATCTGGGTGGCTATTTTCTGGCTGGAAGAACTGCCGTTACAACATTCACTAAGTATCTGGGAAATCCTGACTTGAACTCTGACGGTATACCCAATGCACGCCAGCACGTCAAGCCCTTCATGATAGGCGAAGCATACCTCATCGCAGCTGAGGCTTACCTGAAGGCAGGAGACACGGAGAGTGCTACAAGCGCACTCAACGAACTACAGCACAAACGCGGTGCCACAGAGACTGAGGCTACCGAAGAGACGGTTGAGAAAGAATGGTTCCGCGAGACTGTGGGTGAAGGACTGCGCATCAGTTGTCTGAAGCGTTGGGGCAAAGGTTATAATGGCCGCGAGGCACAGCCTCTTGCCGCAGCTTACGGTCTGGTATACGGTGGAGACAGCTACACCAAGAAGTCACTGCCAGCAGACGACTACCACTGGGTATGGCCTGTCCCCTCATACGAAATGCGCGTAAACAACAACCTGGTTCAGAACCCAGGCTTCTAAGACGAGGAACAGGACGTCAAGAAGAAAATTATCTTGCACGGCTGGATAAGCTTACAGCTTCCTGCCCTGCAAGAAACCCGGAACAAGAAGCTTTTTTATTACATCATAGAAATGTCACAAGTGGCATTTTCTATAAATCTCTCGGAAGAGGTGGACTGCGAAGTTCGCCTCTTCTTTGCTTTGTAAAAGACAAAAGATACCGTCGATGGACGCTAAAATCAGCAAAGATGCATTGATGGTTGCTCTTGATGCTATCTATATGAAGGGGAAATGGCTTACTCCATTCGACTCGGAACTTACAAATGTCGAAACATTCCATAACGCTGACGGAACATCATCGATCGTGGACATGATGTGTCAGGAATTCTGTGATTGCAGGTATGAAGATACGGACTCTTGTCAGGTGGCCTGCTTGCCATATAGGGGCACTGACTGCTGTATGTATATTGTTCTGCCTCATGAGGATACAGATATAGATACCGTTATGTCCGAAGCTGGATGGGCAGGCTTGGAACTTCCCGAGTGCAGCGGAGAATTGCACTTGCCAAAATTCAAGTTTGACAGTATCCTGTCTTTCAAGGAGGTGCTCTCCAAGTTGGGTCTGGGAGATATGTTCGACAAAGACGATTCGTTCCCGGAAATGGCAAGCTTCCCTGCACATATCAGCGAAATCAAACAGCAATGCGCGATAGAGGTAGAAGAGGAGGGAACAGAAGCTGCAGCCGTTACCTTTGCGGTATGCGAAGCTGGTTGTCCGCCACCTGATGATAATGATGATTCATATTTCGTTATGTATACAGACAGGCCATTCGGCTTTGTCATTAAGAATGGATGTGGCCAGATTTTGTTCATGGGCATTGTGAAGAATATGACAGATGTGCATGAGGTATAGGCTCAACGGTCATCTAGTCTATACCTCATGTGTTAATGAGCCATAGGTTCATTAACACATGAGCCTATGGTTGCCAAGCGCAAGGATAGGGGTAGCGATTTTGGGGACTATAACCATAACCACTTTGCCCTTTTCGCATGGCCATAACATTCCTCAAAACGAAGTATTTATCACTAATCTTTCAGACATCCTATAGGAACAACATACACACCATCCTTACGCCGTATGGCATATTTAGTGGTGCCTGTAAGTATCATAAGGAACGATGGCGCTTTCATCTTCGTGGTGTCTATTCTAGAAGCAAGGAGTTTCAGATTCTTTGCCCCTTCTTCTATATTTTTTTCACCGCCTAATTTTATTTCAACCAGTCCATAGCTACCATTTCTCAAATGCAAGACTGCATCACACTCCAAACCATTACTGTCACGATAATGGTAGACAGAACCTTCCAATGAATCAGCATAAACTCTTAAGTCTCTGACACACATAGACTCAAAGAACAGTCCCATTGTGCTAAGGTCGCTTATGAGATCGTTGGGGCCAACACCCAAAGCAGCAACACCAATAGAAGGGTCGGAAAAATACCGTGTCTCCGAACTTCTTACAGCTGTCTTGCTCCGCAAGTTCGGATTCCATGCTAGAGAGTCTTCCAAAACAAATATCCTTTTCAACGCATCAATATATGAGGCTATTGTAAGACGGTTTGCAGAGACGGTATCGTTGTTCTCAATGTCTGCACAAATAGTGTTTACAGAGATTTGAGCGCATTGGTTTCTTGCGATAGAACGCAAGATTCTTTTGGTTCTCTCGGCATCACGCTTAACATTGTCAACACGAGATATATCATTGTTGACAACTGCTTCGTAATATCTATATGCCATGTCCAATGCTACTTCTTTGTTGACAGTTGTGGCTCTTGGCCATCCTCCACGGCAAATGAGCCATGCTATAGTATCTATATTCAGATTGTTTGTTCCGAACACATCTGTGTTTGGATTGCCGAATAAATCGTTCAAGCTGACTTCGCCAGAAGATTCTCCTGACTCATAAAGGCTCATAGTCCTCATCGTGAGCCATGCAAACCTGCCAGTCCCGGAATGGTGAATCTTGTCTGTATCGGCAGGAACAGCGGAGCCAGTAAAGATAAATTGCCCTTCTTCATCCCTGTGGTCAACTTCAAAACGAGCGGCATCCCATAGTTGCGGTGCAAGTTGCCATTCGTCTATCAAGCGTGGTGTTGCGCCAGCAAGAAGTTTTTTGGGGGAAAGACTTGCCAGTTCTACATTTTGCTCCATATATTCAGGATCATCCATATACACGACACTTTTAGCCTGTTGCTCGGCTGTAGTTGTCTTGCCACACCACTTAGGGCCTTGTACAAGAACTGCGCCAACTCCCATAAGTCTTCGACTTAACATGCTGTCTGCTATGCGAGGTCTGTATTGTTTCATATCCGTTTTAGTTTTGGTCATGAATGCAAAGTTAGCGGAAATCTATTGAATTTGGATGGCTTTTAACTTACTTTTATACAACATGCAGCAATTTTACTATGCAACTTGCGGATATTTTATTATACCAAATATAGGCATTTCATTATACCATTTGTGGATTATTTACCGTTCTTTCTTCATGGTTTCAGATTTTTAAGGTTAATTGTTAAGGAGTTGATTGTGGAGTTAAGACAACAGCTTTTGCAATCTGTTCCCAGGGATTTGTAATCCCCGGGAAGGGAGCTATCACCAGTCTGCAAACCGGCTTGCTTTTACCTTCTACCACAATCAGCGTATAACTTACACACGCACTATGCAAAAGACATAAATTGAGCCAGTTGCTATTTAATCATCACAAAATCTAACCAAAGTCTTGCTTTCTATTAAATTATATTGTATCTTTGCACAGCCTTACTCTATGTTCAAAGCTTTTGAACATAAATTCAAAGCCTTTGAATGTAAGTTCAAAACCTTTGAACATAGGTTCAGTGCTTCTGAATATAAAAAGAAGCCTACTGACAGCGACAAATACATCTAACACTAACGTCAAACAATATTAAGGAAAGGAACAATTATGGCAAAGTACAAACTACAGGAACTTCCCGACATGAACGGTAACGGCAAGCGCAAAGTGTACCCCAAACTAGTAAACTGCCGCACGTTGTCCAGTTCAGAGTTTATAGACCATATGCACTCATACAACCACGCCTTGCCGAAGAGCGTGGCAGAGGCCGTGCTGACCGACATCCGCGACACGATGGTACGCCTGCTCTCCATGGGCTACAATGTCTCGCTCGACGAGCTGGGTACATTCACACTCTCGCTTGGTTTCGAGGACGACAAGCCTCAGGAAATGCAGAGCGACAATGATAAGATGACCCACCGCAAGGTGGGCGTGAAGAACGTCAACTTCAAAGCTTCGCCCGAATTGCTCAAAGACCTGAAGCGCGCAACTAACCGAGACTTGGAGCGCGACATGGGCGGTGTGACGGTGATACGCCAAGAACTTTACTCACGCCCCGAGCGCATTGCCAGAGCCTTGAAAATGATAGAGCAGAAAGGCTTTATCGGTCTCTCCGACTATGCCAGCCTCAACAACCTGAGCCGCACTGCTGCCTCGTTGGAGCTGAAGGAAATATGTGCCGACGCGGACTGTCCCATTTGCCCGACCGGAAGTCACAGCCACAAGATGTGGGTGAAGAGGAAAGAGAATGTATCAGACGAATAACATCACTGATGCGCTCCATACTCTTTGTTCCATGTCATATTCTGTTCTTGATATCCTTGTCGCCATATTTCTGCGTCTTGTCCCTTTTCGATAATCCGAAAGTATAGGCAAGGGACAGTTTTATGGTCAAGGGAGAATAACTGTTTTCGAAATGCATGGTCATCCCGTTGGAATATGCTTCACCTTTTACCTTGGGCTGCAAGATGTTATTGACAGGGGTATACCGTAACACGGCAGGACCTCAAAGCTTCAGTGTGGAACGGAGCCTTCTGTTCGGACGAAAGCC
>CAVKZC010000012.1:0-29219 GCA_963660455.1 Sphaerochaetaceae bacterium | reverse complement strand
AGTCGTGCCGAAAATGTGATGGTTAGGCATAAAAGTCGTGCCGAAAATGTGATAAAAGTGTAAAAAGTCGTGCCGAAAATGTGATAAAGCTTGCATAGTTGTCTGATATTTAGTAATTTTGCATCGTAAAGACGCAGTGTATGGAACGATTACTATTGGAAGAACTTAGAAAGTGGAAAGAAAAGGCAGACAGAAAGCCTTTGATTCTACGTGGAGCAAGACAGGTAGGAAAGACTTGGTTGCTCAAAGACTTTGGGGCTAAATGCTTCAAAGATGTATGTTATGTCAACTTTGAACAAAAGGATTTGTTTCGGGATTTGTTTGAAGGAACCTTGTCGCCCCATCGCATCATAGAGCAACTGTCGGTATATCATGGAAAGAAGATAACTCCGCAAGATACCTTGCTGATCTTTGACGAGGTGCAGGAGCTGCCCCGTGCCTTGACATCCTTAAAGTATTTTGCAGAAGAAGCCCCTGAGTATGCCATTTGTTGTGCAGGCTCTCTTCTGGGAGTGGCTTTGCATGAAGGAACGTCTTTCCCTGTGGGCAAGGTTGATTTCCTGGACTTGTACCCGTTGTCGTTCCGTGAGTTCTTGATGGCGAACGACGAACAGATGTTGGTGGAGTATATCCTTGCTGGTAATCGTGAGCTGAAAGTATTTGAAGAGAAACTGACTGACTATCTCAAGAAATATTTTATTATAGGAGGAATGCCGGCTGCCATACTGAAATGGATAGCCTCACACGATTATTTTGCTGTGGACGATGTACAGCAGCAGATTATTAGGGCTTATGAGAACGACTTTTCCAAGCATGCCCCCCGACAGCTTGTAGAGAAGATAAGATATGTATGGGACAGTATACCTTCCCAGTTGGCAAAAGAGAACAAAAAGTTTGTTTTCGGTCTGGTAAGGGAAGGGGCACGTGCCCGCGAATACGAAGATACCTTGTTATGGCTTTCCGATGCAGGAGAGATACTACGTACCTATAATGTAACCAAGCCCGATGTCCCTCTGAAGGCTTATGCCGACTTGAAAAGTTTCAAGGTCTTTTTGATGGATGTTGGCTTGCTGCGCTCGTTGAGTGAAGTCTCCCCGAAGGTCATCCTTGAAGGCAGTAGAATTTTTGAGGAGTTCAAAGGGGCGTTTACGGAACAGTATGTCTGTCAGGAACTGCAACTGTTCAGGCACCTGCAATCCCGCTATTACTGGACTTCAACATCTAAGGCAGAGGTCGACTTTCTTGTCTCAGACGGCTTGGAGGTGTATCCTTTGGAGTGTAAGGCGGGTGTTACCATGAATGCAAAGAGTTTGAAGTCTTATAAGTTGAAGTATAACCCGGTATGGTGCTTGCGTACAAGTCTCTTGCCGTATGAGCGGAATGAGGAGGCAGGCATGTTGAATATCCCTCTCTATATGCTCTTTGCGTTGCCTGAAGAACTTTCAGGGCGCGTTGCAAACGTGTAGGTCGAGAGCTTACTGTCGCGCGGAGAAAATGAGGCGAAAGCAAGATAGTGGGGGTAATAGACAAAATAATATTACCATGTGTAAGCTTTTTGTCGTAACTTTGCATCGTGTTCATCGGGACACCATTAGAACGTCTAACTAACACCATTATAATAATATTAAAACCTAATTAATTTAAAAGCTTATGAAGAAATTATTTACATTTGTATGTGGCTTGGCCATGGCTCTTTGTGCTAATGCTGCCACTTCTATTACCACTTCTTTCAATTCTTGGGGTGATGGTTGTACCGTTGATGGTAATACGATAACCTTCTCTGAAGCCTGGAAGGGTGCTGGCGCATGGATTGGAGATGCAGACTATTCTGAATATGACTATCTGTGGGTGACATTCTCTGAGACAACTTGTAATTTCAAACTGGTTGTAGAGCATACTAGCACAGATCCGCATGCTATAACAGGTGAGTTCGCTTCTGGAACTTTGGTAGCAGGTGTAGCATTGAACGAAAATTATAGTGACCACGTTATGCAGTATTACCTTCAGTCTAAGTCAGAAGGTAAGGTGGTAATCACCGGTGCTTTCGTCGGAACAGAAGAAGAATATAAAGACGCTGTTGCGGGCAACAAGCCAAAGGTGTCAGAATTATCGCTTGCAGATTTAGGCTCAGGATGGGGTGAGTCTACTTATGATGCAGCTACTCATACCGTAACCATCGGTGACGATTGGTCAGGAAAAGGTTGGTGGCTTGACAAGGTAGACTATAGTGACTATGACAAGTTGGTCATTACTTTCAATCCTGCAACTGCTACGAATGGTCAAGTCGTTGTTGAGTACAATGATGTTTCAGAAGCAAGCAAGAATTCATTTGAAGAGGGCGCTACCTCTGTAGAGGTTGCACTTGATGCAACGGGTAAGAGTTCAGTAAAGCAGATCTACATCCAGGGGCCAGCAGGTTCTACCTATACGTTGTCAAGTGCCTATGTATGTATCAATGACTATGTTCCTAGCGGCATCTCTAACGTTGCTGTAGCAGAAAGTACAAAGACGGCCAAGGCATATAACCTTGCCGGTATGCAGGTTGATGACAGCTACAAGGGCATTGTTATCCAGAACGGCAAGAAGTTCATGCGCAAATAAAAAGAAAAAAGGTTAGATGTTGTATTTTCTTATGCGGGGTGTGTCGTAAGGCGCACCCCCTTTTATGTTGTTCCGATACCTGTTCTGTGCATTCGTATGCGTGTTTTATCCTTGTGTTGCGCCCACAATGCGGTGCTTTGCAAAAATAAACAAACAATTAATAAAAAAGTACCATGCTATGTGTGAAAATAGCATTAAATTTGCAACCGAATTCCTAAAGAACACTAAACAACTATTATATTAACAACGATTTTGTATGAAAAGAGTAATTTTTGCTTTCTTGGCACTCGTTGTGAGTTGCCAGCTTTTCGCCCAGAGCAAATTGACAGGTACCGTCCTCGACGGTAGCATGAACAATGAGCCTCTGATCGGCGCAAGCGTGATAGTGGAAGGTACTGGTACGGGAGGCGTTTCCGACTTGGACGGTAACTTCTCCATTACGTTGCCCAAGGGCAAGACCCGTATCAAGGTCTCCAGTATCGGTATGAAGCCACAGGTTATTAATGTGGCAGGAAAGAACAACATCACCGTTGTCCTTGAGGCTGACTCCAAAATGATGGACGAAGTGGTGGTGGTAGGTTATGGTACCATGAAAAAGAGCGACCTCAGCGGTGCCCTCAGTTCGCTGAAAGGCGAAGACCTGATGAAAGGCGGTGCCCTTGACCTTGCCCACGGTATGCAGGGAAAGGTAGCCGGTGTGCAGATCAACCAGAGTGATGGTGCACCCGGTGGCGGTATGAGCATTGTGGTACGTGGTGCCAACTCGTTCTCAACCTCTTCACAGCCACTCTACATCGTGGACGGCATACCCTTCGAAACCGGTTCTACACCGGGCAACAGTGCCACCACTACAGAGCAGAGCAGCAACCCGCTGAGCATGATTAACCCTCACGATATCGAGAATATCGAAATCTTGAAGGATGCCTCAGCCACAGCTATTTACGGTTCGCGTGGCGCCAATGGTGTTGTTATCATCACCACCAAGCGAGGTAGGGCAGGTAAGCCTAAGGTAGAGTTCTCCGGCAGTTGGGGATTCTCGAAGATTTCAAAGAAGATAGACATGCTCGATCCTGTTACTTATGCCCGCTATCAGAACGAGCAGGTGACGAACGACCAGTACTATCTTGGGTCTAACACAACCAATTTGGCATACCCCGGAACATGGGGCTATCAGTACTATTCTGACGGTCATGCCAACTATTCTACCGGCAAGTACACCGGTAAGCCCGAAGACTATGCACAGAACGGATGGTTCTATGACGAGTATGGCAATGCCACACAGATAGACGTAGCCGATTGGCAGGACGAAATTTTCCAGACAGCCTTCCAGCACGACTACAACCTTAGCGTGAGCGGTGGTGATGACAAGGGTTACTACTCCTTCTCCGGCAACTATGCCAAGCAGGACGGTACCATCAAAAACTCAGGTTACGAGCGTTATGCACTCCGTGCCAACATTGCACGTCACATCTATAGTTGGCTCGAGATAGGTACCAATCAGAGTTTTACCAGCAGTACTACCAAGTTTGCCAACACCTTGAGCTATAATACGGGTGTGGTTCGTTCGGCGCTCCTCTTCCCGCCAACTTATGGTCCCAACACTGATACCACTCAGATGGATGACCTCAACTGGTTGGCTGCCAACCCTTCTGCTTATGTCAACAGTACGAAGGACGAACTGAACAGCATCAACTACTTCAGCAGTTCGTTTGTAGAAATTAAAATGTTCCCCTTCCTGAAGTTCCGCCAGAACCTCGGCCTCTCTTACAACGACTCACACCGTGGTAGTTATTATGACCGTCATACCCAGGAGGGTAAGGCACCTACCAATGGTAAGGCAAGTCGTGCCACCAATATCTGGAAGAGCTTGACAGCTGAGTCGTTGCTGACCTTCGACTACACACTGGCCAAAATACACAAGATCAACGCTGTTGCTGGTTTTACTATTGAGAGCTCCTCTTGGGACAATTCGTCTATTCTTGCCTCCAACTTCCCCGATGACCTGACGAAGGACAATGACCTGAGCCGTGCCCTTGACAAGTCAACGCTGTCAAGCGACAAGGGTATGCAGCGTCTTGCATCTTTCCTGGGACGTGTCAACTACTCGTTGAAGGACAGATACCTCGTTACGGCAAGTATCCGTTCTGACGGTTCATCCAAGTTTACAGACAAAAACAAGTGGGCCACCTTCCTTTCCGGTGCCTTGGCTTGGCGTGCTTCTGAAGAGAAGTTCATCAAGGACTTGAACATCTTCTCTAATCTGAAGTTCCGTGTATCGTATGGTGAGACTGGTAACCAAGCCATCGGTTCCTACCGTACCATGGCGCAGCTCGGTGTGGCCAACTATCCCTTCGGCGGCAGCATACAGAGCGGTTCGGCCATGGTGTCATGGCGTGGACCTGTAGACTCCGACATCAAGTGGGAGACAACCTCACAGTACAATGCCGGTATCGACTTCGGATGGTGGAACAACCGCCTCACCTTTACCGTCGACTACTATTACAAAAAGACACGTGACCTGCTGCAGGAGGTAAAGATACCTTCGCACACAGGTTTCTCCAACATGTTGCGCAATTCAGGTAACGTTACCAACGAAGGTATCGAGTTTACCCTTGGAGCATCACCCGTCGAGTCGAAGGACTGGCACTGGAACCTCAATGCCAACCTGGCTTTCAACAAGAACACCATCGGCGGTCTGAACGGTGACCAATATGCCAATACCCTTTGGTATGGTGCTGACAATGTGTTCATCCAGCGCAACGGCTGTCCTATCGGTGCCATCTACGGTTATGTGGAGGAAGGCTTCTACAACAATGAGGCTGAGGTACGTGCAGACCCGCAGTACACCTTTGCCAGCGATGCTACTGTGAAGTCGAAGATAGGTGAAATCAAGTACCATGACTTCAATGGTGACGGAAAGATAACCGAGGCAGACCGTGTCATCATCGGCGATACTAACCCCGACTTCACATGGGGTATGACCAACAATATCACATGGAAAGACCTCACACTCAGCTTTATGTTGCAGGGTTCGCACGGCAATGACGTGTTCAACGGTAACCTGCAGGACATCAAGCTCGGCAATATCGGTAATATTCCAACCGAAGCCTACAACACCCGTTGGACGGCCGACAACTACGAGAATGCCAAGTGGCCGAAGGCATCTTCCGGTTATGAGCGCAACTTCCTCGTGAGCAACCGCTACGTGGAGGACGGCAGCTATGTGAAGCTGAAGAACATCAGCCTTACCTACAACTGGAACCACCCGTTCAAGAGTGTAGGTCTGGAGCGTCTGCAGTTCAGCTTTACCGCAACGAATGTGTTTACCATCACCAACTATAGCTGGTATGATCCAGACGTGAATGCTTTTGGTAGTGACTCTTCACGCCGCGGTGTGGATATTTACTCTTATCCTTCAGCACGCACGTTCACCTTTGGCGTCAACGCAACATTCTAATGTGACACTTTAATCAAGTAAAACAATATGAAACTCAATAAATATATATTATCGGCTTTTGTGTTGGCCAGTGGGGCGGTGTCCTTTACTTCCTGCAACGACTTCCTGACCGAGAAGCCTGAAAGTATGATTGGTCCTTCCAGTCTTGGTGATTCCAAGGACGCTGCCAATGCCTGGGTAACGGGTGTGTACAGCAACTGGCTTTACGATATGTTCTGCTGGGGAGAATTCCCTAAGGTGCTCGAACTTGATGCTGACTACATTACGGGTCCCGACTGGCTCTTCGGTTCGATGGGTGCCGGTAACTTCCAGGCAGAGAGTTCGCTCGACAAAATGTGGAAGGGCCCCTATAATCTCATCAATGATGCCAATGTGGCTGCGCGTTATATCTCGGAAATGAGCAGTATCTCAGAAGATTTCAAGAACAATGCCATCGGTGAGTGCTATTTCCAGGAGGCATTTGCCTACTTCCTTCTGGTAAGGGCCTACGGTCCTATTCCCTATATGGCCACAGACGTAAGCAATGGCGGAGGTTATATGCATAGTCGCCGCCCTGTGGCTGAAATCTATGCACACATCATCGACCGGTTGACCAAAGCTTCAGAGATGTTGTATCATCGTGACAACAGCCAGTACCAGGCAGGACATGTCAGTGCCGGTTCGGCTGCAGGACTTCTGGCCAAGGTGTATGCTACCATGGCATCGGCTGCCATGCCTGTAGGTACGGAGGTTAATGTGCGTACTTGTGAGCCTTATCGTACAGAGACAGTAGGCGGTAAGGAGTACAAGCTGTACAATACACCAGCAACAGAGACGTTCCAAAAGACAGCTGTGGAGGGCTATGAGGGCATGGATGCAACTGCCCTCTACGAGCAGGCTGCCAAGTGGGCAAAGAAGGTGATAAACCAGGAGTATGGTCCATACGAGCTGTCCAAATACGACGAACTGTGGTCGCGTAACCATCGTGACGATGCGGAGATGATGTGGGGTGTACGTTCTGCTGTCTCTTCAGCATCGGACAACTACCGCACCAATATCCATACCAACTATTCCGGCTACAAGGCCAGTGCAGGCAGTGAATTCCTCACCTCCGGTGGATGGATGGGATGCTCTAATGCGTGGTATCAGCTGTTCGACGATAATGACTACCGTATCACGAAGGGTGTACGCCACACCTGGAGATACTATTATCAGGAAGACTACAACGGCTGTTTCTACTATCCGCAGTCGTGGTGTGTGAAAGTTACAGGCCGCGATATCTACGGAGAGTACGTGCGCGAGCCGGATGCCGAGTACAAGGCTACAGGCTATGCCTACCAGTACAACCAGAGTTCGGAGTGCCTCGCCTTCACAACCAAGTATGATGACTGCGAGAACGATGCGCTCGAATATCCCGACAGTTACTGGCCATTCCTGCGCTACGCCGATGTGCTCCTCATCTATGCTGAGGCAGAGAACGAATTGGGACATCAGGATGTTGCCATGCAGTACCTCAATCTGGTACGTGCCCGTTCCAATGCTCCGTTGATGGAGACTGCTACCAGCAAGACGGGTATGCGCGGCACCATCCTTGAGGAGAGAGCCAAGGAGTTTGCCTGTGAGGGTGACCGTCGTTGGGACTTGATACGTTGGGGTATCTATTTGCAGGCTATGAACGCTATAGGCGGACGTGACGAGGCCAACATCAACAAGGCACGTACGGAGCGTAACCTCCTGTATCCGATTCCTGCAGACGAGATCAATGTCAACGACAGTATCTCTTCCAACAACCCTGGTTGGAACTAATGTTTAATTCTATAAATTAGAATCACGATGAAAATGAATATCAAGAATATAGGTATGTCTGCCCTTGCTTTGCTGGCTCTCGCTTCGTGCAGCGATGTGGTAGACTACAACTTGCCGGACAAAACGTCCAACAACGGCACGCCTTCTATCGCCCATATCTACGACGTGCAGGATACCGGCTATGTGGCTCCGCTCGCCGGTGGTACGCTCAACCAGATGATACACATCAAGGGACAGAACTTGGCACAGGTCAGGAAGGTACGCTTCAACGATGTGGACGTAGATGTGCGCCAGGTGTACGCTACGACGAACGAAGCTTGGGTCAAGATTCCGCGTGTCATCCCTACCGTACAGAACGATTCGCTCTACTATGAAACCAACGAGGGTGCAGTCAAGATGTATTTCCCGGTGTCTATTCCGAGCGTGCAGATAAGCGGTCTGAAAAATGAGTTTGTACTCCAGGGTAACCAGGTGCAGCTTAATGCCGAATATATGGATCTTTACGGATTCAATGACACGACAGCTACAAGTCCTGCTACCGTATATATAGAGAATGTAGAACAGGGTTACAAGCAGGTTATCCACTGCGACTCATGTACGGAGAACTTCACAAGCATAGTCATTCCGGAAGATTGTCCAGACAACTCGTTGGTGCATTTCGCATGGCATGAAGTGACAGGTGACAAAACTGCCACCATTCCTTATCGTATGACCGACCAACTGATGTTCGGCAACTTTGACGGAGATCTTGGATGGTGGGCCAGTTGGCACAGCGACTTCCTTACCGACGGTACCAATAGTGGTGACCCGCAGTCACTGGGTTATACTTTCTTCCGTATAAAGGGTAGCTTTGATGCCTGGTCATGGAACAGTGAAGGATTTGGCTGCAACTGGAAATGGCTCGATGCTTCTGCCCATCCCGAGAATTATGTGTTGAAGTTTGAGGTGTGTACCAATGCCAATAACCCGTTCTATAATTATGGCAACAACGGAGCCAGTGGCAGCAAGAACGGTGGTTATAACTTCACACTGCAGGCAGGCGGGTCTGGCAACTGCCAGTTTGACCCTGTGTCTATGGGCATCACCAATACCTACGGCAAGTGGGTGACCATTTCTATGCCGCTTACCGACGTGCTGATGGGCGGAACATTGCCCACAGAGCCAGATCAGTGGATGGCATTGAACATGGTGATGCAGCCTAATACTGCTGATGCGTGGAGTGTAGACCACAGTTTCGGTCAGTTCCGTATAGAACCTAAGAATTATTAATGAGACAGCATTATGAAGAAGATATTTTATATGTTTGCTGCACTGGCAGCTATCTCTTTTGCCGCATGCTCGGACAATGACAACGAGGTTCCCGCCATGCGCCATTTCGATGACCAGACAGCGCCCACTGTAGTGTCCGTTTCGCCAGAAGACGGTTCTGAGGAACTGGATACCTTCGACAATGTAGTGATAACCTATAGTGAGCCGATAGCCGTGACACCGAACACCACCATCAGGGTGTATACCAACGACACGACTTATTACTATCTGGACGACACGCTCTCCTATGCAGAGGGCAACAAACTCATCATCCCCTTGCATGCCAAGGCTAACCAGAGCTACAAGATAGTAGTGATGAAGCCTACTGTACGCGATTCCTCCTACAACTTTGCTTCGGAGTACAGCGTATCGTTCGCAACACGTGCCTATAACAATTGGAATCCAGAGTTGTTTGACATCACGCCGACACTCTGCAACCCCGATGCTACCGAGCCTACAAAGAATCTATACCAGTATCTGGTGGATAACTTCGGCAAGAAAGTCATCACGGGTGCAGTGGCCAATGTAAACTGGAACGTGGAACTTGCAGAGCAAATGTATGAGATAACGGGTAAGTATCCTGCTCTCAACTGCTTCGACTTTATCCATTTCAACAACAGCAAGCCGTTGGGCAACGCCACATGGATAGACTATACCAACACAAGTGTAGTGGAAGACTGGTATAACAACAATGGTATCGTGGAGTGTATGTGGCACTGGAATGTTCCTGCTTCTGAGGCAACGGCCGATGACATTTCAAGCTATACATGCTCTCCCGACAAGACTACCTTTACATGTAAGCAGGCTGTAAGAAACGGAACTTGGGAGAATACGCGTGTAAAACGCGACCTTAATGTTATTGCCGACTACCTGTTGGCTCTTCAGGCAAAGGGCATACCCGTTATCTGGCGTCCGCTGCATGAGGCACGAGGCAACTATGGCAAGTGGAATGGTAGTGGCACTGCATGGTTCTGGTGGGGAACCAATGGCCCGGTACAGTTCAAGAAACTCTGGAAATTGATGTATGACACCTTTAAGGAAAAAGGTGTGAACAACCTGATATGGGTTTGGACATCCGAGGGCTACTATCAGGACGATAGTGACAAGACTATCACGAACGATGCAGCCTGGTATCCTGGTGACGAGTATGTCGACATCATTGCACGTGACTACTACTGCAAGAATCTCAATACACCTTACCAGTCATCTTTGGCACAGGAGTATGAGGAACTTCGCAAGATTACCAACGGTAAGAAGCTCATCACTTTGGCAGAGTGTGATGCCATGCCTTCTGTTGAGAATATGTTCAACGATGGTGCCATGTGGAGCTGGTCTATGCCTTGGTACGGTCAGGATGCCGATGGTGTTGACTACTTCAACAGTGTGTATAATACAGCTACGTTCTTGAAAAAATATTATAACAACAAGAACGTCATCACGCGCGATCAGGTGCCGAGCTTCAAGTAAATCACCCGTAGCCCGTAACAACGGACAATATATATAAAGGTGGAAAGTCTTTGTGCCAAGCATGAGGCTTTCCATCTTTTTTTTGTGTAAGTACTTAACTTGTCCATCGTAAGTATATGAGTTTTCCATCATAACTATATGACTTGTCCTTTCTAAGTATATGACTTGCGATATTTGTGCCCTTTGCAAAAGAAAGTGTAACGATTTAGCAAAAAAGTACAAGGATTGGCGAAAGGAAAACAGTATCTTTGCAAACGAAAAAATCTTAACCGCTAACTGTATAAACAATAACGACAACATGAAGACTTTTAGGTTTTTGATGATAAGCGTCCTCATTTGTGTGCTGGCTCCTTTGAGTGCCAGTGCACAAATCAAGGGAAACAACATCGTAGTGACTGTCACCCCCGACCATCAGGACTGGAACTATAAGGCTGGCGAGAAAGCCAACTTTGTGGTGAACGTGCGCAAGAGCGGGACGCTGCTCGACAATGTGAAGGTTGACTATGAGGCCGGTCCGGAGATGTATCCCGACGTGAAGAAGCAGGCGACGCTGAAGGATGGTACGATGAAATGGACAGGCACGATGGCCAAGCCCGGTTTCTACCGTCTCAAGGTGGTGGCACATGTGGGAGGCAAGGACTACGAGGGACTGTGTACCGCTGCCTTCTCGCCCGAGAAACTGCAACCCTATGCGCAAGAGCCGAAAGACTTTGATGATTTCTGGAAGAAGACACTTGCCGATGCACGCCAGACCGATCTGAACCCTACCAAGGTGTTGCTGCCGGAACGTTGCACCAAGGACAAGAATGTGTACGAGATAAGTTTCAATAACAATGCGTGGGGCTCGAAGATGTACGGTGTGCTGAGTGTACCCGTCAAGCCTGGGAAATATCCTGCCTTGTTGCGCGTTCCCGGCGCGGGTGTACGCCCTTACCAGGGTGATACCTATACGGCACCCGACCGTTGCATCGTATTGGAGATGGGCGTACATGCCATCCCTGTCACCATGCCGCAGCGTGTGTATACCGACTTGAACAACGGTGCTCTGCAGGGTTACTGGGACTGCAACGTGGACAACCGCGACCGCAATCCCTACAAGCGCATCGTGACGGGCGCCGTGAGGGCGGTAGACTATATTGCCACGCTGCCTGAGTGGGACGGCAAGACGCTTGGCGTCACCGGTTCTTCGCAGGGCGGTTTCCTTACCTTGGCGGTGACGGCACTCGACAAGCGTGTCACCTTCCTGGCTCCTGTGCATGATGCCATGTGCGACTATGAGGCCGAGTTGTATGGAGTGGCTGGCGGATGGCCACATTATTTCTATAACAACGGTAAGGTGGTAAAACCGGATGCTGTCATGCAGGCACGCATCGAGGGGGCACGCTATTATGACGGTGTCAACTTTGCCAAACGCGTTACGGTGCCTGGATGGTATAGCTTCGGATACAACGACGAGGTGGTGCCCCCTACTTCCTCCTACAGCCTCTACAACATCGTGAAAGCTCCCAAGCAGTTGAGCGTCTATCAGATGACTGGCCATTACTGGTATCAGGAGCAGTGGGACGAATGGCAGAAGTGGTTGGAAACACAACTCCTTAAATAACAACAACGATATGAAACTGAAAAAAATATTGATGGCTGCAGGCGTATGCCTGTTGGCTGCCCAGACAACACAAGCTGCACACGTTGATGGCGTCGACGCGGTGACAGGGGCAACGGAACAGGTGGAGAACAACAAAGTTGCTACTCCTGCATCGGCACTGATGAAACGTCTTCAGAAACTGCGCAAGCGCGGTATCATGGTAGGCCATCAGGACGACACGATGTACGGCACCACATGGAAATGGGACGAAGGCAAGAGCGACGTACTCCTAACCGTGGGCGACTATCCTGCCGTTATGGGCTTCGACCTCGGCAAACTGGAACTTGACAGCAAGGAAAACCTTGACGGTGTTCCATTCGACCGCATGCGGAAAGATATCATTGCCCAGCATGCGCGTGGCGGTATCGTTACGCTGAGTTGGCACCCCTGGAATCCTGTTACAGGAGAGAATGCGTGGGATCCGAAGGGGGATGCCGTAAAGGAAGTGCTCGAAGGTGGACAGAAGGCGAAGATGGAGAGTTGGCTGGGTAAGGTGGCTGCATTCATCAACTCGTTGCAGACCTGTTGCGGAGAAAAGGTGCCCGTCATCTTCCGTCCCTGGCACGAGATGAACGGCGGTTGGTTCTGGTGGGGTGCCAACAGTTGCACGCCCCAACAGTATATACAACTCTACAAGAAGACATACGAAACCCTGAAGGCTGCCGGTTGCGACAACATCGTTTGGGCATGGTCGCCCAACCTCGGTGAGGCGAAGACGGTAGATGCTTTCCTGGAGCGTTACCCCGGCAACGGCATGGCAGACATCATGGGAGTGGACATCTATGAGTTTGACGGCAGTGACGAAAACTACATCAAGAACCTCAAGGAGACGCTCGACGTGATGACGGCTGCAGGCAAGAAGACCGGGAAGATGGTGACACTCTCCGAGACTGGTTGTCGTGGCATCTCGCAGAAGAAGGACTGGTTTACGAAGGTCCTTCTTCCTGTCATCAAGGATTACCCACTCAGTTATGTCCTCTTCTGGCGCAATGCATGGGACAATCCTCAGCAGGAGGCTTACCTGCCCGGAGTGAATGACGGTGACATCGTAGAGGATTTCAAAGCTTTCAAGAACGACAAGAAGATTCTCTTCGCCAAGGACATAGTAAAGGTAAAAAAGTAAAAAGGTAAAAAAGTAAAAAGTAAGGAAGGTAAGGAAGGCGAACAACACAGAACAAATAAAAATCAGCAGTATATAATTATGACAACATTTCAAGACAAAGTGAAAGCACTCCGCGCTCATCATGAGGAACTGTTGAGCCGCAAGAACGAGCCTGTAGAGTGGGGCAACGGCATCTACGAGAAGTATAAGTACCCGATTCTGACAGCAGAGCATACACCACTGGAGTGGCGTTACGACTTCGACGAGAAGGACAACCCCTACCTGATGCAGCGCATCATGATGAATGCCACGCTTAACTCCGGAGCCATGAAATGGCAAGGCAAGTACCTCCTTGTGGTACGTGTGGAAGGGGCTGACCGCAAGAGTTTCTTTGCTGTGGCAGAGAGTCCCAACGGTGTGGACAACTTCCGCTTCTGGGATGAGCCGATAACCATGCCCGACGATGTGGTGCCTGCCACCAATATCTACGACATGCGCCTTACCGCCCATGAGGATGGATACATCTACGGTGTGTTCTGCGCCGAGCGCCATGACGACAGTCAGCCGGGCGACCTCAGTGCTGCTACAGCTACGGCTGCCATTGCACGCACCAAAGACCTCAAGAACTGGGAGCGCCTGCCCGACCTGAAGACCAAAAGCCAGCAGCGCAACGTGGTACTGCATCCTGAGTTTGTGGACGGCAAGTATGCTTTCTATACCCGTCCGCAGGACGGATTTATCGATACAGGTTCTGGTGGCGGCATCGGATGGGCCTTGGTAGACGACATCACGAATGCCGAGATTACCGAGGAGAAAATTATCAACGCACGCCACTACCACACCATACAGGAGGTGAAGAACGGAGAAGGTCCGCACCCCATCAAGACTGACAAGGGATGGCTGCACCTGGCACACGGTGTGCGCGGTTGCGCCAGCGGTCTGCGTTATGTGCTCTACATGTACATGACCTCTCTCGAAGACCCCACCAAGGTGATAGCAGAACCGGGCGGTTATCTGCTTGTGCCCGAAGGTGACGAATACATCGGTGACGTGATGAACGTGGTGTTCGCCAACGGATGGATCGCAGATGAGGACGGCAAGGTGTTTATCTACTATGCCTCTTCAGATACACGCATGCATGTGGCCACATCTACGATAGACCGCCTCGTAGACTACTGCATGAACACGCCAAAGGACGGCTACCGTACTGCCTTCAGCGTGGAGACCATCAAGCAGTTGGTAGAAAAGAACAAGAAAACCCTCGGCAAGTAAGGCAAAGCGGGAAGAGCGCTTCCCCTCTTGATGTCCATTACGCCTTCATGGCCAGGGAATGTAATAAGTAAGAGATGAAAAAATAAGGGAAAGGGAGCCATTCTGCGTATTGTATATGTAGGATGGCTCGATTCCTGACTCTTATTAAGGCGGGTTCTAAAAATTACCTTTGATGGATTTTTGCATTTTAGCCGAGCAGATTTTACTTCCTTTCTGAAGGAGCATAGCGGGCTATGCGACTGAAGAAGGAAGGAAAAGATGCCGGATAAAATCAAAAAGACACAAAGAGCAATCCGTTTAAAAAAGAGAATTAATAACGCGTGGAATTTTTAGAACACGCCTAAGGCTAAAAAGATTTCGGGATGCCTTCTTTCTGCCCACTTGCTGGGTGGGGGGAAGGTTCTCGTTTTGAAAGTATTAAACCCACATACTCATATTTTATATGGCAAGTTTGAAAGAAAAGATTGCGTATGCATTAGGTGATGCCGCCGCCGGTGGCATCGTATGGAAGGTGATGAGCATTGCCTTTCCTCTGTTTTTCACCAACGTGTTCGGCCTTACCTTTGCCGATGCGGCGGTATTGATGTTGGTGGCTCGTATGTTCGACGTGGTGACTGACCCGCTCATGGGTACCCTTGCCGACCGTACGCAGAGCCGTTGGGGCACCTACCGCCCGTGGCTCATCTTCGGTGCCATTCCCTTCGGACTAGTTTTCGCCCTGTTGCTCTACACGCCCGACTTCGGACCTACGGCAAAGCGTATCTATGCCTACACGCTCTATCTGCTCATGATGGCTATCTACACCATGGTGAACGTGCCCTACGGGTCGCTGCTCGGTGTGATGACAGATAATGACGACGAGAAGAACCAGTTTTCTTCTTTCCGTATGGTGGGTGCTTATGCCATGGGCTTCGTTACCTTGCTTTCCTTCCCTTACCTGCAGAAATTTGTTGGCGGTACAGATGCCCACCAGTATGCAGTCATCGGTGCTGTGCTCGGTATCGTGGCTGCCGTCATGACGCTGGTATGCGGTCTGCTGACCAAGGAGCGCCTGCAGCCCAAGAGAGCAGAAAAGTTCTCCTTCCACCAGTTTGTTGACCTCGTACACAACAAGGCATGGCTTTACATGACAGCCATTGCCGTTTGTACCAACTTCTTTAACGGATTCCGTTATGCCGTGGCTGGATACATGTTCGAATACTGTCTGCACGGCAACGTGACGGTAGAGGGACTCATCATCAACTACACCGTGTTCATGGCCTTCGGTGAGGTGACGTGCATGGTGTTCGGAGGTGTGTCGCCCTGGTTCACGCGTGTGGTAGGCAGCAAGCGCATGGCCTTCTTCTGGTCGGCCTTCCTGTGTATGGTGCTCTCCGTGGCATTCTTCTTCCTGCCCATGGAACCGTCGTACATCTGGGTGATGATAGCCCTGGTGGTGCTTACCTCCATAGGTATCGGTATCTATTCGCCCCTCATGTGGTCCATGTATGCCGATGTGGCTGACTACCATACTGAGCATTTTGGTACTTCTGCCACCGGACTCATCTTCTCCTCAGGTACCATGTCGCAGAAGTTCGGTACTGCCATCTCCGGTTCTCTTATCGCGCTCCTCCTCGGTTGGGCAGGTGCCAACATGATTACCGACGACATGGGCAACACGATGATAGACCCCGCCAGTGTCACCGACTCGGTACTCACCATGGTGTGGTCGTTGTTCTCCCTCTTCCCCGCAGTCATCGCCCTGTTGCTGATGGTGCTGTCGTGGAAATTCCCCATCAAGAAATAATCCCCTGACGTATGGAAAACCTGAAACAAGCAATGCAGGATGTGCTGGAGCAGAACATCCTCAACTACTGGATAGACAAGGTGACGGACCATGAGAACGGCGGCTATTACGGTCGTGTGGACGGTCACGACGAAGTTCACCCTGAAGCAGAAAAGGGGGCCGTGATGAATGCCCGTATCCTCTGGGCATTCTCAGCAGCTTACCGCGTACTGAAAAAGCCGGAATATCTCGCGGCTGCCAAGCGTGCGAAGGAGTATGTGCGTGACCATTTCCTGGACAAGGAATATGGCGGTATCTACTGGAGCGTGGACTGCAAGGGCAATCCGCTCGACACGAAGAAGCAGACCTATGCCATCGGCTTTGCCGTCTACGGATTCTCGGAGTATGCACGGGCCACAGGCGATAAGGAAGCACTCGACATCGCCGTTTCGCTCTATCACGACATAGAGAAGCATGCCTTTGACAGCAAGAACAACGGATACATAGAGGCACTGACGCGCGAGTGGCAACCCATTGCCGATATGCGCCTTTCCGACAAGGACGAGAACGGGTCGCGCACCATGAACACCCATCTGCACGTCATAGAGCCTTACACCAATCTCTACCGTGTATGGAAAACGCCCGAACTGGAGAAGAGTATACGCAACCTGCTCGGTATCTTTACAGACAAGTTGCTGAACAAGGAGACGAACCATCTGGACCTCTTCTTCGACGACGAATGGCAGGGCAAGCGAAACGTGGAGAGCTATGGCCACGACATAGAGGCAGCATGGCTCTTGCACGAGACTGCCCTTGTACTGGGCGACCGTGCTTTGTTGCAAAAGATAGAGCAGGTGATACGCCGCATCGCCGATGCTGCCGACGAAGGGTTGAGGCCAGACGGCAGTATGGTGTACGAACACTGGAAGGACGGCGACCGCTACGACCTGCAGCGGCAGTGGTGGGTACAATGCGAGAACATTATAGGTCACATCGACCTATACCAGTATTTCGGTAACGAGGAAGCACTGGAGAAAGCCATTCACTGTTGGAGCTACGTGCAGAAACACCTCATCGATGCCCGCAAGGGAGAATGGCACTGGGCTGTACTTGAGGACGGCACCCTCAACCTCGACGATGACAAGGCCGGGTTCTGGAAATGCCCGTACCATAACAGTCGTATGTGCCTGGAATTGATAGAAAGGGAGTATTGACGCCAAATGGCGTCATACCCCTCAACTTACCAGAATTTCTTTTGTTCTTCCGACCACTCGAAGCCTTGGCTTGCCATTTTGGCTTCGAGTTCTTTTCTGTCAACATCGAAGTGGTAGCATATTTCGTCAAGAGTGTCAAACTCGTGGTCGCGCAACAAGAAGTTGATGGCGCTCACTAACATCGGGATGTCGTTCAAAGGTAATTTTTCCATCGTTATTATTCTTTATTTGTCAGTGCTGTAGAAAATCATTTCCCTCTTTTCAGTTCTTCAGCCAGGAACGGAGGAGTAAAGCCCTTCTTGCTTTGCGCCACTTCTTCGGGCGTGCCTGTGCAGAGCACATTGCCGCCGCCTCTGCCACCTTCCGGTCCCATGTCAATGATGTAGTCTGCCAGTTTGATGACATCGAGGTTGTGCTCGATGATAACCACCGTGTTGCCACGGTCCACCAACTTCTGCAGTACCCCCATCAAGATGCGGATGTCTTCGAAGTGCAGTCCGGTAGTAGGCTCGTCCAGGATGTAGAGCGTCTTGCCCGTGTCGCGCTTGGACAGTTCGGTAGCGAGTTTTACGCGCTGGCTCTCACCGCCGGAGAGGGTGGTGGAGCTTTGTCCCAGTTTGATGTAGCCCAAGCCAACCTCCTGCAGTGCCTTTATCTTCTGCAATATCTGCGGCACGCTCTCGAAGAACTCCACCGCCTGGTTGATGGTCATGTCCAGTATGTCGGCAATGCTCTTTCCCTTGTAGCGCACCTCCAGCGTCTCGCGGTTGTACCGTTTGCCGTGGCATACCTCACAGGGCACGAGAACATCCGGGAGGAAATTCATCTCGATGCTCTTGTAGCCGTTGCCGCCGCATGTCTCGCAGCGTCCGCCCTTCACGTTGAAGGAGAATCTGCCCGGTTTGTACCCGCGTATCTTCGCTTCGGGCAGTGCCACGAAGAGCGAGCGTATGTCGCTGAATACGCCAGTATAGGTGGCGGGGTTGCTGCGTGGTGTGCGCCCGATGGGTGCCTGGTCTACGTTTACCACCTTGTCTATATTCTCCATGCCCTCTATGCTCGTGTAGGGCATGGGCTGTTTCAGCGAGCGGTAGAAATGGTGGGAGAGGATGGGCTGCAGCGTCTCGTTGATGAGGGTTGACTTGCCCGACCCGCTGACGCCTGTCACCACAATCAGTTTGCCCAAAGGAAACTTCACGTCCACGTTCTTCAGGTTGTTGCCCTTGGCACCATGGATGATGATGCTTTTCCCGTTGCCCTTCCGTCGCACTTCAGGCACCTCTATCTTCATGTCGCCATTGAGGTACTGTGCCGTGACCGTGTTCGTCTTGAGCATCTCGGCAGGCGTGCCTTGGAACACTACTTCACCGCCTTTGCGCCCGGCTTTGGGGCCGATGTCCACGATGTAGTCGGCAGCAAGCATCATGTCACGG
The DNA here is from genome assembly GCA_963660455.1 of Sphaerochaetaceae bacterium. Lineage (GTDB taxonomy): Bacteria > Bacteroidota > Bacteroidia > Bacteroidales > Bacteroidaceae > Prevotella. Next base: position 10,173 of record CAVKZC010000012.1, on the reverse strand, counting down.
TCGTGCTCCACGACGATGACTGTGTTGCCAAGGTCGCGCAGTTCCTTGAGACTGTGAATGAGGCGGTCATTGTCACGCTGGTGCAGTCCGATGCTCGGCTCGTCGAGGATGTACAGTACGTTGACCAACTGACTTCCTATCTGTGTGGCGAGGCGTATGCGCTGGCTCTCACCGCCCGAGAGGGAACATGACTGTCGGTTGAGCGACAGGTAGTTGAGACCGACATCGAGCAGGAAGTTGACGCGCGAGCGCAGTTCCTTGACTATCTCGTGAGCCACCTTTGCCTTCATCTTGGGCAGGTGTTCCTCCACATGGTCCAGCCAGTCGCGCAGTTCGTCGATGTCGAGCGAAGCCACCTCTGAAATGTTCTTGTCCCATATTCTGAACGACAGCGACTCACGCTTCAGTCTCTGCCCTTTGCATTCGGGGCACTCTATGGTAGAGATAAACTGGTCTGCCCACTTTTTGCCGGCAGCCGTGTCGTCGCTCTCCATCACCATGCGCAGGTATGCCACCACGCCCTCATAGTTGCAGAAGTAGTCGCTCGATGTATGTACCCTCTCCATAGGGATGCGCAGTTTCTCTACCGATCCGTGCAGAATCTCCTGCATGGCATCGTCGGGGATGTCCTTGACGGGCGTCTTCAGGGTGAGGTCATACTTGGCGAGGATGGCCTCCACCTGCCAGAATATCATCTGGTTCTTGTATTTGCCGAGCGGGGCGATGCCCCCTTCATATATGCTCAGTTTTGTATCGGGGATAATCTTGGCGATGTCTATCTGGTCTACCCTTCCCAGTCCCTTGCAGTGGGGGCACGCCCCTTCGGGCGAGTTGAAGGAGAACATGTTGGGTGCTGGGTCCTGGTAGGCGATGCCCGTGACGGGATCCATGAGTCTCTTGGAGAAGTTCTTGGTCTCGCCACTGTCTTTGTCGATGACCATAGCCATGCCGTCGCCCTGCTTCATGGCTGTCGCTACACTCTTGCGCAGGCGTTCCTCGTCCTCCGGGCGAACCGCCAACTTGTCTATCACCACCTCGATGTTGTGGTTCTTGTAGCGGTCAACCTTCATGCCTTCCGTTATCTCCTTTATCTCTCCGTCAATGCGAATGTTGAGGTATCCCTTGCGGCGCATACTCTCGAAGAGCTCGCGGTAGTGTCCCTTGCGCTGCCTTACCAGTGGGGCGAGCAGGAAGATGCGTTTGCCGCGGTAGTGGGAGAGTATCATCTCGATGACCTGCTCCTCCGTGTATTTCACCATGGCCTCACCGCTGCGGTAGCTGTAAGCCGTGGCAGCGCGTGCGTAGAGCAGTCGCAGGTAGTCGTATATCTCGGTGGTGGTGCCCACGGTAGAGCGTGGGTTCTTGTTGGTGGTTTTCTGTTCTATGCTGATGACAGGACTCAGACCAGTAATCTTGTCCACATCGGGACGCTCCATGTTGCCGAGAAAGTTGCGTGCATAGGCCGAGAAGGTCTCTATGTAGCGACGCTGTCCCTCGGCGAAAATAGTGTCGAAGGCAAGTGATGACTTGCCCGACCCGGACAGTCCGGTGATGACAGTAAGCGAGTTACGGGGAATCTCTACATCCACATTCTTCAGGTTATGGACACGTGCTCCCCATACGTTTATCTTTTCTTCTTCGTTCATGTTTCAAGTTACTCGTTTGTTGTCGATTGTGTGTAGCCTCTCAGTAAGTTTACGTCTCTTTTGATATTGTAGGTCTTGCCGTCGGCACCTTTTGCCTTTACCAGACAGAAATACACGCCGTCCTTTACGGGCTTGCCCTTGTAGGTGCCGTCCCATCCCCCGGCAGGGTCAGTCCATTCGTACAGCTTCTGTCCCCAGCGGTTGAAGATGTATGCGTGAAACTCCACCAGACTCTGGTAGCCCGACTTGGCCTTGTAGATGTCGTTCATGCCGTCGCCGTTGGGCGAGAAGGCGTTGGGCATCTGCAGTTGGCTCTCCGACACTGTGACACTCGCCACTTCCGTCTCGTAGTACTGCTCCTGTTGTCCATCCTTGGTAAAGCGGGCTATGAGACTGATGCGGTGTGTGCCGCTTTCGCTTAGTTCCAGATCCGTGTCCTGCTCATACCTTATTATATAAGGCTCCTGTTCGGAGTTGCGGAAGATGCGCCATTCGTAGTAGGCTTCCCATCCAGAGTCGCCCGAAGGGTTGGCGCTACAGGCAACCTTGATGGGAGCCGAGCCCGTGAACGAACTCTCCGTACTCGTCTGCCCGTCGGCAGCGGTAAAGGTAGCAGTGGGGTTGACCGAGGGGGTGTCATCGGCAGCATGGAGGGGAGACAGCAATAGGAAAAAAAGCACCGTCAGGATGCCTGTTCTTAAGGTGTATGTCATGTCTTATGGTTTGCTTGGAGGCCGTAGAGCCTGTTATTTTGTGCAAAGTTACTAAAAAGATAACACATGAATATGGTTGGATAAGAGTTTTTTTGTATTTTTGCATACGATAAACCAAACGATTGCACGATGAAAGCAAATTTAAGATACTGGATGGCCGCCCTGGCACTGCTGCTCAGCCTGTCTGTTACAGCGCAGTCCATCAAGTGGCGCGACATCTATACAGTAAAGAAGAAGGACACCGTGTTCGGCATTGCCAACAAGTACGGACTAACCTTGCCAGAACTCATGGAGGCCAACCCCGACATGAAGAAGGAGGGCTATGTGCTGAAGAAGGGAGACACCCTCTTCATCCCCTATGAGAAGACGGCTAAGACAGCGACCGGCCAGTCATCGACTGCCCCGACATCCGCAGCTGCTACCCAGACTACTGCAGCCTCTAAGTCATCAACTTCCAAGGCCGGTACGGTAAAGGTTGGCGTGATGTTGCCCCTGCACGATGTGGACGGGGACGGGAAACGGATGGTGGAGTACTACCGCGGCATACTCATGGCGTGCGATGCACTGAAGAAACAGGGTGTTTCTACTGACATCCATGCATGGAATGTGCCCATTGATGCAGACATACGCACCACGCTTCTGCAGGAGGGAGCCAGCCAGTGTGACATCATCTTCGGTCCGCTCTACAGCAAGCAGGTGGCCCCTCTTGCCGGATTCTGCAAGACCTACGGCATCAAGATGGTGATTCCTTTCTCCATCAACGGCGACGACGTGGAACAGAACAAGGAGATATTCCAGGTGTACCAGAGTCCGGAGACGCTCAACGAGGCTGCCATCAAGGCTTTCCTCAACCGCTTTACCAATGTACACCCCATCTTTGTGGACTGTAACGACTCTACCTCGCGCAAGGGCAACTTTACCTTTGGACTGCGCAAGCAACTGGAAAGCAAAAAAATCAACTACAGTATCACCAACATCAACTCTACTATTGACCAGTTTGCCAAGGCTTTTGTGCCGAGCAAGCAGAACGTGGTGATACTCAATACCGGGCGTATGCCACAGTTGACGCAGGTGCTCAACAAGCTGGACGAGTTTGACGCCAAATACCCTGGGGCCATCATCTCGCTCTATGGCTACACTGAGTGGCTGATGTACGCCAAGTATAACATGGAGCGCTTCTACAAGTACGACACGTACATACCCTCCACCTTTTATTATAATGCCAACTCTGCGGAGACGCAGGCGCTGGAGCGTACCTACAAGCAGTGGTTCCACCAGCCCATGCAGGTGGCGATGCCGCGCTTTGCCCTCATAGGCTACGACCATGCCATGTTCTTCATCAACGGACTGCATAGGCAGGGCAAGGACTTTGCCAGTTCCAACAAGATGCAGAACGACAAGCCTGTGCAGACACCGCTCCGTTTCGTCAGGACCTCTAAGGGTGGTTACCGCAACACGTGTTTCCAGTTGATACACTACACGTTCAACAAACAGATAGAAGCCATCAACTATTAACGACATCGAAGGAATGAGCAATAACAGGCTGATAAAGAATATATTGACGCTCGTACTCCTGATGGCGGGCATGGCGGTTAACGCCCAGGTGGGCGAGCATCGCAGCGACCTGGCCATAGGTGTGAACGGCGGATACGTGCTGAGCAAGGTGGGCTTCCAACCCGAGGTGCAGCAGAAACAGCATGGAGGCGTGACGGGAGGTTTCTCCATACGGTATGTATGCGAGAAGTACTTCAAGTCCATCTGCTCTGTCTATGCAGAGGTGAACTATGCCAAGGTAGGATGGAAAGAGAACATTCTGGACATGGACAACAATGCCGTGCTGCTGACGGGTACTGACCAGCCCATGGCCTACCAGCGTGACATTACCTATGTACAGGTTCCCATATTCGCCCATCTGGCATGGGGTAGGGAGGTGCGTGGCATCAACTTCTTCGTCAATGCCGGTCCGCAGTTCGGGTTCTATCTCGGAGAGAGCACCACGACCAACTTTACCGACCCTCAGTTGAATGACCGCTCGTCTCAGACAGTAGCCCAATATGATATGCCCGTAAAGAACAAGTTCGACTATGGCATAGCTGCCGGTTTGGGAATGGAGTACAGCATGCCCCACATAGGACACCTACTGGCAGAGGCACGCTATTACTACGGTCTTGGCAACATCTACGGTTCTTCCAAACGTGACTACTTCGGCAAGAGCAATTACGGACAGATTGTGTTTAAGCTGTCTTACCTCTTCGACATCATCAAGACCAAGGATGTGAAGCGAAAGTAGCGGAATGGTAAAAAGGTAAAGAAGTAAAATGGTAAAAGTAAAGAGGTAAAAAGATAAAAAGGAAACATAATAAAAAGATAAAAATGAGTACAACAGAAAAAATTCAACAGAAACTGAGCGACTCTGCGTCGGCTCGCTGGACTGCCCTCGCCATCGTGAGTGTCACGATGATGTTCGGCTACTTTTTCACGGATGTGATGTCACCGCTCGAACCGCTCCTTACAGCTGCCAAGGAAGACGGCGGACTGGGTTTGGGATGGTCGTCGGATGAGTATGGCTTCTTCTCGGGAGCCTATGGATACTTCAATGTGTTCCTGCTGCTCCTCTTCTTCGGCGGCATCATCCTTGACAAGTTCGGCATACGCTTTACTGGTGTGATGTCTACAGTGCTCATGTTTGTCGGTGCCCTCGTGAAGTGGTACGCAGTGGGGCACGCCTTTGAAGGTGCAGTGAACGTTCCCTTCTTCGGTACCTATTCCACCCAAGTAGTGCTGGCTGCCGTCGGCTTTGCCATCTATGGTGTGGGCTGCGAGATATGTGGTATTACCGTGAGCAAGGTTATCGTGAAATGGTTTACTGGTCATGAGTTGGCACTGGCCATGGGTGTGCAGGTGGCAACGGCTCGTTTGGGTACTGCCGCAGCTCTGGGTGCATCGCTTCCTTTCGCCCGGATGATGGGTGGTGTGTCCGCTTCTATAGGATTAGGCGCTGCCCTGCTTTGTGTAGGTGTGCTCGTATACCTTGTCTATTGTGTGATGGACAAGAAAGAGGATGCTTCTGCCGCTGCTGTGGCAGGCGAACCGGAAGAGGGCTTCAAGTTCTCTGACCTCGGTGGACTGTTCAAGACCACCGGTTTCTGGTATGTGGCGTTCCTCTGCCTCATGTTCTATGCCGGCGTGTTCCCCTTCTTGAAGTTTGCTACCAAACTGATGATTTTCAAGTATGGAGTAGATGCCAGTGTGGCTGGCTTGATTCCAGCCATGCTTCCCTTCGGCACCATCTTCCTCACGCCCCTCTTCGGCAGTGTATACGATAAGTATGGCAAGGGTGCCACGCTGATGATTATCGGCAGTTGCCTCCTCACGCTGGTGCATGTGGTGTTCGCTTTACCCATCAACTCGTGGGTGCTCGCCATCGTGATGATGCTCATCCTGGGCATCGCCTTCGGACTGGTGCCTTCTGCCATGTGGCCTTCCGTTCCGAAGATTATTCCCATGAAACTGCTCGGTACTGCCTATGCACTCATCTTCTACATCCAGAATATCGGTCTGGCTCTCATTCCGGTATGGATAGGCAAGGTAAACCAGGCCAATACAGCGGCCAACGGTTTCATAGACTATACCGAGACGATGACTATCTTTGCTGGATTCGGAGTGGTGGCCATCGTCATCTCGTTCCTCCTGCTCTTCGAGGACAAGCGCAAGGGCTACGGCCTGCAGAAGCCGAACATCAAGTAACTACTATATACAACTAAGCTAACCTGGAGAGCTGCGGGCGTGGGTCCGTTGCTCTCCCCTAAACAAAAGAAAGGAAACAACCATGAACTCGACACCGGAATCATTGATCAGGGAATATGCTGACCCTATAGAGCAGCAGGAGATAGACAAGTTTGTGTGTGCGGAAATGGGGCGGCAGATACACCGCTACATCAAAGGCATGTCGGGCACGAAGCAGGCCATGCTCGAGTTCGAGAAACGCTTGGCAAGCCTCTCCGTGCCTGAGAAGGAACGGGCCATAGCCAAGTACATAGACCTGAACAGAAAGGCTGTGGACGGTCTGGACTTCAAGATGGTGCTTGCACGCTCGGTGGCCAACTACTGCGACACGTACCAGTACATGCTGGAGTTTATCAACGACAAGCGCAAGATGATTTTCTACTATCTGCGCATGAAGGACAAGTATCTGCAGTTTCACGAGGTGTTCGAGCAGGATGGCAAATTTGGCATGAAGGACCACAACGGCGAACTGATGCTCTCGCCTGTCTACGATTTTCTGCGTACATGCTACGTTTATGTGGACGACCTCAGTACCATGCCGGTCATAGCGGAAAAGGCCGGTCGTATGGGACTGGTATTGCCTGACGGGAAGGACACGGTAGTGGCCGATTTCGTGTATGACGAGATTTGCTTGCGCGATGAGTATCCTTACTTCGAGGCGAGCCGTGATGGCGTGACGGGCCTGATAGACAAGTTTGGTAATTTCCAGAAGCTGTAAAAAACATCCCTTATATCACATACTTTTGGGAGCAGAGCAATAAGGGTAAAAAATAAGTTTGTACATTTCCCCTACACGCCTTGAAAGGGCGCAAACTGTACCAAGTTTTTTTCATCACTAAAAACAAAGGGCAACCAAAGCTGCATGGCGCAGTTCCGGTTGCCCTTGTCTTATTTAATTCTCTCTCTTATTCTCTTATTACTTTTTTACCCTTTTACCTTTTTACTTTTACCTTATCCCAGGTATTTCATCAGGATGCGGATCTGTCCGCTGTCGCGTAGCTTGAGTACACTCTTCTCTCTTATCTGGCGAACACGTTCGCGGGTAAGGTTAAACTCGCTGCCTATCTCCTCCAGACCTTTCTCGTGGCAACCGATGCCGTAGCAGTAGCAGAGAATCTTGCGCTCGCGTTCCTTCAGGACCGAGCGGAGCACACGCTGCAGCTCGCTGCTCATCGACTCGAAGTCGACGTTGCGGTCTGTGCGGCTATCCTCGCCGGACGCCATTACGTCTACCATGGCGTTGTCGTCATCGTCACTGCCGAATGGGGCATCGATGCTCATGTGGTGATTGTCGGCCTTGATGGTCTGGTCTATCTTCGTTTCCTCCATCTTCGTTATCTGAGCCAACTCGGTAACAGAAGGCTTGCGTTGGTGTTCCTGTTCAAACTTGCTTATCTCGGCCTGAATCTTGCTGAGTGCACCCACCTGGTTGAGCGGCAGGCGTACGATGCGGCTCTGCTCGGCAATGGCCTGTAGGATGCTCTGGCGTATCCACCATACAGCGTATGAGATAAACTTAAAACCGCGTGTTTCATCAAACTTCTCGGCAGCCTTTACCAGTCCGATGTTACCCTCGTCGATAAGGTCGGTGAGACCCAGTCCCTGGTGCTGGTACTGCTTGGCTACCGAAACGACAAAGCGCAGGTTAGCCTTTACCAGTTTCTCCTTGGCACGCTCACCCTCACGACCGCCCTTGCGGATCTTTTGGGCAAGTTCTATCTCCTCGTCGATGGAAACCATAGGCTCACGACCAATCTCTACCAGGTATTTGTCGAGTGCTTCGCTGGAGCGGTTGGTAATGCTTTTGCTGATTTTAAGTTGTCTCATAATCTACTTTTTACCTTATGTTTTGTGTCTTTATTTTCTTGGTGTGTTGTCTGTCTGAACGCAGCGACAGCCCGCAGAATGGGCAATCGGGCTGCAAAGTTACAAAAAAAATGCAATATAATTGTCATAACGGCTTAAAAAGTTGGGCTTATATTCGGTCTTTTTTACCTCCTTATCGTCTTTTGTGCAAAGGCTTTGGCTGTGTCTGGCTTGTCAATTGTCCCTTTCCTTCTTGTCGTATGCTTGCCTTACGATGTGTTTTTGTCCCTTTTTGCTGCATATTGTTGTTTTATTCGGAAAATATGCGTACCTTTGCAAGGCCGTAGAAATAGTGCCGCGGTAGATGCTTCCGCAGTGTATTTTTACGGCGTAGGAACAGTATTAGAATGACAATAAAACAATAAACAACAAGAAAAATTATGTTTGAAAATCAACCGAAAGGTCTTTGGACCTTAGCATTGGCCAATACGGGTGAGCGGTTTGGTTATTACACCATGCTTGCCGTATTCGCACTCTTCCTCGGTGAGAACTTCGGATTCGATGCCGGCACGGCATCCGAAATCTACACTTGGTTCCTCACTGCTGTGTATTTCTTGCCTTTGTTTGGCGGTATGGCTGCCGACAAGTGGGGCTACAACAAGATGGTGATTATCGGCATCTTGATTATGTTCCTGGGCTATCTGTTCCTCTCCATTCCTCTGGGTGGTGGCAGTGTGGCTGTGGCGGCTATGGGTGCTGCCCTGCTGCTTGTGAGTCTGGGTACGGGTTTCTTCAAGGGTAACCTGCAGGTGATGGTGGGCGACCTCTACAATGATCCCAAGTATGCCAAGCAGCGCGACTCGGGTTTCTCGCTCTTCTATATGGCTATAAATATAGGTGCGCTCTTTGCTCCTACTGCTGCCACTACGATCATGGCATGGGCACAGGAGAGCCTGCATTATTCCAAGGCCGACTCTTACCACTTTGCCTTCGCCGTGGCTTGCGTGTCGGTCATCGCTTCCATCCTTATCTATTTCTTGGGCAAGAAGACCTACCAGCAGGTGTTGACTTCCGACAAGAAGAAGGATGCCGCCAAGGAAGAGACTGTAGAGGAGATGAGTCCTGCAGAGACCAAGGAACGTATCATTTGCCTGAGCTTGGTGTTTGCTGTGGTGATCTTCTTCTGGATGGCTTTCCATCAGAACGGTCTTACGCTTACGTGGTTTGCCGATGAGTTTACGGCTCGCGAGGCTACGGGTGTGACAGGTATGGAGTTCAACGTGATGAACCTTGTATGGTGCATCTTTATGGTGTTCGGTATCTGTGGCCTGCTGTCGTCTTCCAAGGAGTCTACTGCCAAGGGCAAGTTGGTTAATCTGGCTCTTATCGTCATTCCTGCAGCCATTCTTATTTACAACTACATGGAGCATGCCGGTGATACGGTTGCCATTGATGCACCTATCTTCCAGCAGTTCAACCCATGCTTCGTGGTGGCTTTGACTCCGGTGAGCATTGCCCTCTTCGGCTGGTTGGGACGTATAGGAAAGGAACCCAAGGCTCCCGTAAAGATTGGTCTGGGTATGCTTGTGGCTGCCGTGGCTTATCTCTTGATGACGGTTTCAAGCCTTGGCTTGCCAGCCACCGACCACCCCAACCACGTGGCCAACGTTACACCTAACCTTCTTGTGGGAACTTATCTCATCCTAACGTTTGCAGAGTTGTTGCTTTCGCCCATCGGTATCTCCTTCGTTACCAAGGTGGCACCTGCCAAGTACAAGGGTATGATGATGGGTGGATGGTTTGTGGCCACTGCTCTCGGCAACAAGTTGGTGTCCATCCCCGGCCACATGTGGGACATGCCGTTGCCCGTGGTATGGGGTACGCTGATGGTTATCTGTCTCCTCGCCGCTCTGTTCATCTTCTCTATCATCAAGAAGCTCAACAAGGTGAGCTAATAGGGAGTAGTCCTCTAATAAAATACAAAAACGAGGGTGTGTCATTTCTTTTGACACACCCTCGTTCTCATTATAGAGGTTCTTGCCCTTTTAATATTTCCATATTTTAATATTTCTATATTTCCATATTTTAATATTTCCATATTTCCATATTTCCATATTTCCATATTTCCATATTTTCATATTTCCATATTTCCATATTTCCATATTTCCATATTTCCATATTTCCATATTTCCATATTTCCATATTTCCATATTTCCATATTT
>CAVKZC010000011.1:12333-30558 GCA_963660455.1 Sphaerochaetaceae bacterium | reverse complement strand
GTAAATAGTTCCATTGTGTCGTATATCCTTCCCATTACCCGAAGTTGTCGTACATGATGCTCTCCTGATCCACGCCGAGCGAGTCGAGGTAGTCGGTAACGGTCTTGATGAGCATGGGTGGTCCGCAGAGGTAGTACTCGCAGTCCTCGGGAGCCTCGTGATCCTTCAGGTAGGTATCGCGGATGCAGTTCACGGCGAATCCCTCGTAGTACTTCACGCCCTGAGCATCTGCCACGGGGTCCTTGCGGTCGAGCGAGAGGTGGAAGTGGAAATTGGGGAACTCCTTCTCCAGCTCCCAGAAGTCCTCGAGGAAGAAAGCCTCGCCGAGGGCACGTGCTCCGTAGAAGAAGTGGAGCTCGCGGTCGGTGGTGTGCAGCGTCTTGGTCATGTGCATGATCTGGGCGCGCAGAGGAGCCATACCGGCACCACCGCCAATCCATATCATCTCCTTGCCCGAGGTGAAGTTGGGGTGGAAGTCGCCGTAAGGACCGCTCATCATCACCTTGTCGCCCGGTTTGAGCGAGAAGATGTAGGAAGAGGCGATGCCCGTAGGCACGTTCTGGAAGCCCACCTGCGGGCGGGGCAGGAACGGCGTGGTGGCGATACGCACGGTAAGGGTGATGATGTCGCCCTCGTCGGGATAGTTGGCCATGGAGTAAGCACGAACCGTAGGCTCGGGGTTATGCGCCTTGAGCGAGAGGATGTTGAACTTCTTCCATGTGCCGATGTACTCCTCGCCGATAAGGTCCTTGTCGAAGTCCTTGTCGTAGTCGATGCAGTCGTATGCAGGAATCTTGATCTGGGCGTAGGAACCCGGCACGAAGTCCATGTGCTCGCCGGGAGGCAGCGCCACCTTGAACTCCTTGATGAAGGAGGAGACGTTCTTGTTGGAGATGACCTCGCACTCCCATTCCTTCACGCCCATCACGCTCTCGGGCACCTTGATCTTCAGGTCGCCCTTCACCTTGCACTGGCATCCCAGGCGCCAATGGTCCTTGATCTGCTTGCGTGTGAAGTGGGGCTTCTCGGAGTCGAGTATCTCGCCACCGCCCTCCAGCACCTGCACCTTGCACTGTCCGCAGCTGGCCTTGCCGCCGCAGGCAGAAGGCAGGAAGATGCCGTTCTCGTTGAGCGTGGTCATAAGGCTACTGCCCTGTGCCACGTTGATGGTCTTGTCGCCATTGATCTCGATATTCACATTGCCGCTGGGACTGAGATATTTCTTAGCCACCAACAGGATGACAACCAGCAGGAGAATCACCACGAGGAACACCCCGATGCTGGCCAATATAAATGATGTATTTACCATATCTTCTGTCCTCCTTTAGTTAGATTTTCAAGCCTGAGAAGCAAAGCATAGCCATTGCCATGAGGCCCACGGTGATGAAAGTGATGCCCAGTCCCTGCAGGGGCTTTGGCACATCGCAGTACTGCATCTTCTCGCGGATGGCACCCATGAGGGTGATGGCGAGTGTCCAACCGATACCGGAACCGACAGCGTAGACGATGCTGTCCCACACGTTGGTGATGGCCTGCGAGTTGGCCGGGTCCATGAGGATGCGCTGCTGCATGAAGAGCGAGGCACCCATGATGGCGCAGTTTACGGCGATGAGGGGCAGGAAGATGCCCAATGCCGAATAGAGCGAGGGAGAGTACTTCTCCACGACCATCTCCACGAGCTGCACGATACCCGCGATGACAGCGATGAAGAGGATAAAGCTGAGGTAACTCAGGTCAACACCCTCCATGAGGCAGTTGGGGCCCAGCACCTTGGTCTGCAAGAGATAATCTACGGGCACGGTGACGAGCAGCACGAAAGTCACTGCACACCCCAGGCCGAAAGAGGTCTTCACGTTCTTCGACACGGCGAGGAAAGAGCACATGCCGAGGAAGTAGGCGAAGATCATGTTGTCGACGAATATCGAGCGGAAAAACAAACTGATTGCGTGTTCCATACTTATTTCTCCTCCTTATAGATAAAGGCACGGTGTACCCAGATTACACATCCCAGCAGAATCAATGCCATGGCTGGCATCGTCATCATGCCGTTGTTGACATACCCGAAATCGTAGGCTCCCTCGGGGATGAGCTGGAAACCCAGCAGGGAACCTCTGCCCAGCAGTTCGCGCACGGCACCCACGATGACGAGGATGAGGGCGTAGCCCAGTCCGTTGCCGATACCGTCGAGGAACGAGGGCCAGGGCTTGTTCATCATGGCGAACGCCTCGAGGCGGCCCATCAGGATACAGTTGGTGATGATAAGGCCGACATACACGGAGAGCTGCACGCTCACGTCGTAGGCGAAGGCCTTGAGCACCTGTGCCACGATGGTAACGAGGGCAGCCACCACCACGAGCTGCACGATGATGCGGATGCGCTGTGGGATGGTGTTGCGGATGATGGAGATGATCACGTTGGAGAATGCCGTGATGATGGTCACGGCAAGTCCCATCACGATGGCTGGCTTCAGTTGTGAAGTGACAGCCAGGGCACTACAGATACCGAGCACCTGCACCATGATAGGGTTGTCCAGGTTCAGGGGCTTGAAGAGTGCCTCTTTATTTTGTTTACTGAATAATGCCATAATTACTTGATTATTTGATGAACTTAGCAAGACCTTCCTTCAGCATCTGGTCCACGCCGTTGGATGTCAGGGTGGCTCCGGTAACGGCATCCACGTTGTTGGGGTCGGCGGCGGGGGCGTCTTTCTTCACGCCCAGCTGGATGCCGGCCGCTCCGTCCTTGTGAATCTTCTTGCCCTGGAACTTCTCCTGCCACTTCACGTTGTCCTTGATCTCTGCACCCAGTCCGGCTGTCTCGCCTTCGTGGTTGAAGTACACGCCGTAGACGGTGTTGTTGTCGGCATCCACAGCGATGAAACCGGAGATACCGCCCCAGAGGCCCATGCCCTTCACGGGATAGACAGTTTTCTTCTGTCCGTCGAGATTACACTCATAATAGGTGTCGCCGTCGGCTGTTTTCCTCTCCTTCACCACCTCGTTGTATTTGGCTGCTGCCGTCTCGTTGTCGAGGTCACGCAGGTTGAGGGAGTTAAGTATCTGCTTCTGGGTGTCGAGTGCCACGTTCTTGTCCTGCGTATCCTTCAGCGAAGAAGATACGAAGGCGAGCAGGAATGCCACGACCACAACGATGATGGCCGAGTAGATGATCGTATAGCTATTTGAATTTGTCTTCATATTGCATTCCTCCTTACTTTATTTAATGGCACGTTTGGCGCGGCGGGAGATGTTGCCCTGCACCACGCAGTAGTCGATGAGCGGAGCGAACATGTTGCCGAAGAAGATGGCGAGCATCATACCCTCAGGATAACCGGGGTTCATCACGCGCACGATGACGGCGATGGCACCGATGAAGAAGCCGTAGAAGTACTTGCCCTTCTCTGTGCGGGCAGAGGTGACGGGGTCGGTGGCCATGAACACGGCACCGAAGCAGAAGCCGCCCAGCACGACGTGCTCATACCAGGCGATGGGGGTCATGCCCAGCGACTGGAAGATGAGGGCCATCACGATGCCGCCCACGAACACGCTGCCCATGGTCTTCCAGGAGGCGATGCCCGTCCAGAGCAGGATCACGGCTCCGATGGCGATGGCTATAACCGAGGTTTCACCGATACAACCCGGGATAAGTCCTGTCACCGCGTCGCAGATGCTGCTGGTGGGCATGCTGCCCTGTGCCAGTTGGCCGAGGGGGGTGGCGGCTGTAAAACCGTCGGGCAAGGTGTTGCCCAGTCCGAAGATGCTCTCCTTGGCGATCCACACCTTGTCGCCGCTCATGGCGAGAGGATAGGAGAAGAAGAGGAACATACGTGCGCCCACGGCCACATTGAAGATGTTCATGCCCGTGCCGCCGAAGATTTCCTTGCAGAAGATGACGGCGAAGGCACAGGCCAGGGCGAGCATCCACAGCGGTGTGGAGATGGGGATGATGAGCGGGATGATGATACCTGAGACGAGGTAGCCCTCCTGGATTTCCTCGTGCTTCCACTGTGCCCAGGCAAACTCGATGCCGAGGCCCACGATGTAGCTCACGAGGATCTTGGGCAGCACGGCGAGGAAGCCGAAGGCGAACACCTCGATGAAGCTGGCGGTGTCCAGCGTGCCGGCGGCCTTGAAGTTCTGGTATCCCACATTATACATACCGAAGAGCAGCGCGGGAATCAGGGCGATCACCACAAAGCTCATGATGCGCTTCGAGTCGATGGCGTCGTGGATGTGCGCTCCGCTCTTCGCCGTCGTGGTGGGCACGTACAGGAAGCTCTCGAAGCCGTCGAAGACGCTCTCGAAGGCGTGCAGCTTGCCTCCCTTCTGGAAGTTGGGCTTTATCTTGTTGAGATAATTTCTTAATGCACTCATTGTTGTCTTAAAAATAATTACGCATTTTCCTTACGCAGGATGTCAAGTCCCTGTCGTACAATCTTCTGAAGTTCCAACTTGGAAGAGTCCACAAACTCTGCCACGGCAAAGTCTTCTGGGCTCACCTCGTAGATACCGAGCTGTTCCTGCTTGTCGATGTCACCGGCGATGATGGCCTTGATGAGGTACTCGCCGAAGATGTCCATCGGCAACACCTTGTCATACTCGCCGCTCATGATCATGTGGCGCTCTCCACCCTTGACGCGAGCATCGAGGTCATACTCCTTCTTCTTGCCGAAAAGCCATGAGAGATAAGAACGGGAGGTAGAGAAATCTCCGGTGCGGGGCATGATCCAGCCCAGCATCTCATCATGGTCGTCACCCTCGGGGATGGCTGTCACCTCAGAGGTGTGGCCACCCACATAGCCATCGATGGAGGTCTGCTTTCCCGTCAAAGGATTGCCGTTGATAAGTCGCACGTGTTCAATGGTTTTCAACTGGTCGGCTACAAAAGCACTTAAAGGCGTTCCTACCAGCACGTCAGCATAGCCGGGAGTCTTTATCTCACTGCCTGCCACAGCCACTTTCTTGTGCAAGTCTACCTTGCCGGTCAAGAACAATCTTCCGAAGAATATCACAGCCGACGGGTCTACAGTCCACACCACCTCACCCTTGTTTACGGGGTCGACGTGGTTTACCTGCACGCCCACGTTGCCCGCAGGACAGGGACCGTCAAGGACGATGAGTTCTACATTTTTGGCACCTTCCAGCGCATCGTCATGCTGTTCGACTCCTACACCAAGATAAGTTTTCGCTATCTTGCTCAAGGCTGTCAATCCTGCCTGAAAAGCCTCTTCGTTACCGGCAAGTTCAACCTCGAAGTCGCCAGCCAAAGGCATGTCACGAAGGGCGGAAACGAAAATTGCCTTAGGCTCGGTGTCGGTGGTTGTCGACACGGCATAAGGCAACTGGTTGATGTACCCGAACAGACCTGCGTCAAGCAGGGTCTGCCTTACGGCTGCGCCGTCCAGCGCACCCACATCCTTCTTACCGAAATCCGTAAAGGATTGCTCTTGGTCGGCCTTCACCTTCACACAGAGCACCTTGCGGCGTTCGCCGCGCTCGATGGCTGTCACTTCTCCGCTCACAGGCGAGGCGAACTTCACCTCCGGGCAAGCCTTGTTGACAAACAGCGCATCACCGGCCTTGACATGGTCGCCTTCGCGCACCACCACCTTGGGTGTGACGCCCTCGAATGCCGACGGAACGAGCGCATACTCGTCCGCTGAAGCCACGGGGACGCTCACCGTCCGGGAGGCTTTGCCCTTCAGGTTGATGTCCAAGCCTTTGCGTAATTTGATTACTCTTGTCATAACTACATTAAGGTTTTTGTACTATTATAAAATTCTGCTATTTTGCTGCAAAAATAGTAAAAAAAAACGACTGCCAAAAGAAAAAAAACGATTTTGTTCGCTTTTGACATAAATTTGACGTAATTTTGTGCGAAAATTCAAAATAAGTAAAATCTCTGTAACATCTGAAACAACTAAAACACATAGTAAACGCCGTGGTGTGGAGCCTTCTGGGGCTTTACACCGTTATTGTCGTGCTGCTGCACGTACCCCCCGTACAACGCTTCATCGGCGGGCAGACCGCCTCTGCCCTTGCCACCAAACTGGGCACTCGCGTGGAAGTGGGGAACGTGAACCTCGGATTCTTCAACCGCCTCATCGTGGATGACATCTGCATCTACGACCAGCAGGGCGACAGCATGGTGTATGCCGCACGCGCATCGGTCAAGGTTGACTACCTGCCCCTGACGCAGGGGCGCATCTCTATCTCATCGGCTCAACTCTTCGGACTCAGGGCCAACCTGTACAGGCAGACGGCACAGAGCAAGCCCAACTATCAGTTTGTGCTCGACTCGCTGGCCTCGAAAGACACCACCAGCCACACGCCTCTCGACCTCCATATAGGCAGTCTCATCGTAAGGAACGGCAACGTAGCGTACGACCAGCGCGACATCGCCCCGACGCCCGGAACGTTCTCGCCCAGACACCTGCTGGTAAGCGGTCTCTCGGCACACGTCATCCTGCGCCACGCCACAGACTCCACACTCAGTGTACAGCTCAAGAACCTCGCTTTCCGCGAAGAGAGGGCTGGCTTGTGCGTACAGGCGATGCACTTCGACGTGGAGGCCGACCACAGCAAGGCGACACTCGCCAACTTCAGTCTTGCCCTGCCCTCCTCTGCCCTCGAACTGGAGAACGTAGAGGCCCGTTACCGATGGAAGGAAAAAGGCCCCGACATGAGTACGCTGCACTATAGTGGCAACATCAGACAATCGAAGATAACACTCTCTGACATTGCTTGTTTCATACCTTCGCTTAAAGCTTTCAACGAGGCTGTATATCTCAACACTTCGTTCAGCGGAACAGCATCCTCTGTCCGTTGCCAAGACATGAGTGTGCGAACTGGTTCGGGCAGTGTCAACCTACAAGCCAGTGGTGAGGCCGATTTCCGCAGAAAGGCATGGAACCTGCAACTCGACAATCTGAACCTCACGCAGCATGGCATCGCCTTCATTGCACAGGGACTGGGCAAGGGGAAACAGCTACCAGCCCCTCTCACGCGTGCCGGCACCATACACCTGACGGGAAAGGCTAACGGCTACGGTTCGCACGCCGACGTGAACGCCACCGCCGAAACGGACGCGGGAAAGCTGACGCTGAAGGTCGTCAAGAACGGAGACATCATCAAGGCACACGCCGTGGCGACAGCCCTCGACCTGGGGCACCTGCTCGACAACGGCAAGTTGGGCAAGGCCACAGCACGCCTTGACATCAGCGGAACAAAGCAGCGCCTGCAGGGCAAGGCCAACGTCGATGCGTTCGATTTCAACGGCCATACCTTCCGCAACATCGCCCTCGAAGCGCTCTACACCCCACAGCAGGTGATCGGAAAAGCCGCCATTCACGACCCCATGGTCAACGTGGCGGTGGACGGTCTCTATGCCTTCAAGACGCGCAAGTATAATCTGCAGGCCGACATCAGGCATCTGCAGCCCAGCATTCTGGGCGTGAAGACCGCCGACAGGTCCTTCGCCCTTAACGGTACACGCATCAGTGCCAACAACATGAGCCGCGACGGACACCTCGACGTGGAAGCTCCCTTCATGAGTCTCTACCTCAGGGGGCAGTACGACCCAGCCTCGCTCTACCACGCCGTGGCTAACATCGTGGCAGACAAGTTGCCCACTCTCCCCGGACTGAAGAAACAAACCACCTCCCTGCACAACGACTTTACGCTGCAGGCCAACATCACATCCACCAGTATTCTGAAGCGCATGTTCGGCATAGACATCGCCACAGATGCGCCCGTACACGTCAACGGCAACATCTCGGAGGCCAACAACGAACTGAACCTCTATGTCACGGCTCCCGACCTGAGGTATGCCGGTTCCGACTTCCACGACATCAGCATCGAGGTAAACACCGTGGGCGACTCGCTCCTGGCCAGCGCAAGGCTCAAGCAGGGGCTGCCCGGACAGCAGGCCCCCGACTACAGGCTCAGGGCTGCCGTTGCCGACAACACGCTCTCTACCCTCCTCCACTACGACAACCATTCGCACAAGCTGCCCGTAAAGGGTGTGCTCGACACCAAGACGCAGTTCTACAGGACGGCACAGGGAACCACTGCGGCTCACATCAGCATCAGCCCCTCGGAGGTCATGCTCGGCGATGCCAAATGGAACGTGATGCCTGCCACGATAACCTACGCCAAGAACGAACTTGACGTGGATATGCTCACCCTTGCCCACGACATGCAGCACATCACCGTGAACGGAAAGGCAAGCAAGAACCCGCAGGACTCTATCGTGGCCGACCTCAACGGAGTGGACGTGGCATACATCCTCGACCTCGTCAATTTCCACTCGGTCGACTTTGCCGGCTCGGCATCGGGCAAGGCCGTCGTGAAATCCATCTTCGCCAAGCCCGATGCCTACGCAGACCTCGCCATCAAGGACTTTACCTTCGAGCAGGGTCCCCTCGGCACGCTGTACGCCAACGTGGCCTACGACAACGACGAGGGCAAAATCAACATTCTGGCTCATGCCGACGACGGCCCAACGCACACCACCTACATAGACGGATACGTGTCACCGCGCAAGAACTACATTGACCTTGGCATCACTGCCCGGGGCACAAGTCTGAAGTTCATGGAGAGCTTCTGCGGCAGTTTTATGGACAATGTCGAGGCGTGGTGCGACGGAAAGATGAACGTTGTGGGCGACCTCAGCGACATCAACCTCGTGGGCGACGTAACGGCCCACGGACAGATGCACATGAAGCAGCTCGGCACTACCTACACCTTCAGAAACATCAGGGCACACGCCATCCCCGACGACATCCAGCTTCTCGGTGACAGCATCTATGACAAGGACTTCGACACGCAGCGCAACAAAAAGATTCCGGGGCACTATGCCGTCATAAGCGGTGGCATTCACCACCAGCACCTCACCCGACTCAGCTTCGACCTCAATGTCGATGCGCACAACTTCCTCGGATTCGACACGCACACCTTCGGCGACAACACCTTCTACGGCACCGTGCTTGCCACCGGAAAGGTGGATATCCACGGAAAGAGCGGACAGACCGTCATCAATATCGACGCACAGCCCGAACCGGGTTCGCTCTTCGTGTACAACGTGGCGACGCCCGATGCCATCAGCGACAAGAGCTTCATCCACTGGCACGACGCTACACCTTATTTATATAAGCCTGCCAGCGACACGAAAAAACACGGCGACGAGGACGAGGACAACATCAGTTCGGACATCCTCATCAACTTCCTCGTGAACACCACACCCGACCTCACGCTCAAACTCGTCATGGACGAGCAGACGGGCGACTACATCACGCTGAACGGAAACGGTGTCATCAGGGCCAACTACTTCAACAAGGGCGGTCTCGAGATGTTCGGCAACTATACCGTGAGCAGCGGACTATACAAACTCACCATCCAGAACCTCATCAAGAAGGAGTTCGAATTCGTGCCGGGAGGAACCATCGCCTTTGGAGGCGACCCGTTCAACGCACCGCTCAACCTTCAGGCCAAATACACCGTGACGGGTGTGCCACTGAGCGACCTCAACATCGGACGGTCGTTCTCCAGCAACAATATCCGCGTAGACTGCCTCATGGGCATCTCGGGCACACCGGGCGCACCCAAGGTGGACTTCACCATGGATCTCCCTACCGTCAACAGCGATGCCAAGCAGATGGTGTACTCTATCATCAACTCGCAGGAGGAGATGAACCAGCAGGTGCTCTACCTGTTGGCCATCGGACGATTCTATGCGCAGGCCAAGAACAACCAAAGCACTGAGGAGACTACCGAACAGCAGAGCCAGACATCGCTCGCCATGCAGAGCTTCCTCAGCGGAACAATCTCACAGCAGATTAACCAGGTGCTGTCAAAGGTGGTGAACAGCAAGAACTGGAGCTTCGGGGCCAACATTTCCACAGGCGACGAGGGCTTCTTCAATGCCGAATACGAGGGCATCCTCAATGGAAGGCTTCTCAACAACCGACTGCTCTTCAACGGACAGTTCGGTTACCGAGACAACGCCAATACCACGCAGAGCTTCATCGGCGATTTCGACCTGCGCTACCTCATATTCCCCAACGGCAACCTCTCCGTGCATGTATACAACCAGGCCAACGACCGATATTTCACACGCAACAGCCTGAACACGCAAGGTCTCGGCCTTATCATGAAGAAGGACTTCAATAATTTCTACGACCTCTTCGGCATCAAACGCAAGAAGAAAGCCGAGAAAAAGAAGGAAGAAAAGAAAGACGGAAAAAAGGATGAGAAGTAAGACGAAAAAGAGATAAGAGATAAGAAGTAAGAAAAGATTTCGACCTGTACGGTTGAATGTTTTCGAACACGGAAAGAACGGAAAGAACGGAAGGGCTGACGCCTTATTGCCAAACGCGATTCGTGCGATTCGTGGGATTCGTGTTCGAAAAAACGACTTGTATAGTAAATTCCATGAAGGTTGCCCTTTCAGGGGCGCGGTGCAACCATACAGGTCGAAAACTTTTCCGCAAAAGCATCGTTGTGTCGCTTTTTCTTTGTAACTTTGCAGCGTCTTCCGGTGTGACTTTTTGTATTCACTATCTGCGACACTTATACAGGATAACCATCGGCGAGACAACAAGAGGGGCAATGTCTCCACACACACAGCACACAAGCCCCGCAGACATCAACATAAATCGAAAGAAAAAAACACAAGCGTCGCAGAAACTTTACGCTATGAAGAAAATACTACTCTTTTTCTGCATGCTGCTGACTGCCGCATCAGGTTTCGCCGAAAAGAAGGACAGTGTCTACAGCGACAGTCTCGGCGTCTACAACAAGACTTTTTTCGAAAATACCTTTTGGCGTTACGATTTCCGCTATGAGTCGAAAGACCTTGCCGGAAAGCCTATCGTCCTCTCCGCCGCCATTTTCATGCACAAGGACCTGGCAAGCAAGAAACAAGACGGTAAAGGTTGTATCCTGCTCAACCACTTCACCATCACCGACAACGCTGACCGCCCCACCAACGTGCATCTGTTGACAAAAATGGAAGGCGCACTGGAGTCTATGAAATATTTCATCATCGAGTCGGACGGCATCGGCTTCGGCAACACCGTTCACCTTCCACAGCCCTATCTGCAGGGACGCGTGCTTGGCATGGCCGACATCGACGCTTTCCTTGCCGGGCGCAAGATTCTTACAGAGGAAGGCTTCAAGTATGACGATGTGGTGCTCAACATGGGTTACTCGCAAGGCGGATACGTGGGCACATGGGTAGACCGGCTCGTGGCAGAGGGCTACCGCCACGATGAACTGCCCAAGATACACTACAGTTTTCTGGGTGCAGGCTCATACGACATCTACGCCACCTACCTCGACATCATCAAGGAGACTGTTACCCACTACCCCGTGGCTCTGCCGCTCGTGCTCTGGGACATCGTCAACGACACCACCACGCACGTAAAGTATGAGGATGTGCTCACCAAGTCGTATCTGGACAAGATTTCGGAGTGGTTTGACGACAAGACACACAACACGGATTCTATCAACGCCATGGCTTTCCGCCTCTACAACACGACAGAAGACGCGGGCATCAGCACCAACCTCCTCTTCACCGAGCAGCTATGGGACCCAAAGAGCGACATCGTGCAGAACCACATCAAGCCCTGGATGGTAGAACATTCCACACCCTACGGCAACTGGGCACCCTGGAACACCGATACCATCACCTTCGTACAGTCGAGAACCGACGAGGTAGTGGCATCCGTCAATGCCTACAGCATCTCTGAGTTCTACAAGAAACAGGGCTACACCCGCTTCGACGTGGACAGCACGTTCACTGGCAAGCACACCCCCGTGGGCTCCAACTATGTGATGAAGGCCGTACAGCTATTCAACAAGTGGAAACCCAAGAAGGACTCCACCACCGGCATCACCACCCTCAAGGCAAGTGCCGCCCCCACCAATAAGAACGTATACGGCATAGACGGCCGCATGGTGCTCAAGGCTGAGGACTACGACCGCCTCTTCCCCTCACTGCCCAAGGGCATCTACATCGTGGCAGGACGCAAAGTGGTGAAGGGAGAATAAGCTGGAGAATTACTCCAGCGTATAGATTTCACTTGGTATCTTCCGGCGCAGGACTTCCAACAGGAAGTCCTTGCCCGCCACGATACCATACGACTTAAGAATCTGTTCCACCGTCTTGCGGGCCAGCTCGGGATGGTTGTTCTCCTCGCTGATGTGGCACAGCCACACATGCTTCAACTTCTCGGTGGCATTCTCGGCAAGCACCCTGCCGCAATCGGTATTGCTGAGGTGGCCGCGGTCACCCATGATGCGGTCTTTGAGGTGTTGCGGATAAGGTCCCTGCTGCAGCATTTCCACGTCGTGGTTGGACTCCAGCACCAGATAGTTGGCGCGGGATATGTAGCCGCACATCTCTTCGGTGACGTGCCCCACATCGGTAATGAGGCAAAACGCCACATCGCCATACTCTACCAGATAGCCCACATTGTCAGTGCTGTCGTGAGGCACACCGAAGGGAGTGATGCGGAAGTCGCCAAGCACGAAAGTCCTCCCCTTCTCCACCTCCTTTACAAGGCCGGCATCCACTTTCTTGCGCACACAGTAATTGTGCCTGATGCCCTTATGCACCAGCGCCGTGGTATAGACCGGAAGGCTGTAGTCGTTACTCATGCTCCCCACCGACTTGACATGGTCGGCATGGTCGTGGGTAACAAGGATGTGGTGTACGTCCTCGAGCCGCAATCCATAGTTGTGAAATTGTTTTTTGAGTGTCCTGATTCCGACACCCACGTCTATCATTATCGAATCCGTTTCGGTATAGAGATAGTAGCAGTTGCCGCTGCTTCCACTTCCGAAGCAAATGAATCTTAGCATTTTTAAGTGTTATTTTCATGCAAAGTTAACGAAAAAGATTCTATTTACAAACTTTTTTGTTACCTTTGTGGCAAATTTAAGCAATTTATCATTTTCTAACTTAGCCAACCAAACAGCCCCATGACAACCAAGAACATCATTCCCCTACTGTTGCTACCCCTGCACGCAGGATGCATTTCGTGCAGCCATGCCAACGGGAGCGAGGAGCAACTGACAGAATACTGCGACTCCTTTGCCACCTATTATTACAACTGGCACTTTGGCGAAGCCATGCGTTTCTGCACGCCGTCGTCTGAGCCATGGCTCAGGTTTGCCGCCACGGGTGCCACGCAGGAGGACGTGGATGCCCTGCGCGCCAAGGACGCAGATGCAAGCATTGAGATAGGAGATGTGGAGAAGGAGGACGGTGACACATCGGCAGTGGTGACACTTACCGTGCGCGACTTTCTGCAGATGGACAGCATAGGTCAGCCCGCCCACCCTGTAAAGGAGGCCATCGTAAAACTGCCTATGGTGCTGCACGAGGGCGTGTGGAAGGTCAGAATGGAAGGCCTACCGCGAAGTGAAAGGAGAAGTCGCGACTGAGCTTGGGGTAGATGACGGCCCAGTGCTCCTGCTTGGTATCGTAAGCAGGATTGATGGCCTTCATACCCATATCGAAGCGCAGGACAAAGTAGTTGAAGTCCAGTCTGAGTCCCAGACCGTAAGCCACGGCTATCTGCTTGTAGAACTCACTGAAGGTGAATTGTCCGCCGGGCTGGTCGGCATAGTTGCGGAGAGTCCAGATGTTGCCTGCATCGATGAAGACAGCACCCTGGAACTTCCAGAACAGTGCCGCACGGTACTCGGCGTTGAGGTCGAGCTTGACATCGCCCGTCTGGTTGATGAAGTCGATGCGCCCGTCCGTTCCCTTAAACTTGCCGGGGCCGAGTTCCCTCACTCCCCACCCTCTCACCGAGTTGGCGCCACCCGAGAAATAACGCTTCTCGAAAGGCAGCACCGTGCTGTTGCCGTAGGGATAGGCTATGCCGAAACCTGCATGCAGTGCCAGCGAGTTGCGGTCATCAAATTTGGTGAGGTGTACATAGTCTACGTCAAACTTGGCATACTGCGCAAAGGCAATATTAAGAAAGGTGTACTGTCCTTCGGCATTGGCCTTCTGTCCGGACAACTTGGACACCCCTTCGAGCACATTGCCGGCAGTCTCTACGTTGGCACGCACGGCATCCACGCCGTCGTTGTAGGTCACGCCGAAGCCCACCTTCATGATGAAGAGGTCTTCGTAGTTGTAGCGCAGGATGGCATTGCGGCTGCTTGTATTGTCGAGATAGTTGCTCTTGAAGGTAGACGAAATCCACGGCATGTAGACATAATTGAGGTCTAACAGGTCGATGCGCCAGCTGAGGTGATGGTGAGGCTCATTCCACCTGTATCTCCACGCCGTAGAAAAGACGCGCCTGTAGAACTCGGGTCTGTTCTGCATGTCCCAGCTCACGGCCAGTTCGGAGGTGGCGTCCTGCCTCCTGCGGAAACTCTTGGAGAGGAACGGAGCCACCATGCGCGGAAAGGTGAGCTTAGTCTCGAGTGAGTATTCGGTATAGTTTTCGTTGTTGTACCCTTCCAGTCCCTTGATGGCCTCGTAGGCACCTCGCAGTTCCACGCTCAGCTGTTCGCTGCCCCTAAAGAGGTTGCGGTTGGTGTAAGTGAGCGAGGCCGCTGCGCCCAGATTGCCTGTAGTGTTGGTGCCCTCGGGCTGGAACGACACGGTGTGCCGCTTGTTGGCACTCACCTGTATGTTACAGTCGAGGAGGTTGGTGTCGGGCTGTTCCTCAAACTGGATATTGGTGTATTTTACAGCTTGCAGGCGCGAGAAATTGTTGTATGTGCGCTGCAGGGCGGCTGCATTGTAGGGCTCTCCCTCCTTGATGTCGGTAGCATTGAACATCACCTGCCGGCGCAGGGGCATACGGGTGCTGTCGGGCGAAAGGAAGTTGACCTTCCTTATCCAATAGCGCGGATGGAGGGTGGCGGGTGCATTGTTGTTGGCCTTGTACTTGAGGAGCCTGAGCGTGAGGGCAATGTCCTTTTGTCCGGCAATGGTGTCTGCACCAAACTGTATGAAGTCTTTGTTGAAGCGCGGGTAACCGTTGTCTACAAGGAGCGAGGAGATGCGTTTGCGCTCGGCGTTGAGCGCATCCACGCTGAACTGCATGCCGGGGTTGAGCTGTCGGTTGTCCGGATTGTCAAGATGCAACAGACTCTGTATGCTGTCATCCTCCACCACATAGTCCACCTTTCCTATATAGAAAGGCTCGCCGGGGTGCAGCACGTACTTGGCATTGATTTTCCTTCCGTCCACAGTGGTACAGAGGTCTACTCCTGCCTGCAGGAATCCGCGGTTTTGCATGGCGGTAAGGAGGTCCCTGCACGACAAACTGGCCTGCAGCGTATCGTACACTACAGGCTTGCGACTGAATGGATTCTTGACGAGCGAAAAAAGTTTCGGTTTTTCTTTCTGCCTCACATACGCCTTCATGCCGGCTACATCCACCCCCGGTGCATCGCTCACCACCGTCACGCTGTTGAGCTGGTATGACCCCTCGGGCAGATACTTCTCCGACGAGCAGGAAGTGACCGCCACGGCGGCAGGAAGAAAGAAGAAAAGGGGATATTGCCAAAAAATGTCCTTAGCCCTCATGTCTCTACACTATGATGCGCGTCTTGTGATAGTTTTCGCGGAACTCGCTGGGAGCACACCCTTTCTTCTTCTTGAAGATGCGGTTGAAGTTGCTCAGATTGTTGAATCCGCAGTCATAGCCTATTTCGCTGATGCTCTTGGCGGTGTCTACCAGCATGCGTGCAGCGTAACCCAAGCGCAGGTCGATAATGTACTCGCTGATGTTGCGCCCGGTGTGCAACTTGAAGAAGCGGCTGAAGGCACTGGCGCTCATGCCGGCAATGCTTGCCAACTGGGGCAGGCGCAGGTCGTCCATATAGTTCTTGGAGATATAGTTCTTTACCTTCAGTATGCGCCGGCTGTCATCCTCTACCGCCACCTTGGCATAACTGCTGGAGGCAAGCGTGCGCGCGTCGTCACAACGCGAGAGCTCGTAGAGGATGGTAAGGAACTGCTGCACGGCGTAGAATCCGTCCTTGATGCTGCTGAGGGTGTCGAGCATGCCGTACACCTTCATGATGGCCTTCATGGGGAAACACAGTCCCTTGCGTGCCTGCTGCATCATGCGCGTGATGCTGGCATAGGGATTGCGCCCGAAGAGCGTCTCGTCGCCCATGCTGAAATCGAACTGTATGGTTATCTCGCGGATGTCTTCACTGGTACAGTCGCACTGCTCCCAGACATGCTCCAGGTCGGCAGAGGTAATGAGACACAGGTCGTAGTCGCCTATTATCTCCTGCGAATCGCCTACGATGCGCTTTACCCCCTTGGCATTCTCCACGAAGTTGAGTTCGTAGACCGAGTGGTTGTGTATGGGGTAGGTAAACTCCTTCTTGTGCCTGTCGGCTATGTAGAGCACGTCCTTTCCCATGAGGGGCGTTATCTCGTGAATGATTCTTCTTTCCTCTGCCATAAGACATCTATTTAATACAATTCTTCACTCCCTATCAATATCAGATATTGAGCGTCTTTAGTATCTCCGACATTTTCTGTTTGGTGGCGATGCGTGTAGGAACGAGCGGCAGGCGCAGTTCGTTCTCGATAAAGCCCATGTCGTTGAGCAGGGCCTTCACACCGGCGGGGTTGCCGTCCACGAAGAGCAGACTGTACAGCTCGGTGAACATGTGGTGTATCTTGCGTGCCGGTTCATATTCGCCCTTGAACTCAAGCCTTATCATCCGGCTGAAAGCCTTGGGCAGTGCGTTTCCGATAACGGAGATGACTCCGGCGGCACCACTTGCCACCATAGAGAAGGTCAAAGCGTCGTCGCCACTGATGACGTCGAAGTTGTCTGGCTTGTTCTTGATGATTTCGTCCACCTGTTCCAGACTTCCACAAGCTTCCTTCACAGCCACGACATTGGGGAAGTCGCGGGCTATGCGGCAGGTTGTTTCGGGCTTCATGTTGATGCCGGTACGCCCCGGCACATTATACAGCACAATGGGCAACGGACTGACCTCGGCTATGGCCTTGAAGTGCTGGTACAAGCCCTCCTGCGAAGGTTTGTTGTAGTAAGGGCAGATGCTCAGGATGCCGTCAATGCCGCTCCAGTCGGTGGTCTTTATCTCCTCCACCACAGCTGCCGTATTGTTTCCGCCGCAGTATTTCAGGATTTTAACCCTGCCCCGGTTCACTTCTTTCACCAGTTGGGTAATACGGTCTTTCTCCTCACGGGTAAGGCAAGGAGCCTCGCCTGTCGTGGCAAGGATGCAGAGAAAGTCTGCCCCGTTATCTATTTGAAACTCCACCAACCTCTTCAGCGACTTATAGTCCACTTCCCCGTCGGTCGTGAAAGGGGTAATGAGCGCAATGCCCAGCCCTTTGAAAATGTTTTGTGCCATATTCCTATTTCATAGACGTGTACCATCGGGGCAAACACACAGCTTCTTTCAGAACAGAGAAAGAACCGTGCCGTAACCGTCTGGAAAAGCACGCCGTTAAACATGATTATACTAAACCGTTGGCAAAAATACAATTTTTTCATCACATTGCAAAAACATTTCGATATTTTCTTTCACTTACATCTTGTTTGGTAAAATAATGGGTAGCCACAGCGCATATTTACTGAATTTTTAGTAATTTTGCATCCGCAATGAACAGATACTTCATATTTTTTGCCTACGACGGTACCCGTTACCACGGATGGCAGATACAGCCCAACGCCATCACCGTGCAAGAGGAACTGCAACGCGCACTGTCTACCCTGCTGCGCAGGGATGTAGAGACGGTGGGTGCCGGACGTACCGACACGGGGGTGCACGCCAGGCACATGGCAGCACACTTCGACTGGGACGGCGAACCGCTCGACACGGCGCAGACAGCCTACCGGCTCAATCGCATACTGCCACGCGACATCTCGGTGTATGAGGTACGCCAGGTGGAAGCAGACATGCATGCCCGCTTCTCCGCCACGTCGCGCACATACCATTATTATATACACACGGTAAAGGACCCCTTCTGCAGACAGTACTCGCTGCAGATGCACTACCCGCTCGACTTTGAGAGGATGAACCGCGCCGCACGCCTTTTCCTGGCGCACGACGACTATGCTGCTTTCTGCAAGGCGGGCGGTGACAACAAGACTACCATATGCCACGTAAGTGAGGCATGCTGGATTCAGACATCCCCCACGACATGGTACTTCCGCATTACGGCCAACCGCTTTCTCCGCAACATGGTACGTGC
>CAVKZC010000011.1:0-12105 GCA_963660455.1 Sphaerochaetaceae bacterium | reverse complement strand
AAAAACATGTGGTTAGTATTGGCATTTCTCTCGGCAGCACTGCTGGGATTTTATGATGCCTTCAAGAAGAAGGCACTTTCGGGCAACGCTGTGATACCGGTGCTCTTTCTTAACACGCTTTTCTCGTCACTGATATTCCTGCCGTTCATCGTGGCGAGTTACAACGGGCACGCACTCGACGGCACTATCTTCCATGTGGCGGAAGGCGGATGGGAAGTACACCGCTACATCGTACTGAAGAGTCTGATAGTACTGAGCAGTTGGGTATTCGGCTATTTCGGCATGAAGCACCTTCCGCTCACCATCGTCGGACCCATCAATGCCACACGCCCCGTGATGACGCTCATCGGAGCCATGATTGTGTACGGCGAGCACCTGAACCTTTACCAGTGGACGGGTGTCATCCTGGCCGTGGTGTCATTCCTCATGCTGAGCAAGAGCGGCAAGAAGGAGGGCATCGATTTCAAGCACGACAAGTGGATCTACTTCATCGTACTGGCTGCGGTGCTCGGCGCGGTGAGCGGTCTGTACGACAAATACCTGATGGCTCCTCCCGAGAACGGAGGTGTGGGACTCGACCGCATGATCGTGCAGAGCTGGTACAACATCTACCAGTGCTTCATGATGGGAGCGATGATGCTCATCATCTGGTTGCCGGCACGCAAGTCCACCACTCCTTTCCACTGGCACTGGTCCATCATCTTCATCAGCATCTTCCTCAGTGCTGCCGACTTTGTCTACTTCTATGCGCTTAGTCTGCCGGGAGCCATGATCAGTATCGTGAGCATGGTGCGCCGTGGTTCTGTGATAGTGAGCTTCCTCTTCGGTGCAGCCATTTTCCACGAGAAGAACCTCAAGGCCAAGTTTGTGGACCTCCTGCTCGTGCTCCTCGGTATGCTCTTCCTCTATTTCGGAAGCAAGTAAAAGAGAAAATAATTCGACCTGTACGGTTGGAACATCATTCTTTTCGCCACTCAAGGCGGTCGAACGTCTTGCAGGCATGCACATAAAACTGCCAGAGGATGGAGCCTCGGAAAATCTGCGGAATGTCCTTCACGGTACGTTCGCGCTGTATGCGACATCTGTCGTCGGTAAAGTCGGCACGCCACGCCTTGAAGGCTCTGCGTGCCCTGCAGACGGCCAGGAAGTCGCCCCAACTGTGCTTGAGTAACAGCATCTCCAAAGCAGCCAACCGGTCGAGCCACCAACGGCAGCGCATGACGGGCTTCAGCTCTTCGTCGGAGAGGTTCTTGTAGAGCATGGTGAGGTTGTTGCGGAAGTTGAGAAATGTCTTGTGCGGGTTGTTCTTGGGTAGTGTTCCGCCACCAACGTGGTAAACCTGGCTCTCGGGCACACAGTATATCTTCCTGCCTTTCAACCTTAGCCGCCAGCAGAGGTCTATCTCCTCGCAGTGGGCAAAGAACCTCTTGTCCAGTCCGCCCACGCTCCAGTAGTCGCGCGAGCGTATCATGAGACAGGCACCTGTGGCCCACAACACCTCCTCGAGGTAGTCGTACTGCCCATTGTCGCGCTCCACATTTCCGAAGATGCGCCCTCGGCAGAAGGGATAGCCATACTTGTCCATGAAACCGCCGCACGCCCCGGCATACTCAAAGCTCTCCTTGTCGTATTCGGCAAGCAACTTGGGCTGGCATGCAGCTGCCTCGGGATGGGAGTCCATAAACTCCACAAGGGGTGTGAGCCAGTGGTGGGTAACCTCCACGTCGCTGTTGAGCAGCACGTAGTAGTCGGCATCCACTTTCTTCAGTGCCCTGTTGTAGCCCTCTGCGAATCCATAGTTCTGCTCCAGCACGAGTGTCTTCACCTGCGGGAAGTGTACCTGCAGCATCTTTACCGAACCGTCGGTAGAGTTGTTGTCTGCCACCCACACTTCAGCGTCCTGCCTGGAATATTCCATTACCCCGGGCAGGTACTCGTCCAGCATCTTTTTTCCGTTATAGTTGAGTATTACAACTGCTATCTTTGCCATATTTGTTCGTTATTTTTGGGGAGTTAAAGGAGTTAAGACAACGGCCTTTGTGGCGTATGCCCTTTTTTACTTTTTTACCTTTACCCCCTCTCCCAACCTTTTTCTCAGTATGTCCACAAACTCGTGGTTTTTCAATCCCCACCGCGGTGCAACAAGCAGTTCTGGAGGCGACTGGCTTACAAAGCGTTCGAGCACGATGTCGGGGCGCAGCCTACTGATGTACTTCACCACCAGGTCGACATACTCCTCTACTGAGTATACATGGAAGGGGCGGGCTGCAAACTCTTCTGCCAACCGTGTACCCTTTATCACCTGCATCTGGTGTATCTTCAGAATGTCGATGGGCAATGACGAGATGAGCGGAGCCTGCCTAAGCGACTCCTCGGCATCCTCTCCGGGCAGCCCGAGTATGACATGCGCACCGGTAAGGATGCCGCGTGCATGAGTGCGCTCCACTGCATCACGGCTGCAGGCAAAGTCGTGACCGCGGTTGATGCGTCTCAGCGTCTCGTCATTGGCACTCTCAATGCCGTATTCCACGATGAGAAAGGTACGCCGGTTCAACGCTTCCAACTGGCAGAGCAGTTCGTCGCTCACACAGTCGGGACGGGTGCCTATCACGATACCCACCACCCCATCTACCTCCAGAGCCTCCTCATACATTTCCATCAGGCGGTCTACCGGTGCGTAGGTATTGGTAAAAGCCTGGAAATAGGCGAGGTACTTCATGTCCGGATATTTACGGCTAAAGAAAGCCTTGCCCTCTTCAAGCTGTCGAGTGATGGACTTGGAACGGTCGCAGTAGGCAGGGTTGAAGGTGCGGTTGTCACAGAAGGTACATCCACCGTGCGAGATGCGTCCGTCCCTATTGGGGCACGAGAAGCCCGCATCCACCGAAATCTTCTGCACTCTGAACTGTGGGAAACGCCTACGTATCCACGTACCGTAGTCGCAATATGGTAAACCTTTGTCCATTCTTTTCCTACATCTGTTACTGTTCAGCCCCTACTATCTTCTCGGCTCGAAGCGCCGTCTTGTCGTGGTTGAAACCCGTAAGCCGTACCTTCACCAGTTGGTTGTCGTACTCCTCCCGAGCCTCGGCAGGCGGCAGTTCCACCCTCACATAGTCGGGCGTAAAGCCGTGCATGGCCTTGCCTCTGGGAGCCTTTTCGAAGAGCACCTCTGCCTCTGTGCCGATGCGCTGGGCATAGAACGCCTGCGTCTTACGGTCGCTCAGTTCGAGCAATCGCTTGGAGCGCAGTTTCTTGTCGCGGTCGGATACGACATAAGGGATGCGGAGGGCTGCCGTTCCGGGGCGTTCGGAATAAGGGAACACGTGCAGTTGCGTAACGGGCAGACTGTCCAGAAACTCGTAACACTCCTCGAAACACTCAGGTGTCTCGCCCCTGCAGCCCACCATGACATCCACGCCGATAAAGGCATGGGGCATTCGCTCCTTGATGCGCATCACCTTGCGCGCAAAGAGTGCCTTGTCGTAACGTCTGTGCATGAGGCGCAGCACTTCATCACTCCCGCTCTGCAGCGGAATGTGGAAATGGGGCATAAAGGCACGGCTCTGTGCACAATAGTCTATCAGTTCGTCGTCGCAAAGGTCGGGTTCCAGACTCGATATGCGGTATCGTCTGATGCCCTCAACACCGTCGAGCGCCTTCACCAGATCGAGAAAGCTTTCACCCGTAGTCTGCCCGAAGTCGCCTATGTTCACGCCAGTAATGACGATTTCCTTTCCGCCCTCGGCAGCAGCCTTTTCTGCCTGTTCCACGAGCGACTGTATGGAGGGGTTGCGCGAGTTGCCACGGGCGAAGGGTATGGTACAGTAAGTGCAGTAGTAGTTGCAACCGTCCTGCACCTTGAGGAAGTAACGTGTGCGGTTTCCCTTCGAGCATGAGGGCTGGAAGGTTCTGATATCCTTCGTCTTCACGCTGTGGTGCTCATGCAGGGCGGAGGCATCCTTCTGTACCCATGCGTCGCTGAGGTACTGCACGAGATGGGCCTTCTCGTTGGCACCGAGCACCAGGTCCACACCCTCTATGCGGCTCACGTTCTCTGCTTCGAGCTGGGCGTAACAGCCTGTCACGATGACAAAGGCACCGGGATTCTCCCTCACCATACGGTGTATAGCCTGCCGACACTTGTGGTCGGCCACCTCAGTAACGCTGCAGGTGTTGATGAGGCAGATGTCTGCCCGTTCGCCCCTCTGTACGGTCACCACGCCCATGCCTTCCAGCATCTTGCCGAAGGTAGACGTTTCGGAGAAATTAAGCTTACAGCCCAGTGTGTAATAGGCTGCCCTCTTGCCCGCAAAGGCACTTGTATCTATCATTTCTTTCTGTCAGAATAGTGTATTTGTAAACGGATAAGGCATTTTGCCTCATGCAAAGGTACGGATAATTATCGAAAACATTTGCCGGTTGTGATAAAAATTGTAATTTTGCACCTTAAATTAATTGACAAGGAACATCATTGTGACATGAAAGAAAGACTCTGGAACGCCAACTATGTGAAGGTGATGACAACCAATTTTCTGCTTTACTTCGCCTTCTACCTGCTCACTCCCCTACTGCCCCTTTATCTCAGCGAGGCCTTCGGCGCCACAAAGGACACCATAGGCATCATGCTGAGCGGATATACCGTGGCGGCATTGCTCATACGACCGTTCTGCGGATACATCGTGGACAGCTTCTCACGCAAGAAGGTGCTCATGGTATGCCTGACGGGCTTCTTTGTGTTCTTTGCAGGATACATTGCCGCCGGCACACTGCTGATGTTTGCCATCTGCCGCACGCTGCATGGTGCTCCGTTCGGTGCCGTGACCGTGGCCAACAGCACCTGCGCCATAGACGTGCTGCCGCCCAGCAGGCGCAACGAGGGCGTGGGACTATACGGACTGAGCAACAACTTTGCCATGGCCATCGCACCGTCGGCAGGCATCTGGCTCTACCATGCCTACGACAGTTTTATGGTACTCTTCTGGATGGCTTTCTTCGTGGCAATGTCATCAGTGCTGATAGCCTCTACCCTTCACCTGCCAGAGAAACAGATTATAAAGAACAAGGAGAAACTCTCGCTGGACCGTTTCTTCCTTACCCGCGCATGGCTGCTGGCGATAAACATTGCCATGTTCGGCTTCTGCTGGGGCGTACTGAGCAATTACCTGGCCATCTACAGCAAGGAGGAACTGGGCATTTCGGGCGGCACGGGCACCTACTTTGCCATTCTCTCCATGGGACTTTTCCTCTCGCGTCTGCAGGGGCGCAAGGCTCTGCAGCAGGGGCGGCTCACCCACAATGCCGCAGAGGGCATGTGCCTGTCGCTCGCGGGCTTTGTCCTCTTCGTGGCATGCCCGCATCCGGTGGCCTACTATCTTTCGGCCGCACTCATCGGCTTGGGCAACGGACACCTCTACCCTGCCTTCCTCAACATGTTTATCCATGTGGCACGGCACGACCAGCGCGGAACGGCCAACAGCAGCATCCTCACTGGCTGGGACCTGGGGTTTGGCATAGGTTGTCTATTGGGCGGCGTAGTGGCGGAACACGCCGGATACAGCGCCGCCTTTTGGATGGTGGCTGCAGAGAATGCCTGTGGCGTGGCACTTTTCTTCCTCGCCTCCAGAAAGTTTTATGAACGAAGGGAAAGAAAATAAGAAAAAGCTTTACGAAGTTATTTTTTCTTCACTAATATACAAAAAAAATGCCGGAACAACCTCAGATATTCCTTGGTTGTTCCGGCATTTTATATTTGTTTCATCCTGTTCGTGTCGATTTCCGCCAGAAACAAACGGAAACCGGCAAGACGAAAACGTATTAGTTGTTCTCAGGACGCAACTTGCGAACAGTAACGCCAGCCTGCCACATCTCCTTGTTGCGCATAGCCTCCAGTTCGGCGTTCAACTTCTCGCGGTAGTCGGGCTGAGAGTTCTTGTCGATAGAAATCTGAGCCTCGTTACCAGTCTTCACTGAATAGTAGAGCCACTCCATTACAGGCTTGATAGCCTCACGGAAACGGGGAGCCCAGTCGAGCGCACCACGCTGTGCGGTAGTAGAGCAGTTAGCGTACATCCAGTCCATACCCTTGGCACCGAAGAGCGGGCCAAGGCTCTGTGTCAGCTCCTCAACAGTCTCGTTGAAAGCCTCAGAAGGAGAGTGACCGTTCTCACGCAGCACGTCATACTGTGCCTCAAGCAGACCCTCGATGGCACCCATCAGAGAACCACGCTCACCTGTGAGGTCAGATGTTGCCTCACGCTGGAATG
Source organism: Sphaerochaetaceae bacterium (assembly GCA_963660455.1). Classification (GTDB taxonomy): domain Bacteria; phylum Bacteroidota; class Bacteroidia; order Bacteroidales; family Bacteroidaceae; genus Prevotella. Next base: position 5,839 of record CAVKZC010000011.1, on the reverse strand, counting down.
TAGTCTTGAACAGGTAACCGGCACCGATACCGATACCGAAGGCGATAGTCTTCTCCTCGGCCTTGCCGGAAGCATCCTGGTAAACAGCGTAAGAGCAGTTCAAGCCACGGCCTTCGCAGAACATCGTGCGGAGAGAAGTACCGGAACCCTTAGGAGCTACCATGATTACATCAATATCCTTAGGAGGAACAACGCCTGTACGGTCGCTCCAGTTGATGGCGAAACCATGTGAATAGTACAGAGTCTTACCTGCTGTGAGGTATGGCTTGATCTTGGGCCAAACAGCTATCTGACCGGCATCAGAAAGCAACATGCAGATGATGGTACCCTTCTGTACGGCCTCCTCGATAGAGAACAAGGTCTTACCGGGAACCCAACCGTCGCTCAGACACTTCTCGTAAGTCTTGCCCTCACGCTGTCCGACGATGACGTTGAAACCATTGTCGCGAAGGTTGCAAGCCTGACCAGGACCCTGGATGCCGTAACCAATCACTGCGATTGTTTCGTTCTTCAATACTTCACGTGCTTTCTCCAATGAAAATTCATGACTGGTGACAACAGTTTCAATTACGCCACCGAAATTCATTTCTGCCATAATTTTAATTTTGTTTTGTTGTGCGGCTTGCCGTTGTGGAGCCGCGGGTTATACTTGTCCATACGGATGCGAGCCTGTTCTTGTCCAAAGAGAGCCTGTTTGATCCGTCCATTCCCTATCCAAGAGAACGGCTTTGGGTTTGTTTTTTATTTTGACTGCAAAGGTAATGAATCATTATAGAATAGCCAAATTTTTCTTTCACTTTTTAATAAATTTAGCCTTACTTCTTACGACTTCCACCTCTTGTTCGTCATTTTTGCACACTTTCGTGATCTTTATGCAATATTCGTCATCGCCAACGGTCTCCATGTAGAAGTTGAGTTTGTCGCCCTGATGGCTTTCCGCCACATACGCTATTTCGAACCTGTGCAGGAAATGAGACTTGTAATAGTCGATGTCAAACAGGTCAAGGATGTGCTCGATGTACTTCACCGAGTTGATGTGTCCGTTTACGTCCACGTCGTTGTAATGGGTATCTATGCTCCGTACCAACGTGGCCGCAGCCGACACCTTCACACGCGACCCAGAGGCCATCGGGCAAGCCTTCTCCTCTTCTATATACTCCTTGATCAGTCCGTCGTGGATGGAGAAAATATCTACAGGCTGGCGTGTCTCAGTATCGATCATCGCCCACACGCTCTTGCCGTAGCCATATACCTTCTCCCCATCGCCAGATGCCTGTCCGCTGATACGGAAGTTGCGTGCCGTAAAATACTTCATGGCACTCTCTACCCACGTCTCGACAAAGAACCTGTCGTACGACTTTGGCATTTCGGTCATCTCTATGGCCAGACGGCTGAGCACCCATGTGCGGTGGCGCGGCATAAGGTAACTCATACCGTAGCCCCGGTCGTTGCTGTGGAAGTCTGCGGCGTTCAGCAGATGGTTGCCTAAATGCCCCATAAAGAGACGGCTTGAGAAATCACAGTGGAAGGGTTCCGCCAGAAACTCATACCGCCCCACCTTATCCAATATTTTCTGTTCCATATAGACAGCTCGATTGAATATTTCTTCTACTCTTCGGCCTTGCGCCTTACATAGTCGCAGATGGGGTCATCAAAACTTCTCGTAACGGCGATTCTGCCACTACGGGTATAATGCAGCAGACAACCGAACTCATTCAGATGAAAGAAAAGGTCGGCGATGTCTTCTGTCAGTCCGGCGAGAAGCACAGTAGTATAGACGGGGTTCACCTCCATCATGCGTGCATCGTGCTGGCGGATGGTACGCGACACCTCCGGATTGTCCAGCAATACAGGCGTGGAAATCTTGAAGAGAGCCACCTCATGGATGAATATCTCGTCATCCGTATAATAATTGCTCTTTACCACGTCTATCTTCTTCTCTATCGCCTTGTTTATCTTCTCTATCTGCTCGGGGTCGCTCCATGCAGTAATCGTGTATTTGTGGATATTCTTGACACTGCTGGCCGACACGTTCAGACTTTCGATATTGACCTGCCTGCGCGTGAATACAGCAGTTATCTGGTTAAGAATACCCGCCACGTTTTCTGAATAGACGAGCAGCGTATATAATTTTTTGTCGTTGTTATTCTCCATAACCTTTAAAGCACTTGAATTCTTCACTCTTCGTTCTTCCCTCTTCACTTAATAGTTGAGTTCGAGCTGCATTTCCTCCACACTCTTGCCGGGCAGCGTCATAGGCACGATATCCTCATCTTCCTTGATGGCGCACTCCAACAGGTAGGGGCCGGGGGTATTGACCATTTTCTCCACCTTCTCCTTCAGGTCCTTACGGTCTATCACCACATCGTAAGGAATGCCGTAAGCCTTGGCTATCTCGGCATAACGGGGATTCAACATGTGAGTAAAGGAACGGCGTCCACCAAACATCAGGTCCTGCCACTGGCGCACGTTGCCAAGGTAGTTGTTGTTGAGAAGAATCATCTTCACCGGAGCCTGCTGCTCCATGATGGTACCCAACTCCTGTATGTTCATCTGGAAGCCACCATCACCGAAGAAACAACATACGGTACGGTCTGGCGCACCAAACGTAGCACCCACAGCTGCAGGAAGTCCGAAGCCCATCGTTCCGAAGCCACCGCTTGTGACGATGCTGAGTTTCTTGGTAAACTTGAAGTAGCGGCTACTGATCATCTGATTCTGACCAACATCCGTAACAAGAACAGCCTCGTTGTGCGTAGCTTCTGTCACCACGTTGGTGACCTCGCCCATGAGGAGCGGACCTTCCGTAGGATGGATATCCTTCTCGATGACTTTCTCCTCCTCCTGCTTACGATAAACATCGAACGAGTCACGCCACTCGCGGTGCTCGTTTTTCTGAAGCAGGCGTGTGATGGCGGGCAGGCTCTGCTTGCAGTCACCCACCACTGCAACATCGGTCTTGATGACCTTGTCTATCTCTGCGGGGTCTATGTCAAGGTGAATTATCTTAGCCTGCGGCGCATACTTCGACGGCACTCCCGTGATACGGTCACTGAAGCGCATGCCGATGGCGATAAGGACGTCGCACTCCTGCGTCTTCATATTGGTGGCATAAGAACCGTGCATGCCCAACATACCCATATTGAGGGGGTGGTTGCTGGCAAGAGCGGAGAGCCCCAACAGTGTGCGGCCAGCCGGAATGTCAGCCTTCTCCAGGAACTCAAGCAGTTCGTTGTGCGCATTGCCAAGCTCCACGCCATGCCCCACAAGGGCAAATGGCCTCTTGGCATGATTGATGAGCTCGGCTGCCTCTATCACTGCTTTATTGTCTATGTCGGGATAAGGAGCGTAAGACGGAATTTTGTCACACTTCACTGGTTCCCATTCACAAGAAGAGGTCTGCGCATTCTTCGTAAAGTCGAGTACCACAGGACCAGGACGCCCGCTCTTCGCTATATAGAAAGCACGGCTTACAGCCCACGCCACATCCTCTGCCCGGCGTATCTGGTACGACCATTTGGAGATAGGCTGAGTCACGCCCACGAGGTCAACCTCCTGGAAGGCATCGGTTCCCAACGCACCCACGCCCACCTGTCCGGCAATGACGACAATGGGGGTAGAGTCCATCATTGCGTCTGCAATACCCGTAAGGGTGTTCGTGGCACCAGGGCCGCTGGTGACAAGCGTCACTCCTACCTCACCGCTTACACGGGCATAGCCTTGTGCCGCATGTGCCGCAGCCTGCTCGTGTCGTACCAAGATGTGGTCGAAGATTTTATTGTCGTCACGTGTGTAACTGTATAGAGCGTCAAACACAGGCATGATGCTTCCGCCGGGATAGCCGAAGATGGTCTTCACCCCTTCTGCCTGAAGCGAGCGCATCAATGCCTCTGATCCTGTTATCGTTTCTTTTGCCATTCTTATGCTTTGTATCTATTCTTAGTCTATGATTCTCACACCACCTTTATCGGCCGAGCTAACACTTTGCGCATAGGCACGCAAAGCCTTGCTTACCACACGGTTACGCTTAAGCGGCTGCTGCGGGCGAGCTGCCAGTTCTTCGTCTGTGAGTTTAACACTGATGCTGCGTCCGGGAATGTCGATGACGATGATGTCGCCGTCTTTTATTTTTCCGATGTTACCGCCGGCAGCAGCCTCCGGACTGATGTGTCCGATGCTCAAGCCTGAAGTACCACCAGAGAAACGTCCGTCGGTAATGAGCGCACACTCCTTGCCGAGGTGACGGCTCTTGATATAGGATGTGGGGTAAAGCATTTCCTGCATACCGGGACCACCCTTTGGACCTTCGTGCGTAATCACGACGCAATCGCCCGACTTCACCTTGCCGCCAAGAATGCCCTCACAAGCGTCCTCCTGCGAGTCGAAGCAAACGGCAGGTCCTTCGAAATGCCAGAGCGACGGGTCTACACCTGCCGTCTTCACGACACAACCGTTCTGCGCAATGTTTCCGAAGAGCACTGCAAGTCCTCCGTCCTTGGTGTAGGCATGCTGCAGATCGCGGATACATCCGTTCTCACGGTCTGTATCCAGACTCTCCCACTGGGCATCCTGGCTTCCCATCTGTGTAGAGAACTTGCGTCCGGGTGCAGAGTGGTAGATTCGATCAGCTTCTGCATCAATAGGTTCTGAACCTGTGATGCAGTATTTCTTCAACTGTTCTCCGAGTGTCTTACCGTCTACACGAAGACAATCTTTACGGATAAGGCCGCCCTTGTCCAACTCGTTCATGATACCCAAGATGCCACCGGCGCGGTTGCACTCCTGCACACTATACTTCTGCGTGTTGGGAGAGAGCATACACAGGCACGGCACCTTACGGCTCAACTGGTCGATGTCTTCCATCTTGAAGTCGGCACCTGCCTCCTGTGCTACAGCCAACAGGTGGAGCACAGTATTGGTACTTCCGCCCATGGCAATGTCGAGGGTCATGGCATTGAGGAATGCCTCACGGGTAGCGATGTTGCGAGGCAGTATGCTCTCGTCACCATCCTCATAATAAGCATAGGCATTCTTTACTATCTGGCGAGCAGCATCCTTGAAGAGTTGGACGCGGTTCTTGTGTGTGGCAAGGATCGTTCCGTTACCGGGAAGACTCAAACCGATGGCCTCGGTAAGCGAGTTCATAGAGTTGGCGGTAAACATACCGGAGCAACTGCCACATCCAGGGCAAGCACATTGTTCTATCTGCTTCATCTCCTCGTCAGAAACACTGGTGTCGGCTCCCTTGATCATTGCAGTGATGAGGTCAGCATTCTCGCCCTTCCAACGGCCGGCCTCCATGGGGCCACCCGAGCAGAAGACAGTAGGTATGTTCAGACGCATAGACGCCATAAGCATACCGGGAGTAACCTTATCACAATTGGAGATACAGATCATGGCATCTGCCTTGTGTGCATTGACCATATATTCTACAGAGTCGGCAATGATGTCGCGACTTGGCAATGAGTAGAGCATGCCGTCGTGTCCCATAGCGATGCCATCGTCCACGGCTATCGTATTAAACTCAGCGGCATAGCAACCCATAGCCTCTATCTCCTTTTTCACAATCTGACCAATCTCATGCAGATGCGTGTGGCCAGGTACAAACTGTGTGAAACTGTTGACTATCGCAATGATGGGTTTTCCAAACTGCTCATGCTTCATACCGGCAGCTACCCAAAGAGCACGGGCTCCTGCCATGCGCCTGCCTTCTGTACAGACACTGCTTCTTAATGGATGTTTCATTATAATGTTTTTATATTCTTGTCCTTATTAGTGTGTGCAAAGGTACTGAGTTTTTGCGTAATAACCAACAAACAAGAGGTAAAGTTTTAGCAAA
>CAVKZC010000010.1:0-31232 GCA_963660455.1 Sphaerochaetaceae bacterium | reverse complement strand
CGGCGACGCCCACCTTCCATCCGCGCTCAGCCAACAGCCGAGCCACTTCCTTTCCAATGCCCGACGTGGCACCCATCACGATTGCTTTTCTTTCCATAGTGTTTGGGGATATATATTATTCGTCGCCCAGCAATCCTCTGATTTCCTGGTCGAAATCAGAGTCTATGCGTTGGGTGCGATTGAAGATGTCGTACTCAGCCTCAGCCTTCTCCTTTGCCTGTGCAGCGGAGATTTTACCTTTGTCAGGCAATATCTGGTAACGACGGAAGGCGAGAAACTCGTTGACACTCGCCGAGAACTCAGACATATTGAAGGTATTCTCCCTCTCGATGAGGTCTTCGATGTAGTCGAAGAATCCTGTCACGGCACGCTCCAATTGTCGGATTTCCTTTTCCTGCAGATAATTCTTGGCTATGCTGACATCCGATTTCAGCACCCGTCCATCAGGAGCGTTCTTCCAAGTGGTCAGTCCCATGTGCTCTTTGGTATGGTCGGCCTTACTGTAGATGATTTCCGCCGCCGTATGCCCAGTGATGGCATAATGGAAACGGTTTTGTATCATCGCATAAAAGTCTCGGGTAGTGGGAGACGCCTTATCATAGTCGGTGCTGCACTCGGCATAAATGTCTGTGATTTGTTGCCAAATGCGCCGTTCGCTTGCACGGATAGAGCGCACTCGCTCCAGCAACTCGCGGAAATAGTCTTTCCCAAACACAGCCTTGCCTTGCTTCAACCGCTCATCATCCATGGCAAATCCCTTCTTGATGTACTCGTTCAGTATCTTTGTCGCCCATTGGCGGAAACGTGTGGCCTTCAACGAGGAAACACGGTAGCCGACGGCAATGATGGCGTCGAGGGAATAGAAATCTATAGGTTCTTTAACCTGTCCACGAATGCCACGGTTTACGACTGTTTCCATTTTGGAAATAGTCGTATCGGGTTGTAGTTCCCCTTCTTCAAAAATGTTCTTCAGATGTTTACTGATGGCCGGTACGCCCACTCCGAAGAGTTGCGCCATCGCCTTCTGCGTACACCAAAGCGTCTCGTCCTTGACGACTACTTGCACCTTGCCGTCGGCATCGGGCATCTGGTACAGGAGAAATTGTATTTCTTTGCTCATGATTTATCCATTTATTTGTTTCTCTATCCACGCCATCAGCACACCGACGGCATAGTCTTGTTCCTCCTGGGTGAGTTCCCTTCCTGCCGGAATGTGGTGCCACTTATAGAAACAGCCACGGCAACAGCAGCCGGTGGCGTGCTGGGCGAGGAAGACGGGATGGCCTCGCATGGGCGTCTGTTTGCCATCGTTGGGGATGACGGCAGGGGCAAGGCGTTTCGCTACGAAGTCACGGGCATGGCTGCGGATGGTGGCGAGACCCTTTTGCGAGATATAGTCGCGGTCTTTCTGCGACAGATGGAAACGGCTGCGGAAGGGGGATTTGGCGAGGCGGTCGAAGAGATCTGTCAGGTCATACTCTTTTTCGTCTTCTTCCTCTTCCGAGGGAATCTGCTTCTCCTCGGAAGAAGGCTCTTGTATTTCCTCTTCTTTCAAGGATGTCTGCATCTCCTCCTCGGGGAAGAGCGACGGCTCAATGTATCGTTTGCGTGTAGGCATAGTCAAATCATTCGTAAATCGTCGCCACGATCTTCCTCTCCCCTCCGTAGTCGCGGAACTCGCAGAGGTAGATGCCCTGCCAGGTGCCGAGGTTCAGTCTGCCATCAGTGATGGGGATGGTGAGACTCACGCCGAAGAGCGAACACTTGGCGTGGGCGGGCATATCGTCGGCACCTTCGAGGGTGTGGTCGTAGTAGGGTTCGTTCTCCCTCACCATGTGGTTGAGTATCTTCTCCATGTCACTGCGCACGTCGGGGTCGGCGTTCTCGTTGATGGAGAGCGCACAGGAGGTGTGCTGCACAAAGAGGTGGAGCAGTCCTGCCTTGGGCAGGGGCGACGGGAGGTGCTGCATCACCTCCCTCGTAACAAGGTGGCATCCGCGGCGTTTCGCCGTGAGCCGGAATGTATTCTGATGTATCATATGTTTTTTATGCAAAGTTTATTAGTAGTCATCCCGCCCTGTAGCCCTTGCGAAGAAATCATAGTTCTCGCGGAACAAGGCCACGCCTCGTTCGGCTCCATAGATGGAAAGGTTATTTTCTGAACTCGCCTTAAACCATAGAAGCAAGATTGACCTGCTGCAAAGATAATGCTTTTGTCGGAAAAGAAGCACAAAAGTTCGGGCTTTTTTGTGTATTTTCTCTCAATCTTCCTTGCCATATCAGCCTAGGGCTGGAGTACCCTCTAACAGATACAGGAGTACCGTCTATACGGTATTGCAGTACCAACCGAACGGTACTGCCTTAGGAGTTACCGGCAAATCACTTTCGAATACATCTTGAAGTCTGCCACATCATCTTTTTGATCTTTACAAAGCTTTAATTGGAATTAATTTAGTACCTTTGCACAAGAAATCTACTAAAACTACAAAACTAAACTAATAATGAGACAAAGATTTTTTACAATTTTGGCATGCGCATCCTTATGGTCTTATGCCTGGTGCGCCAACAATGATGCGCCCGACACACACGGGCCAAGCACCATTCCGGAACGCCCTCGTATCCTTATCACAACAGACATAGGCGGCACCGACCCTGACGACAACCAGTCGATGATGCACTATCTGCTCTACAGCAACGAATTTGACTGCGAAGGCCTTGTATCTTCACCTTCGTATGGAGACGGAAACGCGCGTGAAATAGTACGCATGATAGGACTCTACGAACAAGACTTGCCCGCACTGAAACAACATGCCGACGGATGGCCAACGGCCGACTACTTGCGGTCTGTAACCAAGCAGGGGCGGCATGGGGCAGCACCCCTCTGCGGATATTCTACAGCTACGGAAGGATCGGACTGGATCGTGAAATGCGCAAGGAAAGAAGACAACAGACCTCTCTATCTCCTGGTGTGGGGCGGTCTGGACGACGTGGCACAGGCTCTGCACGATGCACCGGACATAGCACCAAAGGTTCGCATACACTGGATAGGCGGCCCGAACAAGAAATGGAGCCTTCCCAGCTACTGCTATATCGTGGAGAACTTCCCCAACCTGTGGTTCATAGAGAACAATGAGTCATACCGTGGATTCATTGCCAACTACAAGAACAAGGACAAATACAACGCCGGTTTCTACGAGCACTACGTAAAGGGAGCGGGACATCTCGGGGCAGACTTCTACAACTACAAGGAAGGTCTTCCCAAGTTGGGCGACACCCCTACCCTGCTCTACATGATGGACGGCAACCCGTCCGTACCGGAAAGAGAGTCGTGGGGCGGTTCGTTCGTAAAAATCGACCATAGTTCATGCGCAGTATTCACACGTTCTACCACCGCCCAAGACACCATACAGCGTGACGGCATCATAGAATGGCAATTCAAGGGCCCGAAACTGAAAGCCGGCACCTACCAACCCGTAAAGGCCCAATGGGCTTCTGGAGCAGACAACGAAGTGGGATTCTTAACGGTGGACAAGCAGAAATGGCCGGTATACTATCTGGGAAAGGGACGCTACATGTGCCGCTATGCTACCTACAAGACCGGTATTGCCACCTACAGCATCGATGCTGACATCAAGGGATTTCCAACGCAAAAGGGTGAGTTCTATGTAGACAATGTTTTCCCCGGCAAACAAAGGACAACCGACTACAAAGTAGGGACTACATGGTGGAGCGACCGTACCGACGCCTCCCTCTACAGCAAACGAGGCAAATGCCAGGGAGCCGTAACAGTGGAAAAATGGCGCGAACAGATCATGGAAGACTGGGGGCAACGCTGTGGCTGGCTAAAATAACAGGAGCTGGCTGAGACAACAAAAATAGAAAAAGTCCCAAACGTCGAAAGACATTTGGGACTTTTATCATTATGGTATTGTTACGAAAGTATCGTTACAATTACTCAGCAGCGGGAGCTTCCTCCTCTGCAGGAGCTGCCACTTCGGCAGGAGCCTCTGCAGCAACAGGAGCCTCAACAGGAGCGTTCTCAGGAACGACATTGACAGCAACCTTGATTTCAACCTCCTTGTGGAAGTGAACAGTAGCCTCGTACTCACCTACCTTCTTGGCATCCTTCATAGTGATGATCTTGCGATCCACCTCGATACCCTTCTTGGCGAGTTCCTCAGCAACGGTAGCAGCATTCACCGAACCGTAAAGCTGACCTGTAGCGCTCACCTTGGCAGCAATGGTAAGAACCACGCCTTCGAGAGCCTCACCCTTCTTGACAGCCTCAGCCTTGATAGCCTCAAGCTTGTGAGCCTGCTGCTTCAGGTCCTCAGCCAACTGCTTCTTGGCAGAAGCAGAAGCGATGACAGCCTTGCCAGTAGGGATAAGGAAGTTACGGCCGTAACCACTCTTGACATTCACGATATCGTTCTTGTATCCAAGACCGATAATATCTTGCTTAAGTATAATTTCCATTGACTCTTTCCTCCTCAAATTACTTCATCAAATCGGTTACGTAAGGAAGCAAAGCGATCTGGCGTGCACGCTTGACAGCCTGTGCCACACGGCGCTGATACTTCAGAGATGTACCTGTGATACGGCGGGGAAGGATCTTGCCCTGCTCGTTCAAGAACTTCTTCAAGAACTCAGGATCCTTATAGTCGATGTACTTGATGCCGCTCTTCTTGAAACGGCAATACTTCTTCTTCTTAGTATCGATAGAAGGAGCGGTCAAATAACGGATTTCAGATTTCTGCTCTGCCATGATTAAGCCTCCTCTTTTTTACCAAGCTTTGCACGGCGCTTCTCAGCGTAAGCGGCTGCATACTTGTCAAGTTTAACAGTCATGTAACGGATTACCTTCTCGTCACGGCGATAGCCTGTTTCGAGCGTGTCAATGATGGTCGGCTCTGCCTTGAACTCCAACAGATTGTAGAAGCCAGAGGTCTTCTTCTCAATGTTGTAAGCCAACTTCTTCAAACCCCAAGCCTCTTCGTTCAGAATCTCAGCACCATTGTCTGTGAGCAGCTTCTTGAACTTAGCGACCGTTTCCTTCATCTGTTCATCAGACAAAACGGGAGTCAAAATGAAAACGGTTTCGTATTGATTCATACTACTTTGATAAATTAAATATGTTATAAATTCTCTATACACACCGCATGAAATACACCTCCAAAAGGCACACCTCTGCGAAATGCGGTGCAAAATTACTGCTTTTTCGTGAAATAACCAAATATTTTGTGTACTTTTGCAGAAAATATTCTCGACATGAACAGAAAAGACTTAGCCAAGACGCTGAAAAAGCATGTAAACACAGCAGCTATGGTCTGCATCGTAGCAGGCGTACTGCTCTTTACCGCAAGTTTTGCACTGCAAGTAAAAAACAATATCCTGCTGTTCGCTGGTCTACTATGCGTAGTGGCCGGAACTGCAGGATATGCGTGGTCGATTAGACTGGTTAATCCTCGTTAGGAGTAATCAGTTTGTATCCCTTACCGTGGATATTGATAATCTCTATCTGCGGGTCTTCCTTCAGATGCTTGCGCAACTTGGTGATATAAACGTCCATTGAGCGCGCATTGAAATAATTGTCGTCTATCCAGATTGTCTTCAGGGCAAAATCGCGCTGGAGTATCTCGTTGGCATGCGAGCAGAGCAGAGCCAGGAGTTCATTCTCCTTGGTGGTGAGCTTGGTATGCGTGTCACCGATACTGAGCAGTTGCTTCTGTGTGTCGAAGGTAAACTGACCGATGTGGTACAGTGTGGACTCCTTGCTCTTCTTGCCGCGTACACGGCGAAGGATAGCCTCTACACGCAATACCAGTTCTTCCATGGAGAAAGGTTTGGTAATATAGTCGTCAGCTCCTATCTTGAAACCCTCAAGGATGTCTTCCTTCAGTGTCTTGGCCGTCAGGAAAACGATAGGTATCTCGGCATTGGCCTGACGGATGTCCTGAGCCAGGGTAAAACCGTCCTTCTTGGGCATCATCACGTCGAGCACAGCGACGTCAAACTTGGCCTTGGAAAACTCCCTGTAGCCGGCTTCACCGTCAGGGCACAAAGTGGTGTCATACCCCTTGGCCACCAAATACTCGCGAAGCAACATTCCCAAATTCTCGTCATCTTCGCAAAGCAAGATCTTAACTTTCTCTTCCATATTCTTGTCGTTTTATTTGTTAATATTTCTATTGTATCTGTCTCAATCATGTATTACCGGCAACTTGATGGTAAAGGTTGTACCCTTGCCGAACTCGCTCTCCACCTTGATTTCACCGTCATGCAGGTCTACCATCTTCTTGACGTAAGCCAAACCGAGGCCAAAACCTTTCACATCGTGCACATTGCCTGTATGCACACGGTAGAACTTGTCGAATATCTTCTTCAGATTTTCCTTCTTCATACCCATTCCCGTATCTGAGATGGAAAGGTAGAGATGCTGGTCGTCGTTCCATGTCTTCATCGTCACAAAGAGCGCAGCGTCGGGCTTGCGGTACTTCACGGCATTGTCCATCAGATTGAAGATGACATTCTGGAAATGCACCTCGTCGACGAAGATGGTAGAGTCGACGGCCTCTATGTCTGTATACACTTTGCCGCCCGTATGCTCCACACGAAGGGAAAACGAATTGGCGATATTCTCGACCATCTCGTTGAGGTCGAGTTCTTTCTTCTTGAACACAGCTTTCTTGCGGTCGAACATACTCATTTGCAGCACCTTCTCCACCAAGAAGCGCAAGCGCTTGCTCTCGTCGTTGATGACACCGCCCAAGTGTTGCTGCATCTGCTCGTTCTTCTGTATAGAAGTATCGTTGAGCATCTGCGCCGCAAGACTGATGCTGGCAATAGGTGTCTTGAGTTCGTGCGTCATGTTGTTGATAAAGTCATTCTTTATCTCCGTATAGCGTTTCTGTCGGAATATCACAACAATGGTAAAGACAAACGTAATCAAAAGCACCAGCGTGAAAATGATGCTGGGTATCATGAAGCGCACACTGGAGAAGATGTAGCTGCTCATGCTGGGGAAATGGACATTCACCACTCCCATCTTAGACTGCGGGTCGTTACGGAACAGCACCTGCGTGTAATTATACTCTTCGCCCTCGTCTGTATAGTCCGGGCAACGATACACCTCACGACCGTCCTGCGTGCAGACTGTGAAATGGTAAGGTATGTTGATGCCGTTGTTCATCATCTCGGCCTTCAGGTCCTGGTCCAGCTGCTTGAAGTTGATACGTTCCTTCAGGGGCTTCTCCGAAGCGGAATAGAGTATGGAATAGACCACCTCGTCGAGCAGAGCCTTCTGGTAGATGTACCGGTTTTTCACTATCTCCTGCAATGACTTCTGCGTCTCGTGAAGCGAGTTCTTGTCGGTACGCAGTATCATGGCCTTGGGAGTCTGCGACGGACTGGTGGATATGGTTTTCAGTTCAAAGGAAGAATACACCGTACCGTCCTTGCCCGTAACAGAAAACTGGTGTGACTGTTGCAGGGTACCGTCTATCTGCCCGCTGCGTGTACCGGCAGAGTCACGGCGCATGGCCTTGCGCTCAGTCTCGTTGACGTCTTTCTCGAGATAGCGCAATGTCTCGTTGAGTTCCAGGTTGCGTGATGCCTGATATAAGGCCCTGTTGACAGACTCGTCAAACTGCTCTTTCTTCATCTCCACCATCTCCTGGATATATCCCAACTGGAGAAAAAGCAGAGCGAGGAAAGAAAAGCCCATAATGACAGCTATTGTCCAAATCGTTTTCTTCTTCATGGGAGCAAAGGTATGATTTTTCTTAATTGCTTAACACTTTTACGTTAATTATTTACATGATGTTTTGTTTTATTAACCATTACAAGCACTTATAGTGCACTATATAGAACTATCCTCGAAGAAGAGGTCCTCAAAAGAAAAAGGAAGCATATCCACCAAGGACATGCTTCCCTCTCTTTGAGTGCTGTGCAGGCACAGCACCTGTTATTCTATACTTTCATCTGAGTCTGCATTACAAGGAAACGCAGTATGCATTATTCTGCATCCTTGGCCAACTCGGCTTCGTGCTCGGCTATCAGCTTGCCCTGGATGTCGTTGGGAACAAGTTCGTAGCTCGCAAACTTGGTGGTAAAGGAGGCTCTGCCACCTGTCAGCGAACTGAGCGAGATGGAATAGTTGCTCAACTCCTTGAGAGGAATCTTGGCACTCAGTTTCTGGTAGCCCGCCTCGCTGTCCATGCCCATTATGAGTGCACGGCGTCCCTGCAGGTCACTCATCACATCGCCCATAAAGTCGGCCGGTACATAGACCTCCAGATCGTAGATGGGTTCGAGAATCTTGGGGCCTGCCTGCTTGAAGGCATCACTAAAAGCATGGCGTGCCGCAAGCATAAAGGACAGTTCGTTGCTGTCTACGGGATGCATCTTGCCGTCGTACACGATGACACGAACATCGCGTGCATAACTGCCGGTAAGCGGACCGTGCTCCATACAGTCCATAATGCCCTTGAGGATAGCAGGCATGAAGCGTGCATCGATAGCACCGCCCACCACAGAATTGAGGAACACGAGTTTGCCTCCCCATTCAAGGTTCACCTCCTCACGGCTCTTGATGTTCATCTTGAACTCCTGACCATTGAAGTTGTAGGTTACCGGATCGGGCATACCTTCAGCATAAGGTTCCACGATGAGATGCACCTCACCAAACTGGCCTGCTCCACCACTTTGCTTCTTGTGACGGTATTCGGCGCGTGCCTTCTTGGTGATCGTCTCGCGATAAGGGATCCGCGGCTCTTCGAACACAACATTGAGTTTCTCGTTGTTCTCCAGGCGCCACTTCAGGGTACGAAGGTGGAACTCACCCTGGCCACGCACAATGACCTGACGCAACTCCTTACTCTGCTCCACAACCCACGTGGGATCTTCCTGACGCATCTTCAGGAGTGCAGCCATCAGCTTCTCCATATCCTGTGCATTGACGGCCTTCACGGCACGCGAATATTTAGGGTTAGGATACTTGATGAAGTCGAAGCGCCATTCCGTATCCTTGCCGTTGAGCGTGTTGCCCGTCTTCACATCCTTCAACTTGACAGTACAGCCGATATCGCCAGCCTCCAGCTTGTCTACTGCGATGCGGTTGGCACCGGCACAGGCATATATCTGACCTATGCGCTCCTTGGAGCCTCTGTCCGCATTGGAGAGGTCATCACCCGGTTTCACCGAACCGCTCATCACCTTGAAGTAACTAACTTCTCCGATATGCGGCTCCACGCCCGTCTTGAAGAAATAGATACTCTCGGGACCATTGCTGTCAGGCACGATTTCCTCGCCACGTGTATTGTGCAACTTGGGCATCTCGCTGACAAACGGAACCACATTGCCCAAGAACTCCATCAAGCGACGGACACCCATGGACTTACCGGCGCAAACGCAAAACACAGGGAATATGCTACGCGTAACCAGTCCCTTGCGTATACCCTCACGAAGTTCGTCCTCGGTAAGGCTCTCACTCTCAAAGAACTTTTCCATCAGTCCCTCGTCGTTCTCGGCAGCTGCCTCGACAAGGGCTTTGTGCAGTTCCATGGCCTTGTCCATCTCCTCCTCAGGAATATCTTCTATAATAGGGGCACCTCCTTCCGGTTTCCAGGAATACTTCTTCATCAGGAGGACATCGATGAGGGCATTGAATCCAGGTCCCGTTTCGATAGGATACTGTATCTGCACACATTTGGGACCATAGATTTCGCTCATGGTGGCTATAATGTTGTCAAAGTCACATTTGTCGGAATCCAACTGGTTGACAAGGAAGATGACAGGCTTGCCCAACTTCTCCGTATAACGGAAGTTGTTCTGTGTGCCCACCTCAGGACCATACTGTCCATTGATAAGTATAACGGCCTGATCGGTAACGTTCATGGAAGTGATAGCACCTCCTATAAAGTCGTCGCTACCGGGACAGTCTATGATATTCAGCTTTTTGTTGTTCCACTCTACATGAAAAACTGTGGGAAAAACAGAGTAGCCATACTCCAATTCAACAGGGAAGTAGTCACTCACCGTATTCTTCGCTTCTACAGAGCCTCTACGCTTGATGACACCTGCCTCAAACAGCATACTCTCGGCAAGTGTAGTCTTGCCGCTACCCGCACTGCCCAGCAATGCGATGTTCTTGATTTCGTTAGTCTGATATACTCTCATGACTTGTTAGGTTTAAAGGTTTATATCT
Source organism: Sphaerochaetaceae bacterium (assembly GCA_963660455.1). Lineage (GTDB taxonomy): Bacteria > Bacteroidota > Bacteroidia > Bacteroidales > Bacteroidaceae > Prevotella. Next base: position 21,028 of record CAVKZC010000010.1, on the reverse strand, counting down.
ATTCGTGCTTTTTTGCATGTCATGTCTTTCAAGCCTCTAAGTTAATCTTTTTTCTGCAAAAACGCAAAAGTTTAAAAGAAAAACTGCCGTCATTTTAAAACATATTAGTAATTTTGTACATACTTAAAACGGAAACAGGGGCATACACCTTATTATATATAAGAAACAAACTCTCATAAACAAGAATACAAACACACTAAATGACATGGCAGGACTTTACATTCACATACCCTTCTGCAAGAGCCGTTGCATATACTGCGGATTCTACAGCACGACATCTTCGGGCATGAAAGATGCCTACGTAGATGCTCTATGCCGGGAGATGGAGATGCGCCCCGGAACGCCTGCACCAGGAAAAGCTGCCGCCATAGACACCATATACGTTGGAGGAGGGACCCCCAGCCAACTCACGGGTTGCCAACTGGCAAGACTCTTCGACAAAATAGAGCACGTTTACCTGAGCAAACAGGAGGCAAGTCCAAGAGAAGTCACCCTGGAATGCAACCCGGACGACGTGACGGACAATTTCTGCGACATCCTCAGACAACTGCCTGTCAACCGCATCAGCATGGGTGCACAGACGTTTGACAACGAGCGGCTCCGTTTTCTGCACCGCCGCCACCATGCGGAAGACGTAGCAAAAGCAGTCGAAAGGCTCAGACAAGCAGGCATATCCAATATCAGCATCGACCTTATGTTCGGTTTTCCTGACGAAACAATGCAGGAATGGCTACAGGATATTAAGGAAGCCGTCGCACTGGACGTAGAACACATATCGGCATACAGTCTGATGTACGAAGAAGGCACTCCGCTCTGTCGTCTGCTGGAAGCCGGCAGAGTAAAGGAAACAGACGAAGAGACCTGCAGGCAGATGTACGAGACGCTCATAGACCTACTGACGGATGCAGGATACGAGCACTACGAAATAAGCAATTTCGCCAAGCCGGGATGCAGGTCTGTACACAACAGCAGCTACTGGCAGGACATCCCCTACATTGGGATAGGTGCCGCCGCACACTCTTATACGAAAGGCGCAAAGCCAACAAGAAGCTGGAACATTTCCGACATAGAGCGGTATACGGCAAGCATAGGAAAAGGGGTACTGCCATCAGAGACGGAAGTACTGGACTCAAGGACAAGATACAACGACCTCATTACCACCGCCCTGCGTACATGCGACGGCATACAACTGGAAAAGTTGAAGCTGGACTTTGGGGAAAGCTACTTCCACAAGACTATAAGCGAGGCAAAAAAGTACCTGGAACGCGGCACCATGCAGATAAAGGAAGGCCGCCTCTCGCTGACGAGAAACGGCCTTTTTATCTCTGATGATATCATGAGCGACTTTATGATGGTGTAGATCTCACATACGCCACATGTCAAGCGATTCGATGTTACCGCTTTTTATGTAAATGTTGTAATAATAGGCTTTGATACGCCCTACCACCTGGGCTGTGGTCTTCTTTTTGGAAACGAGAGGTTTCAGCATTTGCAACAGGACGAACAATACGACAACGACAACCACCATGATGAGCCATGACAGGATTTCACTGTCAACATGAAAGACCGGGAACAGCCCAATTCCCACCGCAATGGGCAAAACAAAGCACAACCAGTCCAAAGGTGTATCGAGCTGTGTTGACTTCACATACTCTTCTCGTAATTCTTTAGGTGCATTCAGTATCAATTGCTTTTGGTACCTGTCCCAAAATTCATTGAAAGTTTTCTCTATATCCTTATTCTCCATACTATATTCTCAAAACACATTACTCCACCGCTAAGCCTATTGTCTGCAATGGAGCCATCTTTACTCTACATTAAGTCATATATCCAATTGCAAAGATAACCACAAATTCAAAACTGCCAAAATTACCCCCCCCCATAAAAGCTACCATTTAATAGCTTTTAACTTTCCGAAACGCTATTTTCCATACATGGACACGCTTGTCCATGTGCGTTTTCGGATTGACATGTAGCCTATCCTGTCGTCAAATCATCTTTATACTTATACCTTCCTCCTACTACGACATTACTGAAGACACAGCATCTGCCAAGATGCGCTTTGCATTCTCTACCCTTTCTGCAGAAGGCGGTGCGACATCTCTGAGCGGATAGTCTATGCCAAGCTTCTCATACTTGTATATTCCCATCGTATGGTAAGGCAATACATCTATACGCTCCACGTTATCCAATGTCTTGAGAAAGACTTTCAACTGTTCCAAGTACTCGTCTTTGTCGGTAATGCCGGGAATGAGCACATGCCGAATCCATACAGGAACACCAATCTCGCTCAAATACCGTGCACAGTCGAGGATGTTACGGTTGGAATGACGGGTGAGTTTACGGTGTTCTTTCTCGTCGATGTGCTTGATATCGAGGAGGACAGTGTCGGTAACTTTCATCAGCCGTTCAAACTTCGCGAAGAAGTCCCCCTTAAGGGTGAAAGGTTGCGCAGAGGTGTCAAGACAAGTATTGATGTCACGCTGGTGGGCTTTCTCAAACAACTCAATGAGAAAGTCAATCTGCATCAGAGCCTCACCGCCGCTCACGGTAATGCCGCCCTTGTCACCCCAATAGGAACGGAAGCGTTCCGCCTTGTCAAGGAGGTCGTCGGCAGTCCACTCCTCCCCCATTCCCGCCTTCCAGGAGTCGGGATTATGGCAGAACTGACACCGCATGGGACAGCCCTGCAAGAAAATCAAGAACCGGATTCCCGGTCCGTCAACGGAGCCGAAGCTTTCTATGCTGTGAATGAAACCTTTCATACATCAATAATCCTATCATAACTATAACATCATCTCAAATTTGAGAAATGAAGGTAAGCTACTATACACAAAATCATGAACACTATTAAACTAAGAAATATTGTCAATGCAAACATAATCAATTTCTCCTATTTTTATCTTGTTTATATTTATAATGACTCCTTCTATATGCTTGGGACTTTGGACTATCCTCATTCTCTTCTTTATAATGAGTAATAAGCCACAACCCCACAAGCGTAAGGAAAACAACAAAGATAAACCCTACGCCAATTAGAAGCATAGAATCTATGTTTTCCTTCACAATACTTGCCAAGACTACACCACCAATTATTAACTTGGCTACATCTAAGCAAAATTTGCCTGTTTCAGTTCCTAAAACTTGTCTTTTAGATTTCATGCTGCAAATTTAGCAAAACATTTCATTCATTGCTGCATTTTGCAGTTAAATAAATTAAAAGTCTGAAGTTGAAGCGCCAACTTCCAACTTCAGACTTTTAACTATAATAGACTCCTAACTTGCTTACAGTCTCTCGTGAGCCTGGCGTGCAATCACGTCGAGCTGCTGCTCACGGGTCAAGTCGATGAACTTCACGGCGTAACCGCTCACACGGATGGTGAAGTTCTGGTACTCTTCCTTCTCAGGATGCTCCATGGCATCCTTCAGCTTCTCTACGCCAAAGACGTTCACATTGAGGTGATGGGCACCTTGATTGAAGTAGCCGTCCATCACGCCCACCAATGTCTGTGCACGCTCCTCGTCATCATGGCCGAGAGCACCAGGGCTGATGGTCTGGGTATTGGAGATGCCGTCAAGGGCATACTCGTAAGGCAACTTGGCCACGGAGTTCAAAGAGGCGAGCAAGCCGTTCTTCTCTGCACCATAAGACGGGTTGGCACCTGGAGCCAAAGGAGCACCTGCGGGGCGACCGTCAGGCATGTTGCTGGTATACTTGCCATATACCACATTAGAGGTAATGGTGAGGATAGACGTGGTAGGTTCGGAGTCGCGATAAGTGTGGTACTTCTTGACCATCGCCATGAAGGTCTTGAGAAGCCATACTGCAATCTCGTCGGCACGCTCATCGTCGTTGCCATAGCGTGGGAAGTCGCCCTCGGTCTTGAAGTTGAGAGGGAACCCAGTCTCGTCGCGGATGATGTTCACCTTGGCATACTTGATGGCAGAGATGGAATCTACCACGTGGCTGAAGCCAGCAATACCTGTGGCGAAAGTGCGGCGCACGTCGGTGTCGATGAGAGCCATCTCGGCAGCCTCATAGAAGTACTTGTCGTGCATATAGTGGATGAGGTTGAGGGTCTTCACGTAGACACTGGCGAGCCAGTCCATCATATCCATGAAGCGGGGCATGAACTCCTCGTAGGTCACCACATCGCCCTCGATGGCACGATACTTGGGACCGCACTGCTCGCGCGTCTTGGAATCGACACCGCCCGAGATGGCATAGGTGAGACACTTGGCCAAGTTGGCGCGTGCACCGAAGAACTGCATCTCCTTACCTGTCTGTGTGGCGGAAACGCAGCAGCAGATGCTGTAGTCGTCACCCCATACAGGACGCATCACGTCATCGTTCTCGTACTGGATAGAGCTGGTCTTCACGGATATCATCGCAGCATAGTGCTTGAAGGCCTTAGGCAAGCGAGAGCTATAGAGCACCGTCAGGTTAGGCTCTGGCGAAGGCCCCATGTTCTCCAGGGTGTGGAGGAAACGGAAGTCGTTCTTTGTAACCATCGAACGGCCGTCCTGCCCCATACCGCCCACTTCGAGCGTAGCCCATACAGGGTCGCCGGAGAAGAGTTGGTTGTAGGAAGGGATACGTGCAAACTTCACCATACGGAATTTCATCACCAGGTGGTCGATGAGTTCCTGGGCATCAGCCTCGGTCAAAGTACCCTCCTTGAAGTCACGCTCAAAATAGATGTCGAGGAAAGTAGAGATACGGCCTACCGACATGGCGGCGCCGTTCTGAGTCTTCACGGCACCCAGATAACCGAAGTAGAGCCACTGTACAGCCTCGCGTGCGTTCTGTGCAGGCTGAGAGATATCGAAGCCGTAACTTGCAGCCATTTCCTTCAATCCCTTCAAAGCCTTGATCTGCATAGACACCTCCTCGCGAAGACGTATTACCTCGTCTATCATCTCGCGGTCACCCATCTCTGCAAGGTCTTTCTGCTTCTCGGCTATCAGGAAGTCGATACCGTAGAGAGCCACACGGCGGTAGTCGCCCACAATGCGTCCACGGCCATATGTATCGGGCAGACCGGTAAGGATGTGGTTGTGGCGCACGAGCTTCATCTCGGGAGTGTATGCGTCGAACACGCCGTCATTGTGTGTCTTGCAATACTTGTGGAATATTTCATGGAGCTTGGCCGACGGTTCGTAACCGTATGTAGTACAAGCCTGTTCGGCCATCTTGATACCGCCATAGGGCATGAAGGCACGCTTCAACGGCTTGTCGGTCTGAAGACCCACTACTTTTTCCAAGTCCTTGGTACCCTCGCCGATATAGGCAGCACCGTATGCCGTAAGTCCTGACACCACCTCGGTCTCCATGTCGAGCACACCGCCCTTGGCACGCTCCTGCTTCTGGAGTTCCTTGAGCATTCCCCAAAGGGTATCAGTAGCCTGCGTAGGTGCAGCCAAGAACGACTCGTTGCCGTCGTAGTTGGTGTAGTTGTCCTGAATGAAGTCACGAAGACTGACTTCGGTTTGCCACTTGTTTCCCTTGAAACCTCTCCACTCTGTTCTCATAAGTTTTTTACCTTAAAATATTTATAATGATACAAAACTGTTACTTCTGCTTTGCGGCTGCAAAGTTAATCATATTTTTCCAAATTCCAAACAAGAAGAATGTATTATACCTCAAAATCATTATTAATGATGAGAAAGGAAGAACACCCTGTCACGGGGCACACTGCCTGCGAGGTCAGTTTACGGTAATGTGGAAGCATCCCTGTTTCACTTCATACTTTACCAGACAGCGCTGCTGTTCACGCATGTCGCGCAGCACCTCGCTCAACACCCATTTCAAGCTGTCGTTGCGCACCTCGCGTCGTGGCGCGGCATCGGTCTGCACCGTCTTGTAGCGGTTGTAGCAGATATCGAACGTTGTGCCGTAGAGGTGACACGAATTGACCGTGGCATTGCTGTTGCGCACACGGAGTTTCTCCACGTCATCCCGGGTACGGAGGATGCTGGTAACGATAATCTTGTGCAAGGGGATGCCCTTCACCTGCAGGGAGTCGAAATAGTTGCGCCCTATATCCTGAAGCAATACCGCCGCACGGGGCACCAGATAGGGTATGCTGTTCTTCAGATTGTCCACATAGAAATAGGGATTGCTTGCGACATATACCAGTTTTCCCTTGCTTTTCTCAGCCTCGCCTTCATTCTGTACAGGACTGACGCCATACTTGACAGCAGCCTCCAGCTGCACATCGTTCTGGTCGGGGAAAGTATTGCCGAAATGGGGGACACTGTATATGCGGTTCTTCACCTCCTTGCCGTCGGCACTCCAAAACGCGGATGCCTTTCCTTGCTGCGGAGTCAAGGCTATGGAATCAGCCGGCTGCACACCCGAATCCTCCCCGGAGCCCCCGCCACATGAGAACGCGACTCTTACGCCCCACACCAGCAGCAACAAGCACACTACATCTATCGTTATTTTCTTCTTTGATATCTTGCGTTTCATTCCCTTTTCGTTTTTCGGATACAAAGGTAGCAAAAAGAAACGGTATAGAGGAAATGTATCCCGTAAAAAAATAAAAAGATTTAGCAAACTTAAATTTGTTCATGTCAGGGAAAAGTATTACTTTTGCATCGTGTTATACGAATACATTTCTTTGAACTCATTTTAAGGTAAAAAATTTTGATAGAGAAACATATCGTACTCGAAGACATCGACCCTGTGATGTTCTACGGCGTCGGCAACAACCATCTGCAAATGGTGAAGTCGCTGTACCCCAAACTACGCATCGTGGCCCGTGACAACGTGCTGCGCATACTCGGCGACGAGGAAGAAATGGCCAAGGCGGAAGAAGATATCGAGCGCATGAGAGTACATCTGCTGAAGTATAACACCCTCACAGAAGAAGACATTCTCGACATAGTAAAGGGCAAGCAGACCAAGGCGGATGCCGTCAAGGACGTGCTGGTATACAGCATAGGCGGCAAGCCCATCAAGAGCAGGAGTGCAAACCAGCAGAAGCTCATAGACGCCTACGAGAAGAACGACATGGTCTTTGCCGTAGGCCCCGCCGGAACAGGCAAGACCTACCTCAGCATTGCCCTTGCCGTAAGGGCACTGAAGGACAAGATGGCAAAGAAAATCATCCTCTCGCGCCCAGCCGTCGAGGCAGGAGAGAAGTTGGGTTTCCTGCCCGGAGACATGAAGGAGAAGATAGACCCTTACCTGCAACCGCTCTACGACGCCCTCGAAGACATGATACCTGCCGTCAAGTTGCAGGACATGATGGAGAAGCGTACCATACAGATAGCGCCCCTTGCCTTCATGCGCGGACGCACCCTGAGCGATGCCATCGTCATCCTGGACGAGGCGCAGAACACCACCTCGCAGCAGATACGCATGTTCCTTACCCGCATGGGCACGAACACCAAGATGATTATCACGGGCGACCTGACACAGGTGGACCTTCCCCACGAGCAACGTAGCGGACTGAAGGAAGCCCTCGCCATACTCGACGGGGTGGAGGGCATCGGTGTGGTGCATCTGGGACAAAAGGACATCGTGCGCCACAAACTCGTGACACGCATTGTCAACGCATACGAACGCCACGACAAGGAAAAGAAAACGAAGAGTGAAGAACGGAAGAGTGAAGAGTGAAGAAGCAACGCTCGGCGGCCGAAGGGAAAGCCAACGAAGAGTGAAGAATTCAATTGCTTTCCCCACACGCCCTGAAAGGGCAGAAGCGCCTAGCCCAGGGCAACGCCCTGGGTAAGCAAAGGGCTAACGAGCGCCCTGCAAGGGCAAAAGCGCTACCGCAAAAAGCAAGGCTGTTGTTTTAACTCCTTAACTCCTCCAACATTACAGACATAGTTTTAAATTTCTCAAAGTATAAAAGCGATGAAAGCATTAACCAAAACAGAGTTCCATTTCGATGGACAGAAGAGTGTCTACCACGGCAAGGTACGCGACGTTTACGACATTGATGACGACATTCTCGTAATGGTCGCCACCGACCGAATCTCAGCTTTCGACGTAGTGCTGCCCAAGGGTATCCCCTTCAAGGGACAGGTACTCAACCAGATTGCTGCCAAATTCCTGGACACCACTACAGACATCTGTCCCAACTGGAAGCTTGCTACACCCGACCCCATGGTTACGGTAGGCCTGAAGTGTGAAGGTTTCCGCGTGGAGATGATTATCCGTTCCATACTTACAGGAAGTGCCTGGAGAGAATACCAGAAGGGATGCCGCGAGCTCTGCGGCGTGAAGCTGCCCGACGGAATGAGGGAGAACGAGCGTTTCCCCGAACCTATCATCACTCCTACCACCAAGGCAGACGAAGGCCACGACATGAACATCTCGAAAGAAGAAATCATCGCCCAGGGCATCGTCAGTGCGGAAGACTATGCTGTCATGGAAGACTACACCCGCCGCATCTTCCAGCGCGGCCAGGAGATAGCAGCCAAGCAGGGACTTATCCTCGTCGATACGAAGTATGAGTTCGGCAAGCGCGACGGAAAGGTTTACCTCATCGACGAGATCCACACTCCCGACTCCAGCCGTTACTTCTATGCCGACGGATACGAGGAGAAGCTGGCCAAGGGCGAACCGCAGAAGCAACTCTCCAAGGAGTTTGTGCGCCAGTGGCTCATCGAGCACAACTTCATGAACGAGCCAGGACAGCAGATGCCTGAAATAACCGACGAATATGCCGAGAGCGTATCCGACCGCTACATCGAGCTGTACGAGCACATCACCGGCGAGAAGTTTGACAAGGCCACCGAGGAGGGCGACATCGCGGCACGCATAGAAAAGAACGTGAGCCAGTGGCTTGCAGCAAACAGAAAATAAAGCTAAATGCAGACATATGGTTTGTGAGGCGCAAGTATATGCTTTTTGCCTCACAAACCATATAGTTTCAGATACTGCGGCGGGGAGTCCCCGTTGCATATACTATATATAATATAAGGTACGCGCGTAATGTACGAACAGGAAAAGATAAAGCCCTATGAGGGCGAAGGAGAAAAGGGCAAGCTGGTGGAAGAGATGTTCGACAACATCGCTCCTACCTACGACACGCTCAACCACCGCCTGTCGTGGGATATCGACAAGAGGTGGCGGCGCAAGGCCATAGAGCGGTTGGCAAGCTACAAGCCCGCAAAGATGCTCGACATTGCGACCGGAACCGGCGACTTCGCCATCCTCGCCGCCAAGACCCTGCATCCGCAGCAACTCGTCGGAGCCGACATTTCCGAAGGGATGATGGAGATAGGGCGGCAAAAGGTGAAACGGGAGAAGCTGGACAACATCATCTCCTTCCGCAAGGAAGACTGCCTGCACCTGTCGATAGAAGACGAGACATTCGATGCCGTCACCGCAGCCTTCGGCATACGCAACTTCCAGAACCTGGACCAGGGACTCAAGGAGATGTGCCGCGTGCTGAAAAAGGGCGGACATCTATGCATCATCGAACTGACCACACCCGTCAGCTTCCCCATGAAGCAGTTGTTCCATGTCTATTCGCATACCGTTCTGCCCATATATGGCAGACTGATATCCAAAGACAGCAGTGCCTACAGCTATCTCACAGCCACCATCGAGGCATTCCCCCAGGGGGAAACCATGATGGAGATACTGAAGAAAGCCGGATTCAGCCAAGCCGAATTCAGAAGACTCACCTTCGGCATCTGTACCATGTACTTTGCCACCAAGTGAGCGAACACGTGCAGGAACACCGAGAGAGCACCAATAAAAGAAACAAACCAAACAAAGCAACCGTTAGCAGCATGGACAAATATGGACTTATAGGCTACCCGCTGGGGCATTCCTTCTCGAAGAACTACTTCAACGAGAAGTTTGACAACGAACGCATCAATGCCAAGTACATCAATTTCGAGATCCCGCGCATCGAAGACCTCGCAGAGGTACTCGACACAAACCCCGAACTGAAGGGACTGAATGTCACCATACCCTACAAGGAAAAGGTTCTCAGCTACCTCGACTTCATCAGTCCTGAGGCAACAGCCATCGGTGCTGTCAATGTCATCAAGGTTGAACACAGAGGGAAGCAGACTACCCTGAAAGGATACAACAGCGATGTCATCGGCTTCACACGCAGTATCGAACCCCTCATCGAGTCTTGCCACAAGAAGGCGCTCATCCTCGGCACAGGCGGAGCATCGAAAGCCGTAGACTACGGACTCAAGTCGCTCGGACTGGAGACGGTATTCGTGAGCCGTTTCGAACGCCCCGGCACCATACAGTACGACAAGATAACGCCCGAGGTGATAAAGGAATACAATGTCATCGTCAACTGCACGCCGGTGGGCATGTACCCGCATGTGGACGAATGTCCCAAACTGCCCTATGAAAGCATGGACAGCCATACACTGCTCTACGACCTCATCTACAACCCGGACGAGACTCTCTTCATGAAGAAAGGAAAGAAACACGGCGCCAACGTGAAGAACGGGCTGGAAATGCTGTTACTGCAGGCCTTCGCCTCATGGGACTTCTGGCATACGGACGATTAAAACACCGACAAAGCCGACACAAAGGGCAAGCCGTAGACAACAGGAAATAAACAATGCGTGGATTTTCAGGACGCACGATAATATAAAGAAAAGACAACATACACCATCCAACAATAGCGAACTATGGACAACAGATACATGATGCGCGGAGTAAGCGCTGCCAAAGAAGATGTGCACAATGCCATCAAGAACATAGACAAGGGTATCTTCCCGCAGGCTTTCTGCAAAATCATCCCAGACATACTGGGCGGAGACCCTGAGTACTGCAACATCATGCATGCCGACGGAGCCGGAACCAAGTCGAGCCTCGCCTACATGTACTGGAAGGAAACGGGCGACCTCTCCGTATGGAAGGGCATAGCCCAGGATGCAGTAGTGATGAACACCGACGACCTGCTGTGTGTGGGTGCTGTGGACAACATACTCGTTTCTTCCACCATAGGACGCAACAAGATGCTGATTCCGGGTGAAGTCATCTCGGCCATCATCAACGGCACGGACGAACTGCTGCACGAAATGCGAGACATGGGCATAGGCATCTATCCCACGGGAGGCGAGACGGCCGACGTGGGCGACCTGGTGCGCACCATCATCGTCGACTCTACCGTCACCTGCCGCATGAAGCGCAGCGACGTCATAGACAATGCCAACATACGCCCGGGCGATGTCATCGTGGGACTTTCCTCTACAGGACAGGCCACCTACGAGAAGAAATACAACGGAGGAATGGGCAGCAACGGACTCACCTCCGCACGCCATGACGTCTTTGCCAAGTATCTGGCCGAGAAATATCCCCAGAGCTACGACCATGCCGTACCCGAAGAACTGGTATACAGCGGCAAGTACAAGCTCACGGACACCGTGGAGGGCTCTCCGCTCTGTGCCGGCGAACTGGTACTCTCCCCCACCCGCACCTACGCACCGGTCATCAAGCAGCTGCTCGACAAGATGCGACCGGAGATACACGGCATGGTACACTGCACGGGTGGCGCACAGACCAAAGTGCTCCACTTCGTGGGCGAAGACTGCAAGGTGGTAAAGGACAACATGTTCCCCGTGCCGCCCCTCTTCCGTGCCATACACGACTGCTCGGGCACCGACTGGAAAGAGATGTACCAGGTATTCAACATGGGTCACCGCATGGAGATATACGTGCGTCCGGAAATGGCCGACGAGGTCATCAACATCAGCAAGAGCTTCAACATCGACGCACAGATTGTAGGACACATAGAGGAAGGCAAGCGCAGCCTCACCATCAAGAGCGAGTTCGGCACTTTCGAGTACTGATGCTTTTAGGCACAGATTACACGTGTCAAAAAATATTCCGTGCCACAAAAAGAAACAAACAATGGACAACAACAACATACTACAGAAACTGGACGGCCTCGAGAGTCGCTACGAAGAGGTCAGCACCCTCATCACAGACCCCGATGTCATAGCCGACCAGGGGCGCTACGTCAAGCTCACCAAGGAATACAAGGACCTGGGCGACATCATGGATGCCCGCAAGAGATACATCGACTGTCTCAACGCCATCAAGGAAGCCAAGGACATCCTTGCCAACGAGAGCGACCCCGACATGAAGGAAATGGCCCGCGAAGAACTGAACGAGAACGAGGCCCTGCAGCCCAAACTGGAAGAGGAGATAAAGATTGCCCTTGTGCCCAAAGACCCTGAAGACGCCAAGAACGTACAGATGGAGATCAGGGCCGGTGCGGGCGGCGACGAGGCAGCACTCTTTGCCGGCGACCTCTTTGCCATGTACAAGAAATACTGCGAGTCGAAAGGCTGGACCGTGAGCGTCACCTCTGTCTCGGAGGGTGCGGTAGGCGGATTCAAGGAGATCGACTTCGCCGTGAGCGGAGTGGACGTGTACGGCACGCTGAAATACGAGTCGGGCGTACACCGCGTGCAGCGTGTGCCTGCCACCGAGACACAGGGGCGCATGCACACCTCTGCAGCTACCGTTGCCGTACTGCCCGAGGCCGACAAGTTTGAGGTGAACATCAACGAGGGCGACATCAAATGGGACACCTTCCGTTCCAGCGGAGCCGGCGGCCAGAACGTCAACAAGGTGGAGTCGGGCGTACGCCTGCGCTACCCCTGGAAGAATCCCAACACGGGCGAAGTGGAGGAGATACTCATCGAGTGTACCGAGACGCGCGACCAGCCCAAGAACAAGGAGCGCGCCCTGAGCCGCCTCTACACCTTCATACACGACCGCGAGCACCAGAAGTACGTGGACGACATAGCCAGCAGGCGCAAGAGCCTGGTGTCTACCGGCGACCGCAGTGCGAAGATACGCACCTACAACTTCCCGCAGGGACGCGTCACCGACCACCGCATCGGCTTCACCACACACGACCTCAATGGTTTCCTGGGCGGTGACATACAGGAGATGATAGACGCACTCACCGTAGCCGAGAATGCAGAAAAACTGAAGGAGAACGAACTGTAACCCACCAAGAACACAAAGACATGAACAGAAAAGAACTGACAGAACAGATATTCAGCAAGAAGAGTTTCCTGTGCGTAGGACTGGACACCGACATCAAGAAGGTGCCTGCCCACCTTACACAGCAATACGACAAGACGGAAGACATCATCTTTGCCTTCAACAAGGCCATCATCGACGCTACAGCCCCCTACTGCGTGTCGTACAAGCCCAACCTGGCCTTCTATGAAAGCATGGGCATCGCCGGCATGATAGCCTTCGAGCGCACCATAGCCTACCTCAACGACAACTACCCCCACCATTTCGTCATCGCCGACGCCAAACGCGGCGACATAGGCAACACGTCGAAGATGTATGCCCGCACATTCTTCGAGGAATACAACCTCGATGCCCTGACGGTGGCTCCCTATATGGGCGAGGACTCCGTGAAGCCGTTCCTCGAGTACGAAGGCAAATGGGTCATTCTCCTTGCGCTTACGAGCAACAAGGGAAGCCACGACTTCCAGCTCACGGAGGACACGAAGGGCGAGCGCCTCTTCGAGAAAGTGATGCGCAAGAGCCAGGAATGGGGCAACAGCGACAACATGATGTATGTGGTGGGTGCCACACAGGGCAGCATGTTTGCCGACATACGCAAAGTGGCTCCCACGCACTTCCTCCTTGTCCCGGGCGTAGGGGCACAGGGCGGCAGCCTTCAGGAGGTATGCAAATACGGCATCACGCCAGACTGCGGCCTGCTCGTCAACTCGTCGCGCGGCATCATCTATGCCAGCCAGGGCGAAGACTTTGCAGAGGTGGCAGGTCAGAAAGCCAAGGAACTGCAAGAGCAGATGGCTGAAGAACTGACCAAACTGTAGAAAATTGCCTAAAAATCGGTACTTTTTGTCGAAATAGACCAATGTTTGCATTAAAAAGGCAAAAATATTACAAGACTTTTACAAGGTATGAATCTTTTTTGCTATATTTGCAGACAATATTCAGACATTAAGCTAACCACGAGACACTCCGGCACACACACCGGATGTCACAAGAAACGGATATAAACAGATATATGGAATTTACAGCTCAACAGATAGCCCAGTTTGTAGAGGGCAAAATAGAAGGCAACGAGAATGCCACGGTCAACACCTTTGCCAAGATAGAAGAAGGCAAGGAGGGTGCCATCTCGTTTCTCTCCAATCCCAAATATACGCACTATGTCTACGACACCAAGTCGAGCGTGGTGCTGATAGACGAGAGCGTGGTGCTCGAGCATCCCGTCTCCACCACCCTCATCCGCGTAAAGAACGCCTACGAATGTGTGGCCAAGCTGCTGCAGATGTACGAATCCATGAAGCCCAAGAAGACCGGCATCGACTCCCTGGCCTTCGTGTCGCCCAAGGCTAAGGTGGCAGAAGGTGTCTATGTGGGTGCGTTCGCCTACATCGGCGACGGTGCCGAGGTGGGCAAGGGAAGCCAGATTTATCCGCACGCCTACATCGGCGACGGCGTGAAGATAGGCGAAAACGCCCTTGTCTACCCCAACGTGAGCATCTACCACGGATGTCGTCTGGGCAACAACGTCACCGTACACTCCGGTAGCGTGATCGGTGCTGACGGCTTCGGTTTCGCTCCCTCGGCCGAAGGCTACGACAAGATACCGCAGATAGGTATCGTCACGATAGAGGACAATGTGGAGATAGGTGCCAACACCTGCATCGACCGCTCCACGATGGGCAGCACCTATGTACGCAAGGGCGTGAAGCTCGACAACCTTGTACAGATAGCCCACAACACCGACATAGGCGAGAACACGGTGATGTCGGCACAGGTGGGCGTAGCCGGAAGCGCCAAGGTGGGACAATGGTGCATGTTCGGCGGCCAGGTAGGCATTGCGGGGCACATCACCATCGGCGACAAGGTATTCCTCGGTGCACAGAGCGGAGTGCCGGGCAGTCTGAAGGGTGGTCAGGAACTGATCGGCACGCCACCGATGCAGCCACGCTCCTACTTCAAGTCGCAGGCCATCTTCCGCCGCCTGCCCGACATGTACAAGGAACTGCAGGACCTGCGCAAAGAAATCGAAGAACTGAAGAAAACCAAATAGAAAACATAAGGCACGGATATAAGGGACATTTATAAGGCAGGGAATCGTGCCTAAAATGAATTTAACAACACAGTGATCCGTGCCATAAACAGATAAGAATTATGTCAAAACAGAAAACCCTGAAAGGTAGCTTCTCGCTGTGCGGAAAAGGATTGCACACAGGTCTCAGCCTCACGGTGACCTTCAATCCCGCACCGGAGAACACGGGTTATAAGATACAGCGCATCGACCTGGACGGCCAGCCCGTCATCGATGCCATAGCCGAGAACGTGATAGACACTCAGCGCGGCACTGTGCTGGGCAAGGGAGACATCCGCGTGTCCACCATCGAGCACGGCATGTCCGCCCTCTACGCACTGGGCATAGACAACTGTATCATCCAAGTAAACGGCCCCGAGTTCCCCATCCTCGACGGTTCGGCAGCCATGTACGTGGAAAAGATCAAGTCCATAGGCATAGAAGAGCAGAACGCCGAGAAAGACTATTACATCATCCGCCACAAGATAGAGGTGAAGGACGAGGCTACAGGCTCCGTCATCACGATCCTTCCTGACGAAGACTTCAGCATCACGGCGATGTGCTCGTTCGAGAGCAAGTTTGTCAACAGCCAGTTTGCCACACTCGACAAGATGAACACCTATGCCGAGGACATAGCCGCAGCGCGCACCTTCGTCTTCGTACGTGACATCATGCCCTTGCTGCAGGCCAACCTCATCAAGGGCGGCGACCTCGACAATGCCATCGTCATCTACGAACGGCAGATAGACCAGGCGCAGCTCGACCAGTTGGCCGACACACTGAAAGTGCCCCGCATGGACGCCACGAAGCTGGGCTACATCCAGCACAAGCCGCTGCAATGGGAGAACGAGTGTACACGCCACAAGCTGCTCGACATCATAGGCGACATGGCGCTCATCGGCAAGCCCATCAAGGGCCGCATCATCGCCACGCGCCCCGGCCATACCATCAACAACCAGTTTGCGCGACTCATGCGCAAGGAGATAAGGAAGCACGAGATACAGGCCCCCATCTACGACCCCAACGAGGCTCCCGTCATGGACAACATCCGCATACGCCAGCTCCTCCCCCACCGCTACCCCATGCAGCTGGTGGACAAGGTCATCTCCATGGGTCCCACCAGCATCGTGGGCATCAAGAACGTGACAAGCAACGAGCCTTTCTTCCAGGGCCATTTCCCCGAAGAGCCTGTCATGCCGGGCGTACTGCAGGTAGAGGCCATGGCACAGTGTGGCGGTCTGCTGGTACTCAACCAGCTGGAAGAGCCTGAACGCTGGAGCACCTACTTCATGAAGCTCGACGACGTGAAGTTCCGCCGCAAGGTGGTACCGGGCGACACCCTCCTCTTCCGCGTAGAGCTGTTGGCTCCCGTGCGCCACGGCATCAGTTCGATGAAGGGCTACATGTTCGTGGGCGACCAGGTGGTGGCAGAAGCTACATTCACAGCACAGATAGTAAAGAACAAATAACAGAATACATATATTTTATTATGAACCAGATAAGTCCTTTGGCATACGTCCACCCCGAGGCCAAGCTCGGTGACGGCAACATCATCGGTCCTTTCTGCTACATAGACAAGGACACGGTCATCGGCGACAACAACGTGTTGCAGAACAGCGTTACCCTCAATGTAGGCACACGCCTCGGCAACGGCAACGAGATATTCCCCGGAGCCAGCATCTCCACCAAGCCGCAAGACCTCAAGTTCCGCGGCGAGGACAGCATATGCGAGATAGGCGACAACAACAGCATCCGCGAGAATGTCACCATCTCGCGCGGCACAGCCTCCAAGGGCAAGACCGTAGTGGGCAGCAACTGCCTGCTCATGGAGAACATGCACGTGGCACACGACTGTGTGCTGGGCAACAACCTCATCATAGGCAACTCCACCAAGTTTGCCGGCGAGGTGACGGTAGACGACAATGCCATCGTCAGTGCTGCCGTGCTCACCCACCAGTTCTGCCACATTGGCGGATATGTGATGATACAGGGAGGCTGCCGTTTCTCGCTCGACATCCCGCCCTATGTCATTGCAGGAAAAGAGCCTACACGCTTTGCAGGCCTCAATCTCGTGGGGCTTCGCCGCCGCGGTTTCAGCAATGACCTGATACAGCACATCCACGAAGCCTACCGCCTCCTCTACTCCAAGGGAGTGATGAAGGAAGGCCTCCAGGAGATCAAGAACACCCTGCAGATAACACCCGAGATACAGTACATCATCGACTTCGTGGAGTCATCCAAGCGGGGCATCATCCGATAAAGGAAAACGGAAAATAAGATAGATAGAGGCATTCTTGCTTAGGAGCCAAGCCCCAAGCAAGAATGCCTTTTTTATGATAAAAAAGAGAAAGAAAACATGATGAAGACCCTGTTCGTTGTTCCCGGACCTACGGGCGTGGGCAAGACCGACTTGTGCCTTACGCTGGCCGAACACCTCGGCACCCCCATCGTCAATGCCGACTCCCGCCAGATCTTTGCAGAGATACCCATAGGCACGGCAGCACCCACGGCGGCACAGCAGCAGAGAGTGAGACATTATTTCGTAGGCAACCACCACATAGAGGACTACTACAGTGCCGCACAGTATGAAGAAGACGTGATGAGCCTGCTGCAGGACGAGATATTCCCCCGCCACGACACAGCGCTGCTCACGGGCGGCAGCATGATGTACATCGACGCCGTGTGCAAGGGCATCGACGACATACCCACCGTAAGGGACGACATCCGTGCCTGGATGAAGCAACGCCTCGCAGACGAGGGGCTGGAGGCACTGGTGGCCGAACTGAAGGAGAAAGACCCCGAGCACTGGGCCGTCGTGGACAGGAAGAACCCGCGGCGCGTGGTGCATGCGCTGGAGATATGCCACCAGACGGGCCACACCTACACCTCCTTCCGCACAGCAGCCCGGAAAGAGCGCCCGTTCCGCATCGTGAAGGTGGGGCTGAACCGCGACCGTGCCGAACTATACGACCGCATCAACCGCCGCGTGCTGCAGATGATGGACCATGGGCTGGAGGCAGAGGCGCGCAGCGTCTATCCCCACCGCGAGCTTACCTCGCTACGCACCGTGGGCTACAAGGAGATGTTCGCCTACTTCGACGGAGCCACCGACCGCGACGAGGCCATCCGTCAGATACAGTCGCACAGCCGTGAATACATGCGCAAACAGCTCACATGGTTCAAGCGCGACCAGGACATCACGTGGTTTCACCCCGACAACATTAAAGAAATCATAAAATATGTAGACACTCGGCTGCAAGACAGATAATTTTACTACCTTTGTAACGTCTTAGGAATGACATCCGAAAAAATCGAAACACGACTTATACATTACTAAAAACACAATATGAGCAACATCAAGAGACTCCCCTTGTGGTTATGGCGCCGGCTGCGCAGCTTCTGCACCTGGTACGCCAGCCTCTACCGCGGCAGGGCATGGTACACCAAGACGGCAGTAGCCGCCGTAAGCTGCATCCTGGCCTTTATCCTCTACTTAGGTGCCGTAGACATCAATTTCCTCTGGCTCTTCGGCAAGTCGCCCGGCTTCTTCTCGGGCATCAGGAATCCGCAGACAAGCGAGGCTTCCGAGATATACAGTGCCGACGGCAAGCTGATAGGCAAATACTTCAACGAGAACCGCACCCCCGTAAAATACGAGGAGGTGGCGCCCGACTTCTTCAAGGCCCTTGTCGACACCGAGGACGAGCGCTTCTACAAGCATCTGGGCATCGACCCCATAGGTCTGTTCGGTGCGATGAAGGACGCCCTGCTCCATCACGATGCGCGCGGCGCCTCTACCATCACCCAGCAGTTGGCCAAGAACATGTTCCGCGTGCGCTCGCAATACTCCACGGGCCTGCTCGGCAAGGTGCCCGGCCTGCGCATACTCATCGTGAAGAGCAAGGAGTGGATCATCGCCGCCAAACTGGAGGCCATCTACAGCAAGAAGGAGATCATCACCATGTATGCCAACACGGTAGACTTCGGCTCCAACTCTTACGGCATCAAGACAGCAGCCAAGACCTACTTCAACGTGTCGCCCGACCAGCTCAGCACCGAGCAGGCCGCCGTGCTCGTGGGCATGCTCAAGGCCACCACCTACTATAATCCCAAGAGCAATCCCGAGCACAGTCTGGCGCGTCGCAACGTGGTGCTGATGAACATGGTGACACACGGCGACCTCTCGCGCGAGCGTTACAACGAACTGAGTCAGCTGCCCATCAAGCTCGACTTCAAGGTGGAGGAGAACTACGACGGGCAGGCCAAATACTTCCGCGAGGCCGTGGCCGACTACTTGGCCGACTGGTGCCGAGACGAGGGCTACGACCTCTACTCCAGCGGTCTGAAGATATACACCACCATCGACACGCGCATGCAGAAATATGCCGAGGATGCGGCACGCAAGCAGATGAAGCAGGTGCAGCAGAACTTCAACAACCACTGGGGCATCAACCGCAAGCAGGAGAAGGGATGGCTGCGCCAGGAGCCTTGGCAGGACGAGAAACACCAGGTCATACCCGGCTTCATACAGGGCATAGCCGAGCGGCAGCCCTTCTACAGGGCCCTCGTGGCACGCTTCCCCAACAACCCCGACTCCGTGGCCTACTACTACCGCGAGTGGGTTCACCCCGTGAAGGTGTTCGACTATGACAAGGGAACGGTCACGAAGATGATGACCTCCGAAGACTCCATCAAGTACATGACCACCTTCATGCACTGTGCCTTCGTGGCCATGGAGCCAGAGACGGGAGCCGTCAAGGCATGGGTGGGCGACATCGACTTCGATGCCTGGAAATACGACAAGGTAACGGCGCAGCGCCAGCCCGGTTCTACCTTCAAGCTCTTTGTCTATACCGAGGCGATGAACCAGGGGCTTACGCCGTGCGACAAGCGCCGCGACGAATACATCTCGATGGAGGTGTACGACAAGAGGAAGCACGAGATGGTGCGCTGGACACCCTCCAACGCCAATGGTTCCTTCTCGGGTGACTCCATCCCCCTGAAGAGTGCCTTTGCCAAGAGTATCAACTCCGTGGCCGTTCGCCTGGGACAGGAGATGGGCATCAAGCGCATCATAGAGACCGCCCAAAAGATGGGCATCCATAGTCCGCTCGACGACACGCCGTCGCTGGCTCTCGGTTCGAGCGATGTCAACCTGCTGGAGATGGCTTCCGCCTACAGCACGGTGGCAGCAGGCGGCCGCCACCATGCGCCCGTGCTCGTCACGCGCATCGTCGACCGCGACGGCAAGGAAGTATATACGGCTCCTACCGATGAGGAGCAGGTCATCCCCTACAAGTCGGCCTTCCTCATGCAGCAGCTGCTGCAGGGCGGCATGCGCGAGCCGGGCGGCACGTCGCAGAGCCTCTGGGGCTATGTGGGCAACTTCCGCGACACGGAGTTCGGCGGCAAGACCGGCACCACCAACAACCACTCCGACGCCTGGTTTATGTGTGTCAGCCCCAAGCTGGTGTGTGGCGCATGGGTAGGTGGCGAATACCGCTGCATCCACTTCCGCACGGGTGCCTTGGGACAGGGCTCACGCACGGCGCTCCCCGTATGCGGCTACTTCCTGCAGGCTCTCTTCTCCGACCCCAACTACCAGAAGTACCACGGCAAGTTTGACAAGCCGCACGACGATGACATCACACGCGACATGTACCAGTGTGCCAGCTATGTGCCCAGGGCCAAGGTAGACACCACGGCGGTAGACAGCCTGGCCATGGAAGAGGTGGACGAGGACGGCAATGTCATCGTGCGCGAGCCCGGCTCGGAGCAGGGAGAGGTAATATCTGGCGTGGAACACAACAAGCAGGGCGAGGAACCGGCGCACCACGAGAAGCCGAAGGCTCGCCCCAAGGAGGAAGCCATCAATTTTGACGACTTGTAAACGTAAAACAACATTTACCCCAAAAAGAAAACCGGGGCGCACCACCATATATTGTGTGGTACGCCCCGGTTCTCTTTTG
>CAVKZC010000009.1:0-32743 GCA_963660455.1 Sphaerochaetaceae bacterium | reverse complement strand
TCCGGAAAAGGCGAACGACAACTATTTACCAATAATAAAAACTTAAACTTACAAAGATGAAACGAATATTTGCATTATTCATGTTAGTGTGTGCCATGGTGTGCATGCCCTATCATCTGATGGCCGAGGAGACCAATGTGACAGTCCATTTCCTTTACCCCTCCTCTTGGAACACAGTAAAAGCCTATGCCTACTATGGCAGTGGAAATTCTGCCACCAAACTGCTTGGCGATTGGTCAGGAACGGAAGCCACCGCAACTACCGACGATGAATGGACCGCAAAGAAGGAAACCTTGAACGGCATGAGTATCGCCTCATGGAAGATAACGGTGCCACAAGACAAACTTTCTGAAACAAAAGTAATCTTCAATGATGGCGGCAGTAATCAGTATCCAGCCTCAGGCCAAGACGGCTTTGCCGTAGTAGACAACGGCTATTACAACACAACCGGACTCGACAAGACTTTTGATACTGCCTACGAGGTAGTTGCTACATACGATGGCAAGACCGTCATCCTGCCGATGACAGCTTCGCGCAAGAGAAACTCGACCGAGTACGATTACCAGAAATGGACGATAGGCTTCAAGGATGAGGCGCTGCCTGGCGTGAAAGACAACGAGGTGAAGATATATGTACGGGGCAAGAACACGAATGTCCAGTTCCGTCCGGCCAATGACAACTCCACATTTGGCAATAATTGCTCCTATCTCAGCAGCGTCAACTATACGTCGATGACAGGCTATTACAACGAGGCTTACACGACAGGGAATAGCTCCAACTGCTTTATTGTCAAGAAAGGAAGCGGTGTTTCATACACTATTGGACTTAATACGGGAGCAAAAGTAGAGCGCAGTGTGAATCAGCAGAATAACAATGTTTCGTATGCCATTGCTGCCAATTCAGTCTCGCTCTACGTTAACAAGAGCATTGATGCCCTTTACTGCGAAATGTATAATTCATCGTCTTCATCCTTAAGCTACAAGAATACCTCTACGGTCAACAAAAAAGCAGATCTTGAGGACTTCTACATGCTGGGGTATGTGAATGATGCCAATACTTATCAGTCTACTAAGGTAACTGCATTGAAGATGTCGAAGCGTATCTATCTTAATCCGATAGACAATAGCGTGGTGGACAGTATCGTCTATTCGGGCATCGTCAAGAAGTCTGCTAACCAGTCGCCGACTTACAAGAATCTCTATTTCTCATTCTTGCCATCTTCAGTGTTTGATGACACCAACAGAAACGGCACCACTAAAAGTTCGTATGATTCAAATAGTATCTGGAACTATGTAGTGCGTCCGCAGTTGCAGGACGAGTATGATGCTTCTGCTCTTAGCGGAGCTGTAGCAGTGTCCGGTTACATTTCTTCGGGCGACAATATGGTCTGCAACGGCGAGCAGAGTCTCAACCCGTTGGTAGACGACAGCTACAACTATTATGTTATCCATCTCAACACCACCACCAGTACCTACCGCATCGAACTGGTAAAGGACGAGAACATGGATGTGGTGATTCCCAAGTCGGGCATTCGTACTTTCTGCAGCACGCTCAACCTCAAGTTGCCCGAGGGTTATAAGGCGTATGCTGCACACGACTTTGAGGCTTCTACGGAGAATACCTCTTATAACGGAAAGAGCAATGGCACCGTCCAACTGCGTAGCCTTAAGTACATTCCCGAGAGCGAGCCGGTAGTACTCATTTACTCCAATACACTGACCGAGGCCACGACGCAGAAGTTCGAGGTCCTTACCAGTGCCGACGAAAGTGTGACCTTGACAGACACCCCCGAAGAGTGGTGGAGCAAAAGCTATAATGGTGAAACCTATGCCAATTATCTTGTTGCATCACTCTACGGACTGACCATAGAGAACGGTACCTACGTGATGACAGAGGACGGCAAGTACGACTACAAGACGCGCCACTTCGCCCTGAACCAGTTCTCCAAGACCAAATATTACAAGGAGAACTACACCCATGTCGCAGACTCGGAAAAACCATCTGACTACTGGGGCTTCTTCCGTGCCGCCGGAACGGTGAAAGCAGGGTATGCCTACCTCAGAATCCCGTCGTCCAAGCTTGACTTCAACGGGCAGCTAACTGGCGATGTAAAGGAGAATACCGATGACAACAGCAGTGCTGCCCGTATGGCTATCTCCTTCGACATAGACCCGTGGAATGGTAGTACTACCGGTATCAGCGAGTTGCAGAATACGGTTCGCAATTACGATGGCGACGATGCCTATTACACCTTGCAGGGCATCAAGGTATCGCACCCCACCAAGGGCATCTATATTTATAAAGGTAAAAAAGTAAAGAAGTAAAAAGGTAAAAAAAACAGCTATGGAAAAGAAAAAATACATACAGCCCCTCCTTACCCTCACTCCCGTTATGGCCGAGGTAGTGATGACCGCCACCTCCTTCAAGGAGGGCGAACAGACAGACGAGTTTGGTGCCAAGGGGCACACCTCGCACATCGATTCATCCTTCTTCGACGAAGATGAACCAAAACTGTACATGTCACACAAGTCAAGCCTCTGGGATTGACCAAGCACAAAACCTCATAACTAAAGACACTATGCGACGATTGACCACAACACTATGGGCAGCACTGATGCTGCTGTCGGCACCTGCAGTGCAGACGGTGACGGCCAGTGACACTTTCACGGCAAACCGCACCGACTTCCGCGACGAGAGTATCTATTTTGTCATAACCACACGCTTCTACGACGGTGACACGGGAAACAACGTGCTGTGCTGGGACAACCTGGAACAGCAGAAGAATACAAAGGATCCATGTTGGCGAGGTGACTTCCAGGGTATCATCGACAAGCTCGATTACATCAAGGCTCTTGGATTCACCGCCATCTGGATTACCCCCGTGGTGCAGAATGCATCCGGCTACGACTACCATGGCTACCATGCTATGGACTTTACCAAGGTAGACTGCCGTTATCAGAGCAGCGACGGCACGAAGAGCGGTGACGTGATGTTCCAGGAACTCATCGACAAGGCACATGCCAAAGGCATCAAGATTATTCTTGACATTGTGCTCAACCACACAGGCAACTTCGGTGAGGAGAATCTCTGCAAGCTCTTCGAGCGCGACACGAAACTGCGTAACCAGGCTTACATCAACTCCTGCATGATTCCCGAGGAAGACAAATTGGGCAGTGACTATCTCGACAATGAGAACGTGCAGTACCAAAGGCGTTTGGCACAGATGAAGAATACCGACGGCAAGAACCATGACACGCATAACTACTGGCACCATGTGGCCAACAGCTGGAACTGGGATGCGCCTTCGCGATGGTGGGGACAGATAGCCGGTGATTGCGTAGACCTCAACACTGAGAACGATGCCGTGGCAGAATATCTCGTGAAGTGCTACACCCGGTTTATAGAGATGGGTGTGGACGGCTTCCGTATCGATACCTCCGGACACATCTCCCGACTCACCTTCAACAAGGTCTTCATACCGCAGTTTGCCGCTGCCGGCGAGAAATACAAGAGCAAGCGCCTCAACCAGGCTCCCTTCTTTATGTACGGTGAGGTGTGTGCCCGTTTCGGTGGTGTACAGTACCGCGACCAGGACTGCCTGTCGCCTTATTTCTATACATGGAAGTCGGACGAGAGTCTCCTCGGCGAGTGGAACAGCGACGCTTCGTGGTGGGACAAACAGGAGGTGAAAGAGGGGGCAGACCCTCTTGGCAATATGACGCTCTGCCTGAAGGACGTGGCCAATTCGCCCACAACCAACAATGCCCTTATGGTGAACGGTGCCTACCATGAACCGGACTATTCGCAGAGCAGCGGCTTCAATGTCATTGATTTCCCCTTGCACTACAACTTCACGTCGGCAGCAAGTGCATACGGTCTGGCTTGCTCGGGTGACACCCACTACAACGACGCTACCTACAACGTGGTCTATGTAGACAGTCACGACTATGGCCCGCAACCCAACGACGGCGTGCGCTTCTCGGGCAGTGACAGTCAGTGGGCGGAGAATCTCTCGCTCATGTTCACCTTCCGCGGCATTCCGTGTCTCTACTATGGTTCGGAGATAGGCTTCCGCCGTGGTTCGAAGATAGACAACGGCCCCAACGGCCCGCTCTCGGACACCGGGCGTGCCTACTTCGGTGGTTACCTGACGGGCGACGTATCAGCGAGCGACTTCGGTGAATATACAGCCAGTGGCAATGCTGCTGCTACACTCAACCACGACTTGGCACAGCACCTCATCCGGCTCAACAAGATACGTCAGGCCGTTCCTGCCCTGCGCAAGGGACAGTGGACTTCCGACGGATGTACTGCCAACGGCGGCATCGCCTTCAAGCGTGCCTATAAGGACAGTTATGCGCTGGTGGCATTGAACGGTGGTGCTACCTTTACGGGATGTCCCGGCGGTACGTACACTGATGTGGTGACAGGTCATACCTATTCCGGTTCTACTATCACCGTATCCGCCCCGTCCAACCAGGGACAGGTGCGTGTACTCGTCAAAGACTGGACTGGCGGCAAGATAGGAGAGGACGGTCCGTTCATCTATGCCTCCTCTGCACAGCACAAGGGCAATCAAACCTATGACGGCAACGAAGAGGCTGGTACTACATGGAACACTGACACACCCGTGGTGGACGGCACCATTGCCTTCTCGCAGGAAGGCGGCAACTTCCTTACCGAGACACTCAGTGTCAGCGTGACACTCTCGGACAACTGCACGGAAGGATGGTACCAGGTGGACGGACAGGCCAAAGTGACGCTGGCTCCCGGACAGACAAGTAGCTTCACCATCGGCCAGGACATGAAGTATGGTGACACCAAGACCGTGAACTGGAGTCAGACGGGTGTGACCGGAAAGACCAAGACCGGCTCGTATACATATAAAAAGGTAGACCCCAATGCTGCTCTCTGCGCCTACTTCGTGGCTCCCTCTACATGGACTACCGTCATGGTATGGGTATGGGACCACAACAATGGCGATGCCAACTACACCGGCGGCAAGTGGCCTGGTGTGGCGTGTGTCAAGACGGGCAGACAGTACAACGGTCTGGACATATGGGAGTGGACATACAGCGGTACGCTTACTGCCGTTCCTACTCATATCATCTTCAACAACGGCAACGGTACGCAGACTGCCGACCTGCTGTTCGAGAATGGGAAGTATTATGACGTGAACGGCAATGCGGTAAACAGCATCGCTACACTCTCTTCCGATGACGCTCTCTCCGGCAAACCCGTGAAAATATACACGCTGGGCGGTGCCAAGGTCGCTGAAGTGGGCAGCATCGATGATGCACGGTACATTCTGGCTCCTGGAGTGTACATCTGTAACGGAACCAAATATTTAGTTAAGTAAAAGGTAAGTAGGGACGCGGCGTACTTTAACGCCGATGTCAAAAACGCACGTACTTGCATCAGCGGATGCTGGTACGTGTTCTTTTTATGCCACGCTTTGGTCTTGTGGCGAAAGTTTTGTATCTTTGCACGCAGTA
Source organism: Sphaerochaetaceae bacterium (assembly GCA_963660455.1). Classification (GTDB taxonomy): domain Bacteria; phylum Bacteroidota; class Bacteroidia; order Bacteroidales; family Bacteroidaceae; genus Prevotella. The sequence continues at coordinate 27,248 of CAVKZC010000009.1, read as the reverse complement.
TAAACAACTAAAATGGAGAACAACACTATGAAGATAGGTGACAAAGTAAGATTTCTGAGTGAGACAGGCGGCGGAAAGGTGGCCGGTTTTCAAGGCAACAACATCGTATTGGTGGAGGACGAGGACGGGTTTCAGATTCCCACCCCTGTAAGTGATGTGGTAGTGGTAGAGCAGGACGACTATACCATGGGCAAGATGATAGCTGCCAAGATGGATGCCAAGCAGCAGGCAGAGGCACATGCTGCCACCGAACTGCGCAACGACAGCCGGAGCATCAAGTCGATTCTTAACGACCATGAGACAGATACCGACATGACTGTGGACGAGTATGACGCCTCTGACCGCGAGATAACCTATCAGGCTCCTGCCCGCGAGCGTGACGGCGGCAACAAGCTCAATGCATGTCTCGCCTTTGTGCCCATAGACATCAAGGAGGTAACCAACACCCGTTTTGAGACCTATATGGTAAACGACAGCAACTACTACCTGCATTTTGTGTATATGGTGGCAGAAGGCAACGCCTGGACGCTCAAGGCCCAGGGGGAGGTAGAACCCAATACGAAACTCTTCATCGAGGAGTTTGGCAGGGATGCACTCGGAAGTATGGGCCGTATCGCCGTACAGATGACAGCCTACAAGAAGGACAAGCCCTTCCTGCTGAAGCCTGCCATCGACGTGCAGATGCGCATAGACCCCGTGAAGTTCTACAAGCTGCATGTCTTTGAGGAGAATGACTTCTTCGAGCAACCGGCTCTCCTTTTCCACATCGTGCAGAACGACGAGGTGGCCCGTCCGCTGGTGGTAGACTCACGCCGACTGAAAGAGCAGATGTACAAAGAGGAGACGGTGGTGACCGACAAGGCTAAGAAGGTGAACCGCAAGGATGACGGTACACTCGTGGTAGATCTCCATGCCGACGAGGTGCTCGAGACGAAAGCAGGCATGAATGCGGCAGACATACTCCATTATCAGCTCGGTGTGTTCAAGAAGACCATGGAGGAACACAAAAAATGCCGTGGACAGAAGATAGTCTTCATCCACGGCAAGGGTGAGGGTGTGCTGCGGCAGGCTCTGCTGCAGGAACTGAAATACCGTTACAAGAACTGCACTTGGCAGGATGCCTCTTTCAGGGAGTATGGCTACGGTGCCACGCAGGTAACGGTAAAGTAAAAGACTTATTTTTTCTTGACGCCTTTGTATATAAGGAACGCCACCACTACGACAGCGAGAGCGAGCAGCACATGGCCAATCTCGCTGCTGTACTTGGTGGCTTGCTTGTATACATCCATGGTGGTCTTGTACTCGGTGTAGTGGTAGATGCCCCATCCGATGAAGGCCAGCACGGTGTTCCATACGCCCGCGCCGAGTGTGGTATAGAGCAGGAACTTGCCTATGTTCATGCCGGCCAGTCCGGCGGGAATGCTGATGAGCTGGCGTACGGCAGGAACCAGACGGCCGAAGAAAGTGGACGTGGCTCCGTGCTTGCGGAAGAACTCCTCCGCCTTCTCTACGGCAGCGCGGTCGATGAGGCACATGTGCCCGATGCGGCTGTCGGCAAAGCGGTAGACAATGGGACGCCCCAGCCATTTGGCCAGGTAATAGTTGATGAGTGCGCCCACGTCAGCACCTGCTGTGGCAAACACGATGACCAGGACAAAGTTCATGCCGCAGGCAGGATCCATCGATTTCCATGCCGCCGGAGGCACGATAACCTCCGACGGAAAGGGAATGAACGAACTCTCTATGGCCATGAAGAGAGTCACGACCCAGTAGTTCAGGTTGTCCAGTATCCAGAGAAACAGTTCTGCTGTATTCATATTCTTCTATTACAGGTGTACTACTTGTTCAGTTTTGCCCATGTATCCTTCAGGCCGACAGTCTTGTTGAACACCGGCTTCTCGGGTGTAGAGTCGAGGTCGGCCATGAAGTAACCGATGCGCTGGAACTGCAGGTATTCGCCTGCCTTCTTCTGAGCGGCATACTCCTCTACATAGCAGTCGGGGTAAACGTGCAGGCTCTCCGGGTTGAGCAACTCACGGAAGTCGCGCTCGTCGGCAGAGGGGTTCTCCACATTGAAGAGGCGGTCGTACTCGCGTACCTCTGCCTTCACGCAGTGGTCGGCAGAAACCCAGTGCAGGGTACCCTTGACCTTGCGGTTGGCTCCCTCCATGCCGCTCTTGCTAGTGGGGTCGTACTCAGCCTGTATCTCGATGATGCGTCCCTCGCTGTCCTTGGTGCATCCAGTACACTTCACGATGTAGGCATTCTTGAGGCGCACCTCCTTGCCCGGTGTCATGCGGAAGAATTTCTTGGGTGCATCTTCCATGAAGTCGGCACGCTCTATCCACAGGTTCTTCGAGAAGGTGATGGTGTGTGTGCCGTCAGCCTCGTTCTCAGGGTTGTTGACAGCCTCCATCTCCTCGGTCTCACCCTCGGGATAGTTGGTGATGACGAGCTTGACAGGGTCGAGCACGGCACTTACGCGGCACGCCTTCTTGTTGAGGTCCTCGCGCACGGAAGCCTCAAGGAGCGCCATGTCGTTGAGGGCGTCAAACTTGGTGTAGCCAATGCTGTCAATGAACATGCGTATGCTTTCGGGCGAGTAGCCGCGGCGGCGCATACCGCAGAGTGTTGGCATGCGTGGGTCGTCCCATCCGTTTACCAGGTGTTCGTCTACAAGCGAGTGCAGCTTGCGCTTGCTCATCACGGTGTAAGTCAGGTTGAGGCGGTTGAATTCTATCTGTCGTGGGCGGTTGTCCGTCAAGTTGTCTGCAGTACCGTCCATCTCCTTCAGGAAATCAACAAACTTGTCGTACAAGGGGCGGTGGGGCACAAACTCCAGTGTACAGATGGAGTGGGTGACACCCTCGAAGTAGTCGCTCTGTCCGTGTGCGAAGTCGTACATGGGGTATGCGTGCCATTTGGTGCCCGTACGGTGGTGTGGCGTGTGGATGATGCGGTAGATGATGGGGTCGCGGAAGTGCATGTTGGGGTTGGCCATGTCGAGCTTGGCGCGCAGCACCATACTGCCCTCTTCAGCCTCGGGTGTGTTCATCTTCTCGAACAGGGCGAGGTTCTCCTCTACGGGACGGTCGCGGTAGGGGCTTGCCGTACCGGCTGTAGTGGGTGTGCCCTTCTGCTGGGCTATCTCTTCAGCGGTCTGTTCGTCGATATAGGCATGACCGTTCTTGATCATCCATACGGCAAACTGCCACAGTTTCTCGAAATAGTCGGAAGCAAAGTATATATTGCCCCATTTGAAACCGAGCCACTGGATGTCTTGCAGGATGTTCTCCACGTATTCGGTGTTCTCCTTGCTGGGGTTGGTATCATCGAAACGCAGGTTGCACACACCGTTGTATTTCTCCGCTACACCGAAGTCCATGCAGATGGCTTTGGCGTGTCCTATATGCAGGTATCCGTTGGGTTCTGGCGGAAAGCGTGTCTGGATGCGTCCGCCGTTCTTACCCTCCTTGAGGTCTTCTTCTACAAATTGCTCGACGAAGGAGATGCTTTTCTTCTCCTCGTTCAGGTTTTCTTCGTTTGTTGCCATATATGCTGGTATTATTTTATGCACCTGCCGTCGGCACAGGAGTGCGTAGCATGGATGCGTTGTTTATATTATATATAATGTGGTGCAAAGGTACAAAATTAATTGAAAAGAAAAAACCGTATATAACTTAATTTTTCTTCCCCTTCCTGATTATTTGTTGTATAAATATAAAAGTAGTGTACTTTTTTGCTTATGATGAGGATTATTTTTCATTATTTTCGCAAAATATGTTATAAAACATATAAAATATTTTTTTTAATCCGCAAAAATGTAGTACCTTTGCAATCGTTATCCTGAATACAATCTTTTTACCTTAAACGAAAACTAATACCTATTGATGAACGCTCCTCACTGTGAAGTGGGGAGCGTTTTTAAGTTGTGTTGCCTCTAAGGGGCGGAGTGTGCTGTTCGGGCTTACTTGGTTGCCTTCTTACGGTAGGTCTCGTTCTTGACGATGAGCTTGCCGTCTGCTACGTCGAGCTGGGCTTCGGTCTGTATGTCCTTGTCGGCACCCTTGCGGTCGAGTGTGATGACAGTCTGGTCACCCTGTGGCTGCATGGTGAGGTCCCACTTGTAGTATTCCTGGTCGTTCTTTACGGTAACGGTAAAGTCCTTGCCGAGCGTGATGCTCTTGCTGCCGTCGAAGCTCTGGTATTCGCCGGCTGCCTTTTCCTGGAATGCACTGTCGGTAATTACTTCCTCCTGGGCGGGGGCGTTCTGCGGCTGTTCTGCCTTCTTGTTGTTGCAGGCTGCAAGGGCTAATCCTGTTGCAGCGATTGCCAAAACCATTAATTTCTTCATGTTTTCGATAGTTTTATGTTGTGAATGATTCTATTTTATAGCTTCAGTAGGTCTTCTAGATGTATGTGGTGGGTTTTATACGATGAGAAGGTCCGAACCCGTCATCGCCATGATGGCAGATGCTACTATCATGGCTGCCAGTGTGAGTCCCATTGTGATAAAGGGGAGCGCCTCGTAGCACCGTGTCTGTTCCGGTGCGCGCCATGCCCTTGTAGTCTGTCTGTCGGTGCGTGAGAGCAGGACGTAGCAGAGAGAGGCGTAGCAGAACCCGATGAGGGCGCCCACGATGATGTCGCCCGGATAGTGTACGCCCATGTATACACGCGAATAGGACAGTACTGCAGCCCACACCATCAGCATGGTGTTGAGCTTGGAATTGCGTACCAGGTACATGGCGAAGAAGGCCATCCCCCACGAATTGGCAGCGTGTGACGACGGAAAACCGTACGGGCCACCCCTGTATCCCTTAACGATGTTAACCATGGGGGCGATGGGGTTGTCTGGATTGCTGGGGCGCATGCGTTCAGCCAGCGGCTTGATGAGACCCGATGCAGTCTGGTCGCACAGTAAGATGATGGCAGCGATGGCGACGAGGCACTTCAGAACGGTACGGACGGGGTAGTTCCGGAACATGACAAAGAGAAAGCTGGCATAAAAGAGGATCCATGCAAAACGGCTGCTTACGAGCATCATGAAGTTGTCTGCCCATGTGCAGTGCCAACTGTTGAGAAGCAACAGCAGCTGTGTGTCTGTTTCGGTCAGGATATTCAGTATTTCTGTCATTTGTCTTTGTCTTTTCTTTTGTCTTTTTCTTCTACTTTTTCGCCTTCTTTTTTTTGTTTCGGCTTTTCGCTGTTTGCAGGAACGCCGCCTACCAGAATCGAATTTGTGTTAGGAGCGTCTACTTACTGCTTATATCATCGTACAACTTCTGTAGGTAAGCCATGCCCCTCTTCTCATTGTAGCCGGGTTGTGGTCCTTTGTCGTATACAGCTTTCTTCATGTTGTTGTCGTAGATAAGTGAGTTCTCTTCCGACACGACGCCGAAAGCATCGTTGATGGTGAAGAAGGCAAACTTGGGTGTGGCGTCGCTCATCATGTTCTTGCTGAATGTAAATTCGCTGTGCTTTATGCCCAACTGTCCGAGTAGGGTGGCGGCAATGTCCTGTTGGGAACCTATGATGCCTACCTTCATGGGGCGTGTGATGGCACCGCCGGCCAGGATGAGTGGTATTTGGTATCTGCTGCGGTCGCCGTTGTCGAGATAGTCTTTGTAGTAGCCTACATGGTCGGGCACGAAGATGACTAGGGTATTCTTCCAGCGTGGCAGACGACTGTATCTTCTTATGACGTCACCCATCACGCTGTCGGTATAGGCAAAGGCATTGAGGTTTTTGTCCTTGAGGCGCGAGTAGGGGACTTCGAAAGGTTCGTGGCTGCTCGATGTCTGCAGCACACGGATCATGGGACCTTTGTTGTGCTGCTCATGTTCTATGTCGTTCATCATCCTGTCTGCCACGAGGTGGTCGTATACCCCCCATTTGCTCACTCTCTGACTTGTGGGGAAATCTTCTTCCGATACGATCTTCTCGAAGCCTTGCGACATGAGGTACGAGCGCTGGAAGGCAAAGTCGACATCGCCTCCGTAGTAGTAGGCCGAATGGTAATGCCTGTTGGTCTGCAGCGAGCGTACCAGAGAGGGCAGGGCTGCCGCCTTGGCGGGATAGCGCATGATGCTCGTGGTGGGCTGTGCAGGGTAACCGCTCAGTATGGATACGAGTCCACGGTCGGTGCGGAAACTGTTGGCGTAGAACCGTGTGAAGAGGATGCTTTGTCTTGCTATGGAGTCGAGCTGTACAGCCACATCGCTGTATTTTCCGCCGAGAGACGGCATCAGGTCGCTGGCAAATCCTTCCATGACGACAATCAGTATGTCGGGTGCTCCCTTCCTTGCCGTTTCGTTGAGCAGTGGGTAGGTGTTGGCATCGCTTGTACTTACCATGCCCGAGAATATCTTGTCGGCTTCTTTCTCGTCCATAAATCGGTACATAGAAGAGAAGTCTTCCTGATGGTCGATGGCTTCGAAGAGGCTGAACATGGGGTTGACGGCCGCATGGTTGAGGAAGGCCTTCTGACTGAAGTATGCCTTGCCCGTATTGTTGGTGGAAACGGACAGTCCGCCCCTGATGGGGATGATGAGCAGTACCGTGAGTACCAAGAGAACAAGAGAGGTGCGGATGCGGTGTCTGTCCATGGGGCTGCTGCGGCGGTAGTCTCTGCGCCCGTATCTGTCGCGGCGTGGAGAGCGCATCTTCAGTATCCACCAGATGAGAATTGCCAATATGGCCATGGCTACAATGCCTGCCACGATAAAGAGGAAGCTGACACTGGCCAGTGCGTCCTTTGGTGAAGTGAAGAAATAGTAGAAGGGTGTTGTGTCGAGCGGAAAGTTCCAGAAAGGGTAGAGGGCTGCATTGAGCGTGAAGCAGAAAGCGATGGCCAGTGCGATAAGTGCATAGTAGCCATTGAGCACGGGGCGTATGAAGTCCTCTCTTATCCATACTGCCGCAAGAAGGAGGAGGCCGGGCAGCGCACTGAGGTAGCCCGCCATGGCCAGGTCGAGCGGCAGTCCGTGGTAGACTACGGCTGGAACGGCGCAGAACAGGTCAGTCCATGTCATCTGCGACGAGGCATGGGTTACGGCCATGAACAGTGGCTTCTGCACCATGAATATAACCAGCAGTTTGGCGTATGTCGTCAAGAATCTTGTGATGTGTCCCATTCTATGTCAATTATGACTAACGTATCTTTATTTTCTAAGCAGTGCCTTCAGTACCTTGGTCTGTGCCTGCCGTGACATCTTACGTACCGCCTTGTCGCGTATCTGTCTCACGCGTTCGCGTTTCAGTCCGAGGTCTTCGGCTATCTCAGCCATGGTGATGTGTGCGCAACCTATGCCGAAAAACTTTCTTATCACAGCTTGTTCCCGTTCGTCGAGTGCATCGACGGCAGCATGCAGGTCTTTGGTTACCATACGGAAATAGGCATTCTCCTCGTCGGTCATGGCATCTTTGTTGACGAGGATGTCCAGCAGTGTGTACTTGTTGTTGGTGCTCAGCGGGGCATCGACCGAAAGGGTGGGGGCTGCCGCTTTCCCGGCAGAGTAATGGGAGTCTTTGGACATGCCGTTGGCAGAGGCATGCTGCCTTACGGCCTGTTCCATGGCACTGCGAATGAAGGGTGCAGCGTATGCCACAAACTGCGTGCCCCTTTGTGCATCATATTTCTGCGCAGCCTGCATCATGGCCATATAACCTTCGCTGACAAGGTCTTCGAAGTCAACTCCGCGACCTTGGTATCTGTTGGCAAGCGACTTGACATAGTTGAGATTGTCCGTCACCAGCTTGTTGATGTTCTTGTTCTCCATATCGTTTTCCTGTCCTTTGCGGGCGGTTCTGTACGGTTCGCCCTGTTTCAGTGGCAAAGGTACGTAGAAAAAATGGATTTGACAATACTTTACCCTGTGGTTTTTGTTTCGTGGACATAAAAAACCGGCATCTCCAGATGAATGGAGGTGCCGGCAACTTGTTAGAATCCTTACTTATACAAATTTACTTTTTTACCTTTTTACCCTTTTACCCTTTAAAGAAGCGCTTGTACAGTCCTGCAAATCCTGCAGCGTGGCGTGCCTCGTCCTTAGCCATTTCGTGAACGGTGTCGTGGATGGCATCAGAACCCTGCTCCTTGGCCAACTTGGCGATGCGGAACTTGTCCTCGCATGCGCCCTTCTCAGCAGCGATGCGTGCCTCGAGGTTGCTCTTGGTGTCGCCCAACACCTCGCCCAGCAGTTCAGCAAAGCGTGATGCGTGGTCAGCCTCCTCGTAAGCGTAGCGCTTGTATGCCTCTGCTATTTCGGGATAGCCCTCACGGTCGGCCTGGCGCGCCATGGCCAGATACATGCCCACTTCGCCGCATTCACCGTTGAAGTGGTCTTTCAGTCCCTTGATGACTTCCTCGTCTACGCCGTCCTTGTAGGCCTGGCCCAGAACGTGTACGGTGGCGAAGGTAAGGTCATCGTCCACACCGCCTTCCATTTCCTTGAACTTGCTGGCAGGAGCCTTGCAGATGGGGCACTTCTCAGGGGCTTCAGTGCCTTCGTAGATGTAACCGCAAACGGTACAGATAAATTTCTTCTTCATAATGTCTTTGTACTTAGGTGTTTTTGTATAATGTCTTTGTATAATGCTTTTGTATAATGTCTTTGTAGCTTACTGTTCTTCCGCTTTCTCTTTATGGGCGCATTCGGCGCAGATGCCCTTGTAGTAAAGCTGTTCTTCTTCCACGATGTTGCCCTCTATATTGACGGCACTGTCGAGGTGTGGTGCCTTTTCGTCCATGAGGTCTATTACTTTCCCGCATTTCTTGCAGAAGAAGTGTACATGGCTTGCCACATTGCCATCGTAGCATACGCGGTGCTCGTCAATGGTGAGCATCTGTGCCACCTTTTCATCGCTCAGCATGCGCAGCGTGTTGTATACGGTGGTGCGGCTCAACTTGGGCATCTGCCTGTACAGCCCCTGGTAGACATCCTCTACGGTGGGATGGACGGGGTGATGGATGAGCCAGTCGAGTATGGCGATTCGCTGCAGCGAAGGGCGTATTCCTGCTGCTACGAGGCGGTTGTATGCTTCTTTGTCTCTCATGCTTTTCGCTACCTTATTGTGGGTGCAAAGGTAAGGCATTTCGATAAGACTGCCAAATTAATTTGTAATTATTTCAATTCTTCTTTGTAATTTTTACAAAGTCTAAATTGCGTTGTTCCCCTTTTGTTTGTAGGTCTTGTTGGGTCTGGATGTAGCAAACTCCACGTTGGAATACAAAAAATCCCTGCTTTCCAGTGTTAGAAAACAGGGATTTGTGTATGTACGTAAAGCAATGTTTGCTGTTACTTCAGTTTCTTGTAACCATAAACGGCACGGTCGCCAAGCTGTTCCTCGATACGGATAAGCTGGTTGTACTTGGCCATGCGGTCGGTGCGGCTCATAGAACCTGTCTTGATCTGACCAGAGTTGGTGGCCACGGCAATGTCGGCAATGGTAGTGTCCTCTGTCTCGCCAGAGCGGTGGGATGTAACAGTGGTGTAGCCATGACGATGAGCCATCTCGATGGCATCGAGGGTCTCTGTGAGCGAACCGATCTGGTTAACCTTGATAAGGATAGAGTTGGCAGCACCCATCTTGATACCCTTCTCCAGGAACTTCACGTTGGTAACGAAGAGGTCGTCACCCACCAACTGGCAACGGTCGCCGATGGCAGCTGTGAGCTTCACCCAGTTGTCCCAGTCGTTCTCGTCGAGACCGTCCTCGATAGAGTCGATAGGATACTTGGTGATAAGCTCCTCCAAGAACTTGATCTGCTCCTCGGCAGTAAGTTTCTTGCCGTTGGGATCTTTCTTCTTGCCGTCCTTGAGCTGGCGGTAGTCGTAGTACCACTCGCCGTTCTCCTGTACGGCAAACTCGCTGGCAGCGCAGTCCATGGCAATCTTCACGTCCTTGCCTGGCTCATAGCCTGCGTCCTTGATGGCCTGGCAGATGCTGTCGAGTGCATCCTCGATGCCGTTGAGTGCAGGAGCGAAACCGCCCTCGTCACCTACGGCAGTAGACAGACCGCGCTTCTTCAGGAGCTTGGCCAGGGCGTGGAACACCTCAGCACCCATGCGGATAGCCTCCTTCTCGGAGGGAGCACCTACGGGGCGGATCATGAACTCCTGGAATGCGATAGGCGCATCGGAGTGCGCACCGCCGTTGATGATGTTCATCATAGGTACGGGCAATACATAGGTGTTGGCACCGCCGATGTAGCGATACAAGGGGATGTGGAGATATTCTGCTGCGGCGTGAGCCACTGCGAGAGAAACACCGAGGATGGCGTTGGCACCGAGGTTAGACTTTGTCTTGGTGCCGTCGAGTTCCAACATCTTGTAGTCGATGTCGCGCTGTTCCAGCACAGACATACCCACGAGGGCAGGAGCGATGGTGGTGTTCACGTTCTCCACAGCCTTCAGCACACCCTTGCCAAGGTAACGGCCCTTGTCGCCGTCGCGCAGTTCCAGAGCCTCGTTCTCACCGGTAGAAGCACCGGAAGGAACAGAAGCACGGCCCACGATGCCCGACTTCAGAGTTACTTCAACCTCAACTGTTGGATTGCCACGCGAATCCAAGATTTCTCTTGCATGTACTTTTTCGATAATCATAATTTGTTTTCTTTTTTTGTTACTTAAAACATTCAAATTTTCCGTATGCAAAAGTAAGAAGAATCGCGCAAACGGCACCATGTATGGGTATCGCAAGATGTCGGTATTTTTTGCAACGGGAAAATACCTATTTGTGGTGATTCCTTACACTTCCTCTACGATTTCCTCCATGGCCTTGCGCTTCTTCTCGTTGCGTGGGCAGTCGTCGGCAATGTGTCCTATAGGCACGATGACAACCGGTTCGAATCCGTCTCTGTGGAAGTGTTGGCGTACAATGGCGGGGTCGAAGGCGCATACCCAGCATGTGCCGAGCCCCCTCTCTGTGGCAGCCAGACACAGGTGCTCTGTGGCGATGGCCACGTCGATGTCGCCATGGGGCTTCTCGTCATACTTGCGTATCCAGTTCTCCTCTACGTTCTTCATTCCCACGATGTACATGGGGGCTGTCTTGAACCAAGGACGGTCGTAAGCCTCCTGCAACTGTTGCTTGGCCTGCTCGGAACGGGCGATGAGCCACAACCACGGTTGTTTGTTTACTGCAGACGGTGCAAGGCGCACACATTCCATGATGTAGTCGATGTCCTCCTGGCTCACAGCCTCGGAGGTAAACTTGCGTGCCGAGAATCTTTCGCGGCTTAGTGATAAAACGTTGTTCATACTTATCTTCTTATCTGAGGTCTACAATCTCGGCAGAGGGGAATTCTTTTTTGTTGAAGGCAAAGGCGCTGGCCGGTATGTTCTTGGCCTGGAATCCGGAGATGTTGATGGTAGTCCAGGACGAACCCTGCCTCATCTTGACCAATGAGGGGACATACGTATTCTTGTTGACGGTGATGTACAGCTCTGCCACTGACCGTTTCTGGTTCTGTGCCTTGAGGTGTACCTGGTAGTTGTTGCCGGCAGTCTTCATGTCCATGGTGTAGCCTGTCTTGTATATATTAATAAAGGTGTAGGGGTTCATGGACATCTGCTGTGCCTGTGTGGGCGTGCTGACGTTCACTTCGTTGGTCTTCTTCAGGTACGTCCACTGTGTCTTGCCGTCAAACCACACGATGGCTTGTGGCGTGCGTGCATTGAACTTGTTGCCTTTGATGGCAATGGTGCCGCTGGTGTTGCCCATTTTGCTGCCCGACACCTGGAAGTTGGCACTGGCGCCGCCCTTGTTCCCCAGCACTTTTGCCGTCTTGTCGAGCACTTGTTGTGCTGTCTGCCCGTATGAGGGGAGAGTCAGTGCCACCGTGGCGAAGAGTATCATCAATAGATGTTTCATAGTCTCAATATTTATGTTTTTAACTGTCAAAAATATTTTTCCCAGTTAGGAAAGTCTCGGACGTCCCTGCGCGAGAGACAAGACACTATCCCCGCAGTTGCGCCAGGAGGTTGGTCAGTTGGTTGTCGTCCTGTATGAGTACCTCACGCGGTTTGCTGCCCTGTGCCGCACCAACGATGCCCGCACTCTCGAGCTGGTCCATCAGTCTTCCGGCGCGGTTGTAGCCAATGGAGAATTTGCGCTGAATCATGCTCGTGCTTCCCTGCTGTGTAAGGACGATGGCGTGGGCAGCCTCTTCGAACATCGGGTCGAGGTTGTGGGTGTCCACACTGTTGCCTCCTGCAGCCCCGTCTTCGGTAGAAGGCTCGGGCAGTTCGAGCGGCTCTATCGGTCCCAACTGCTCGCTGATGTATTCGTTGATGCGCTCTATCTCGGGCGTGTCAACGAAGGCGCATTGTACACGTACCGGTTCCTGTCCTCCCTGGTAGAGCATGTCGCCACGGCCAATGAGCTGGTTGGCACCGGTGCGGTCGAGGATCGTCTTCGAGTCGATGGAAGCCGTAACCTTGAAGGCGATACGTCCGGGGAAGTTCGCCTTGATGTTACCGGTGATGATGCTGGTGGTAGGACGCTGTGTGGCGATGACCATGTGTATGCCCACGGCACGTGCCAGCTGTGCGATGCGCGCGATGGGGAGTTCGACCTCCTTGCCTGCGGTCATGATCAGGTCACCAAACTCGTCGATGATGACGACGATGTAAGGCATGTAGTCATGGCCGTCGGTCAGTTTCAGGCGGTGGTTGATAAACTTCTGGTTGTACTCCTTGATGTTGCGGGCACCGGCTTTCTTCAGCAAGTCGTAGCGGCTGTCCATGAGCACGCAGAGGCTGTTGAGTGTGCGTACCACCTTGGTGACATCCGTGATGATAGGCTCGTCCTCGCCCGGCACGGCAGCCATAAACTTGTTGGCGATGCGCGAGTAGACGCTGAACTCCACCTTCTTCGGGTCGATGAGCACAAACTTCAGTTCGTTGGGATGCTTCTTGTAGAGCAGGGAGGTGATGATGGCATTCAGACCGACCGACTTACCCTGACCGGTAGCACCGGCCACCAGCAGGTGAGGAATCTTGGCCAGGTCTACCATGAACACCTCGTTGGTGATGGTCTTGCCCAGGGCGAGCGGCAGTTCCATCTTCGTTTCCTGGAACTTCCTCGAGTTGAGGATGCTCTCCATGCTCACGATGTTGGCATTGGCGTTAGGAACCTCGATACCGATGGTACCCTTGCCGGGAATGGGGGCGATGATACGTATGCCGAGGGCAGCCAGGCTCAGGGCGATGTCGTCCTCCAGGTTCTTGATCTTCGATATGCGCACGCCGTCGGCCGGCTGTATCTCGTAGAGCGTGATGGTGGGGCCCACCGTGGCGCGTATGGTCTTGATCTGTACGCCGAAGTTGCCGAGCACCTCTATGATGCGGTTCTTGTTGGCTATCTGTTCCGCCTCGTCGATGTAGTTCTCGTTGTTGTCATATTTCTTCAGCAAGCCCAGTGTCGGGTACTTGTAGTTGGTGAACGGCTCCTTCGGGTTGATGGGGGTGTTGAGCTGTTCGTTGGTGGTAACTACTTCGCCCGTAGCCTTCTCACCCTCTGCGGCAATGGCGATGTCCATCCCTATTTCCTTGCCCGTTGTCGCTGAGGCGGGAAGCGTTACCTGCTCTCCTTCTTGGGCGTCTGGCGCCTCGGGTACGGCTTCTTCTACGGGCGGAGCGGCCATGATGTCCAGGTCGATGGGGCGTGCAGGCTCCGGGTCTTTATATTCCTCGGCAGTCTCTTCCGCCTGCTCCGGTTCGTTGGCATACATCACCTCTTCCTGTGGGGCATTATCCTTGTTGTCAGGATGGTTGGTGATAACAAACTTCACCTTGTTCGTGATGAATCCTACGGGGTTGAGTATCTTCTGTATCACGTGTATGGTCTCGGTGGTGAGGAAGGTGAGGAAGGCAATGGCCACAAAAAGCAGTACGGCGGTAAGCCCCGGAGGACCTACGAGGTTCTCGAGTGTCTGCACGACGAAGAGTCCCTGCTTGCCGCCCGGATTGAAGATCAGTCCGTCGCAAAGGGGAGTCAGGAACTTGGCGAAAGTTACTGAGCTCCATATCATCACCACCATCAGCGCCAAAAACCACTTGAGCAGTTTTATCTTGTATGCGTGCATGACCTGGAAGCCCACCACGATGAGGAATATGGGCAACAGGAATGAAGGGAATCCCAGGTTGTCGGCCATAAGCCAATACGACACGATGGCGCCCAGCGAACCGCAATAGTTCTGGAACTGGTGTCCGGAATTGTCCCATTCGCCCTCACGCATGTCTTCCAGGATGCTTTGGTCGGCAGCTCCCGTGTTGATGAACGAAATCATGGCGATGATGATAAACCCCGCCACGAAGATGAGAATCAAACCCAGAAAGAAGTCTGTAATGAAGTTGTTGAAAATATATTGTAGTCCTAGGGCCTCCTTGAATGATTTGGCAGGCTTGCTTGTTTTTTTCTTTGCCATTTCTATTATAATAAGGTATATTCCGTTGGTATGGAAGATGCCGGCTGTCCATTCGTGAATGGCGGCTTCCTCCTATATGCCGGAAAGTAATAGGCGTGTTCTGAAAATTCCACGCAATGTTAAACTTCTTCTTTAGGCGGATGCTCTTTGTGTCTTTTTGATTTTATTCGGCTAAAATGCAAAAATCCTACAAAGGTAATTTTTAGAACCCGCCATTATTCTGCAAAATTAGAGAAAATAAATGAGAAACTAATCTTTTTTTCAGCATTTTTTTTTAATTTTGCACGCCAATAGTAGATAACACATTGATGAAGCAATTATTTAAGAAGTTCGACAAAAAGAAAATTAATACCTTGCCGCAGATACTCTTCGACGGGGAGATTGTTCTTGTTGTCACACCGGAGGAGGCCGAGGCGGCAGTTGACAACCTGCTCGGACAGGACATCTTGGGTGTAGACACCGAGACACGCCCGTCTTTCACGAAGGGTGTACACTATGTCGTGTCGCTGTTGCAGGTAAGCACGCTTGACACCTGTTTCCTGTTCCGGTTGAACCACACAGGCATTACACCGGCCATCAAGCGACTGCTCGAAGACCGTACCGTGCCCAAGATAGGACTCTCCTGGCATGATGACCTGTCACAGTTGCACAAGCGTGCCGAGTTTGAGCCAGGCTACTTTGTAGAACTTCAGGACATGGCCAAGGACATGGGCATCTCCGACAAGAGTCTGCAGAAGTTGTACGCCAACTTCTTCGGCATGCGTATCTGCAAGGGACAGCGGCTGAGCAACTGGGAGAAAGACGAGTTGCGCGAGTCGCAGTTGCTTTATGCAGCCACGGATGCCTGGACCTGCATACACCTTTATCTCGAGATGGAACGGCTCAAGGCCACCGGCGACTACGTACTCGTGGAGCCGGAACCGGAAGAAAATAAAAAAGAGAAACCGGAAGCAAATAAAGAAGAGAAACCCGAAGAAGGCAAAGAGCCCGAGGCTGCACAGGAGGCAGTATAGCCTCCATCCGTATACATCCGAAACACATCATATTATAATAATGTATAAACAGATATTTCTGAAACGGGGAAAAGAGGAGTCGCTCAAGCGCTTCCATCCCTGGATATTCTCCGGTGCCATACACCATGCCGACGAAGGCATCGAGGAGGGAGAGACCGTAAGGGGCATCACTGCCGGTGGTGACTTTATTGCTGTGGGCCATTACCAGATAGGTTCCATCGCCGTGAGGGTACTCTCGTTCGAAGACATAGAGATAGACGGCGACTTCTGGCGCTCGCGCCTGCAGTCGGCCCTCGACATGAGGATAAGGATAGGCATAGCCGACAACGACCGCAACAATACCTACCGTCTGGTGCACGGCGAAGGAGACTCGCTGCCCGGACTCGTCATCGACTGCTATGGTCCTACCGCCGTGATGCAGGCCCACAGCGTGGGCATGCATGTGTGCAGGCAGGAGATAAGCGAAGCCTTGGCACAGGTGATGGGCGACCGCATCTCCAACATCTACTACAAGAGTGAGACAACACTGCCCTATAAGGCCGACCTCCGGCAGGAGAACGGGTTTATCTTGGGCGGTGACGCTGACAACGTGGCTGTGGAGAACGGTCTGAAGTTCCATATCGACTGGTTGCGTGGCCAGAAGACAGGCTTCTTTGTCGACCAGCGCGAGAACCGTTCACTCCTCGAACAGTATGCCAAGGGAAAGAGCGTGCTCAATATGTTCTGCTACACGGGAGGCTTCTCTGTCTATGCCATGCGCGGCGGAGCCAAACTTGTCCATTCGGTGGACAGCAGTGCCAAGGCCGTAGAACTGACCAATGACAACATTGCCCTCAACTTCCCTGGCGACACACGCCACGAGGCCATCTGCGAGGATGCCTTCAAGTATCTTGACGAGCACGACCAGCAGTACGACCTCATCATTCTCGACCCGCCGGCCTTTGCCAAGCACCGCGCAGCCCTGCACAACGCGCTGAAGGGCTATACCCGTCTCAACGTTAAGGGACTGCAGCGCATCAGGAAGGGAGGCATCCTCTTTACCTTCAGTTGCTCGCAGGTGGTCAGCAAGGACCATTTCCGCAATGCCGTGTTTACGGCAGCGGCACAGGCAGGCAGGAAGGTACGCATCCTCCACCAGTTGCACCAGCCTGCCGACCACCCCATCAATATCTACCATCCCGAGGGCGAATACCTCAAGGGACTGGTACTGTATGTAGAATAACCCCCGCCTACCCAAAGGAATGATGAAACCAAAAATGCTGTTGCCTGTGCTCATGGCCTGTGTAGTGTTGTGCTGTGCTGCCGGGTGTTCCGACACCAACGAGAAGCGCATACGCATGTCCAAGGCCGAGAAACGGCGCCTGGACAGCCTGGACCGCGAGGCACTCAAGGTGGGCGTGATGCCCACACTCGACTGTCTGCCCCTACTGGTGGCGAAGGACGAACGTCTCTTCGATACCTTGGGGGTCGATGTCCACCTGCGGCATTACTCGGCACAGATGGACTGCGATACGGCTCTTGCGCGCAAGCGTGTGGAAGGCTCCGTCACCGATCTGGTGCGTGCCCGCCGGTTGCAGCAGAAAGGTACAGCCCTCGTTTACCCCATAGCCACACAGGCATACTGGCAGTTGATAACCAACAAGCGTGCCCGTATCTCCGAGCTCAAGCAGCTGTCGGACAAGATGATAGCCATCACGCGCTTTTCAGCTACCGACTATCTCGCCAATCTCGCCATCGACAGCGTACATCCCAAGTATGATGTTTACCGGGTGCAGATCAACGATGTGAATATCCGTCTCAAGATGATGCTCAACAACGAGATGGATGCCGCCCTGTTCCCCGAACCGCAGGCCACGGCGGCACGCCTTGCCGGGCATCGCTCGCTCATGGACAGCCGTGAGAAGAACCTGCACCTTGGCGTCATCGCTTTCCGCAAGGAAATATACGGTGACAAGCGCAGGGCAGACCAGGTGGCACGCTTCTTGAAGGCGTACAACATGGCCGTGGACAGCATCAACAAGAACGGTATGGCGCGGTATGCGGACCTCATCGTAAAAAACTGTGGCGTGGATGCCCGCACAGCCAAGTCTTTGCCGCGCATGCGCTATAGCCATGCCGCTGCGCCACGCCAGCACGACATAGACATCGTATCACGTATCAAGGAATAAGAAAATATGTCAGACATAGCAGGATTAATCAAAACGTTCGCTGCACAGCTAAACCAGAACGGTATGGTGCAGATACTCAGTTCGTTGAAGGTGCTGACCGAAGAAAATGCGTCTCTCGCTCCTTTCTCCGACAAGATAGACACGCTGACGGCCGACTACGACCGTATGAGCGGTTTCTTTGTCAAGGGTGTTTTCGATTCCGAACGCAGTCATGTGTATGAAACGCTCTACCGCAACACCTTACGGGTGGCACGCAATATGCAGATGGCAGCCCTCTGTACCGAGAAGCAGGCTTTTGTTGCAGCGTACAAGCGTGCTGCAGGCATGGATATTTCCGAATTGCCGCAGGCCATGCAGCAGTATGCTGCCCTTCATCCGTGCGTATCGGGCGGAGAACTTAACGTCGAGACTCCTCAAGACGCTCCTGCCGACGAGCAGGGCAAACAGAATGATGCCTTCTTCAACCGTGTTTTCTCGGTGGTTCTTGCCAGCAGTCAGTGGACTGCAGCAGATTGTGAACAGATGTGCGAGGCCATCTGCCGACCGGCGTTAAGCGACGATGTCTCTGCCATGGTGGTAAGTGCCGTTATGCTCTCTGCCATGGCTGTGTACGACATAGAGAAGATACATTGCCTCGAAAAGGTGTATGACCGTGCCCGTTGTGAGGCGGTCAAGCAACGCGCCTATGTAGGACTTGTCGTGTTGCTGGGGCAGATAGACTTCTGCGAAGGAGCGGAAGAAAGCGATTATGATGACTTGCGCGCCGTTTGCGCCCGTTTGGTGGCAGACGACGAAAAGTCTGCCGAACTCCTTTCGCTGCAAAAGCAGACGTTGCGCCAACTCGAGACTCCACAACTTACCAATGAGGTGGAAAACCGCCTGGTGCCCGGCATCATGGACGTCGTGAAGGAAGCCAAGCCCATCATCCAGAAAGCAGACGGCGACGAGTCTTCTATAGATGACATCCTTGACAACGAACTGAACGAAAGCATAGGCGAGAAGCTACAGGAAAGGGTGGAGCTTCTGATGAAGTACAAGTCGGAAGGCATGGACGTCGACTACCATACGTTCAGAAAGGTGAGTCCCAACGCTTTCTTCCATACCCTTTCCCATTGGTTCGTGCCTTTCAGCATAGACCATCCCGAACTGGCTCCCCTCCGGCAAACGATGGGAAAGGGCATGATGTTCCTCGACATGGTATGCCAAAACAATGGGTTCTGCAATGTCGATGCATTCAGCTTCCTGTTCACTATATGTAAAACGTTAGGTAGAGGCGGACTCTTAGCCAAGTCGATGAAGATGATGACACCGCCTGCCGACCTGCTTGTGACGCGGCAGGACGTGGAGGCTACCCCCGAGGCGATAAGGATCTCTTATCTGCGCGACCTCTACAGGTTCTTTACCCTTTCGCCCATGAAGGATGACTTTGTCAATCCCTTTGCTCCTGTCGTCATGTGTGGCGACCATCGCATCGTGGCGTTCCTGGGTCGTCCTGTTTTTGCCGGTCCCCTGTTCGACGGATTGCGCCTGGCTGCAGGCCGCTTTTGTGCCAAGAAGAAGTGGTATGACGACATCCCCATTCTGGATCTGGGCAACACTTACCAGAAATCGGATGACGGGAAGTTGCTCGTAGCCCTTTACGAGATGCACTGCTCGGAAGACTACAACGAGGCCATCCGGTTGCTTACCCCCATCGCCATGCTCAACCCCGACAAGCATGCTGTCATCAAGTTGCTGGCGCAGTGCTGCCTCCGTGCAGAGAGGTATGATGATGCCCTGCAGTGGTACCGCCGCCTGCCGGAGGAACAGACGGCTATGCCTGCCGTCAAATACCAAATGGTGGGATGCCTCCTGCTGGGAGGCCATGAGAAGGAGGCGGTAAACGGAGCCTACGAACTGGACTATCTCTATCCGGGCACTCCCAGTTATATGGAACTGCTGATGCAAGTACTCTCCCAGACCGGGCAGCATGGCAAGGCATTGGAGAAGGCCCGTGAACTGGCATCGTGGCATAAGGAACATGGTGACAGCGCCGATATCGAGGAGCGGGTGAATGTGGCGTTGTGCCATTGGCTTGCCGGAGACACGGCGGAGGCATACCGCCTTCTGGCCGCATGCGCCGAAGAAAACGGTATGGACACGATGGACGTCCTGTCAGATGCAAAACCCGCTCTGTTGCGGCATGGCGTGAGCAGTGCAGATTACCGCATCATGCACGACTTGTTGAATGCCATTGCCGAACAAAACTGAAACATAAAACAAACGTATGCCAAGCAACAATACCAACGGCACGCGCCGTAGCGCTGCCAAACCCAAGATAGATACCACCTACGCCCACCTGCAACCCCAGGACGTAAACCTGGAGCGAGTGGTGCTTGGTGCACTGATGGTCGATGCCGATGCCTTCTCCATGGTGTCGGAGGTGCTGAAACCGTCCACGTTCTACGAACCCCGCCACCAGAAGATATACGAGGCTATACAGACCATGAACATGGAGGAACGCCCCGTGGACATCATGACGCTCATCAACGAACTGACCAAGATGGGCGAGATAGAGCGGGTAGGAGGGGCTGCCTATCTCATGGAGATATCCTCGCAGGTGGCATCTGCTGCCCACATCGAGTACCATGCGCGCATCCTTGCCCAGAAGTCGCTGCAGCGGCAGCTCATCCACTATGCCTCGGACATCGAGACGCAGGCCTTTGACGAGAGTGTCGATGTGGACGAACTGATGCAGCATGCTGAGGCGGAGCTCTTCGGTCTCTCGCAGAACAACATGAAGCAGGACTATACACAGATAGACCCTGTCATCAAGGATGCCGTCGAGATACTGCAGCGTGCCGCACAGAATGCTGGCGGTCTGACGGGTATTCCTACCGGCTATTCCGGCCTTGACGACATGACCAGTGGATGGCAGGCATCCGACCTCGTCATCATAGCCGGTCGACCTGCCATGGGAAAGACCTCCTTCGCACTCAGCATCGCCAAGAACGTGGCGGTGGATTACCACATCCCCATCGGTTTCTTCTCGCTCGAAATGAACAACGTCCAGCTTGTCAACCGTCTTATCAGCAATGTCTGCGAGATTTCCGGACACAAGATACTCAACGGTCAGTTGGACGCGTCGGAGTGGGAACGCCTCGACAAGAAGTTGCGCGACCTTACCGGTGCCCCCATCTATGTGGATGACACGCCCGGCCTCTCGGTCTTCGAACTGCGTACCAAGGCGCGCCGACTGGTAAGGGAGAAGGGTGTGAAACTGCTGATGATAGACTACTTGCAGCTGATGAATGCCAACGGCATGAAGTTTGGTAGCCGTCAGGAGGAGGTGTCCACCATCTCGCGTTCGCTCAAGGGACTGGCCAAGGAGCTGAACATTCCCGTTCTGGCCCTGTCGCAGTTGTCGCGTAACGTGGAGAGCCGTGAAGGTCTTGAGGGCAAGCGCCCGCAGTTGAGCGACCTCCGTGAGTCGGGTGCCATCGAGCAGGATGCCGACATGGTGCTCTTCGTGCACCGTCCGGAGTATTACCACATCTATCAGGACGACCACGGCAACGACCTCCACGGTATGGCGCAGATCATCATTGCCAAGCACCGTAAGGGAGCGACGGGCGACGTGTTGCTCAACTTCCGTGGTGAGTTTACCCGCTTCCAGGATCCGCAGAAGGCAGGCATTGCCCCTGTCGACGAAGGAGGCGAAATCATCGGGTCGAGGATGAACGACAATGACGGCATGCCCTTCCCGCCTCCCGAGCCGATGGGTGCGGGAGGAGTGCCTGCATTCTGAAAAAGCAGTCTGGCAGATGCCTAAGGATTGCACGTTTGTTGCGGAAATGTGTAATTTGCGGCATGGAAGTTGTAAATTGTAATGTGTGGACACAAAAAAGTTATAAATTGTTTGGGGGTATCGGTAAAATATACTACCTTTGCAATCGGTTAAGAAAACAGGACAATATGGAAACAAACATACAGAACATATTGGGCATTATTATTATTGGTATTCGACTACAGCGAGTGGGCGGAAGTAATAAGGTGTGCCAATAGTTTATGTTTTTGGAATAACAAAGCCTTTCTACTTCCGTTGTGGAGTGAGAAAGGCTTTTTGGTTATTTGTCCGGTAGTACTAAACACGCTTTTAAGGCAAAAAGAAAGATAAAAAGATAAGATATGAGTGACAGATTATTTATTTTCGACACAACCCTCCGGGACGGCGAACAGGTACCCGGATGCCAGTTGAACACCGTCGAGAAGATACAGGTGGCCAAGCAGTTGGAGATGCTGGGAGTGGATGTCATTGAGGCAGGATTCCCCATCTCCAGTCCGGGCGACTTCAATTCGGTGGTAGAGATTTCCAAGGCCGTGACGTGGCCTACCATCTGCGCCCTGACACGTGCGGTGGAGAAAGACATAGACTGTGCGGCTGAGGCTCTGAAGTATGCCAAGCACAAGCGCATCCATACCGGTATCGGTACCAGCGACAGCCACATCAAATACAAGTTCAACTCCAACCGCGAGGAAATCATCGAGCGTGCCGTGGCAGCCGTCAAGTATGCCAAGAAGTACGTGGAGGATGTGGAGTTCTATGCAGAGGATGCTGGCCGTACCGACAACGAGTATCTGGCGCGCGTGGTAGAGGCTGTCATCAAGGCTGGCGCCACGGTGGTGAACATTCCCGACACTACGGGCTATTGCCTGCCCGACGAGTACGGTGCCAAGATCAAGTACCTCATGGAGCATGTAGACGGTGTGGACAAGGCTCGCCTCTCCACCCACTGCCACAACGACCTGGGCATGGCCACTGCCAATACCCTGCAGGGTGTGCTGAACGGTGCACGCCAGGTGGAGGTGACCATCAACGGTATAGGCGAGCGCGCCGGCAATACTTCGCTGGAGGAGATTGCCATGATACTGAAGTGTCACAAGGGCATCGACATCGATACCAACATCAATACTACCAAGATAATTCCTACCTCGCGTATGGTGAGCGGACTGATGAACATGCCCGTGCAGCCCAACAAGGCCATCGTGGGTCGCAACGCCTTTGCCCACTCTTCGGGTATCCACCAGGACGGTGTGCTGAAGAACGTGCAGACCTACGAGATTATCGACCCCAAGGATGTGGGACTGGACGACAACGCCATCGTGCTGACAGCCCGTTCGGGTCGCGCAGCCTTGAAGTATCGCCTGCACGTCAACGGGGTGGACATCGAGGACGAGGAGAAGCTCGACAAACTGTACAAGAAGTTCCTGCAGTTGGCCGACAAGAAGAAGGAGGTTACCGACGAGGATGTCTTGATGCTTGCCGGTGCCGACTCTGCCGACCACCACGGCGTACAGCTCGACTACCTGCAGGTTACTACGGGCAAGGGCGTGAAGAGCGTGGCGAGTGTCGGTCTCGACATTGCCGGTCAGAAGTTTGAGTCTGCCTCTTCGGGCAACGGTCCGGTGGATGCTGCCATACGTGCCCTCAAGAAGGTGATAACCAAACAGATGACGCTGAAGGAGTTTACCATCCAGGCCATCGACAAAGGCTCCGACGATGTGGGTAAGGTACACATGCAGGTGGAGTACGACGGCCATGTCTACTATGGTTTCGGTGCCGATACCGACATCGTGACAGCTTCCGTCGAGGCTTACATCGACTGTATCAACAAGTTCAAGATAAGATAGGAAGCGGCACTTACCACAGAGTAAACATCAAGAAATAAACATAAAACAATAACATAATGAATACATTATTCGACAAGATTTGGGACAAGCATGTTGTCCAGATTGTGGAAGACGGTCCTACGCAGCTGTACATCGACCGCCTCTACTGTCACGAAGTAACATCACCACAGGCATTCGCAGGAATGCGGGCACGCGGACTCAAGATGTTCCGCCCCGACCAGATATTCTGTATGCCCGACCACAATACACCCACCCACGACCAGGACAAACCCATCGAGGACCCTGTTTCCAAGAAGCAGGTGGACGTGCTGGCCAAGAATACGGCCGACTTTGGTGTGGCTCATTTCGCCATGAACACCAAGGACAACGGTATCATCCACGTTGTCGGTCCGGAGAAGGGTCTCTCTCTTCCCGGCATGACCATCGTGTGCGGCGACTCCCACACCTCTACCCACGGTGCCATGGGTGCTGTGGCTTTCGGTATCGGTACCTCTGAGGTGGAGATGGTGATGGCTTCGCAGTGTATTCTGCAGAGCAAGCCCAAGTCTATGCGCATCAGTGTCAACGGCAAGCTCGGCAAGGGTGTCACCGCCAAGGATGTGGCTCTCTACCTCATGAGCCAGCTCACCACCAGCGGTGCCACGGGCTACTTCGTGGAGTACAGCGGCGACGTGGTGAAGGACATGAGCATGGAAGGCCGTCTCACACTCTGCAACCTCTCCATCGAGATGGGTGCGCGCGGCGGATTCGTGGCTCCCGACGAGACTACGTTCGAGTACATCAAGGGACGTGAGTATGCCCCCAAGGGCGAAGAGTGGGACAAGGCAGTGGCTTACTGGAAGACGCTGAAGAGCGGCGACGATGCTGTCTTCGACAAGGAGCTTACCTTTGACGCCAAGGACATAGAGCCTCGCATCACCTACGGTACCAACCCCGGTATGGGCATCGGTATCAGCGAGAGTGTTCCTACGCTCGACCAGATTCCCGAGGAGGAGCAGGCTGGCTTCAAGAAGAGTCTCAAGTACATGGGCTTCGAACCCGGCGAGAAGTTGGCCGGCCACCCCATCGACTATGTGTTCCTCGGTGCCTGCACCAATGGCCGCATCGAAGACTTCCGTGCCTTTGCCTCCATCGTTAAAGGCAAGAAGAAGGCCGACGGTGTAACTGCTTGGCTCGTACCCGGTTCATGGTTGGTAGACAAACAGATACGTGAAGAGGGCATCGACAAGATTGTCGAGGCTGCCGGCTTCGAGATTCGCCAGCCCGGTTGTTCTGCCTGTCTTGCCATGAACGATGACAAGATTCCAGCAGGCAAGTACTCGGTAAGTACCTCCAACCGTAACTTCGAAGGCCGTCAGGGCCCCGGTTCGCGTACCATCCTTGCCAGTCCCTACGTGGCAGCTGCAGCTGCCGTAACCGGCAAGATTACCGACCCGAGAGAGTTTATGTAATATGAATGATAATATGGGAATTTAAGAGAATCTTGAGGAAGTTATAGAAGTGAAGGGACAAATGTCTTGAAGGAAAATTGAACGTTTAGTCGTTGTCTTGAAAGATAGAAAGTTTGGCTGTTGTCCCTTAACTTCCCAAACGACCAAAGGGAGTGATAACTTCCCTCTAACTTCTCTCTAAATTCCCTCAAAACAATATACACCGATGAAACAGAAATTCAATGTTATCACATCCAGCTGCATTCCCCTTCCCCTGGAGAATGTGGATACAGACCAGATCATACCTGCCCGCTTCCTCAAGGCCATAGACAAGGAGGGCATGGGCGACAACCTCTTCCGCGACTGGCGCTACAATGCCGACGGCACACCCAAGCCCGACTTCGTGATGAACGACCCCTCTTACAGTGGTGTCATCCTCGTGGCTGGCAAGAACTTCGGTTCGGGTTCCTCTCGCGAGCATGCCGCTTGGGCCATCGCCGGAGCAGGCTTCCGTGTGGTCATCAGCTCTTTCTTCGCCGATATCCACAAGAACAATGAGTTGAACAACCTTGTGTTGCCTGTAGTGGTGAGCGAGCCTTTCCTCAAGGAACTCTTCGAGAGCATCGACAAGGACCACAAGACAGAGGTGAAGGTAGACCTGCCCAACCAGACCGTCACAAACCTCGCCACAGGCAACAGCGAGCACTTCGAGATAAACGGCTACAAGAAGCACTGCCTGGAGAACGGTCTTGATGATGTCGACTTCCTCGTGCAGAACCGCGACAAGGTGGAGGCATGGGAAGCAAAGAACAAGTAATGCTATGGACGTTAACGCAAAGAGAGAAAAATCTCGTATCAGGGAAATAGAAATCATGGACAGCACGCTGCGTGACGGCGAGCAGACCAATGGTGTGAGTTTCCTTCCCCACGAGAAACTGGTGATAGCCCGTATGTTGCTCCGCGACATCAACGTGGACCGCATCGAGGTGGCCTCGGCGCGTGTCTCGGAAGGCGAAAAGGACGCGGTGGCACGCATCTGCCGCTATGCCAAAACAATAGGCAAGCTCGACAGCGTAGAGGTGCTGGGCTTCGTCGACTACAACAAGAGTGTGGACTGGATAGCCGAATGTGGCGGACACGTCATCAACCTCCTGGCCAAGGGCAGTTACAAGCACTGTACCCGGCAACTCAAGATGTCGCCCGAGGAGCACCTCGAGCACATCAAGCAGACCATCGGCTATGCACTGGAAAAGGGATTCACCGTGAACCTCTACCTGGAGGACTGGTCGAGCGGTATGCGCGACAGCCGCGACTACCTCTTCTTTATGATGGACGAACTGGTCAAGTTGCCTATCAAGCGCTTCCTCTTGCCCGATACGCTCGGCATCCTCAACCCCCTGGAGTGTGTGGAGTTCATACGTCTGATGGTGCGCCGTTACCCCGACAAGCACTTCGACTTCCATGCCCACAACGACTACGACCTGGCTGTGAGCAATTCGCTGGCCGCCGTACTGAGTGGCGCGAGGGGACTCCATGTCACGGTCAACGGACTGGGTGAGCGCTGCGGCAATGCGCCGCTGGCGAGTGTGCAGGTTATCCTGAAGGACATGTTCGGGGCGAAGACCAATATCAAGGAAGACCGCCTCAACGACATCTCCCACCTGGTGGAGGGATACAGTGGCATCGCCGTGGCTCCCAACACGCCCGTGGTGGGTAACAATGTCTTCACACAGGTGGCTGGCGTGCATGCCGACGGCGACAACAAGGACAAGCTCTACTGCAACGACCTGGTGCCCGAACGCTTCGGCAGGCACCGTGAGTATGCCCTCGGCAAGAACTCCGGCAAGGCGAACATCATACAGAACCTCAACGAACTGGGACTGGAACTGACACCGGAGGAGACCAAGGCGGTGACGAAACGCATCACCGAACTGGGCGACCGCAAGCAACTCGTTACGCAGGACGACCTGCCTTACATCGTGAGCGACGTGCTGAAGCACAGTGCTCCCGAAGACAAGGTAAAGTTGGTCAGCTACATGGTGACCACGTCCTATGGCCTGAAGCCTATCGCGAGCCTGAAGGTGGAGATAGACGGACAGGAGTACGAAGACCAGAGCACGGGCGACGGTCAGTACGACGCATTCGTCAAGGCACTGCGCAATATCTATCAGGTGAAGTTGAACAAGACTTTCCCCTATCTGGACAACTATCAGGTGTCTATCCCTCCCGGCGGACGTACCGATGCCCTCGTGCAGACCGTCATCACCTGGCGTGATGGCGACCGCATCTGGCGCACCAGCGGACTGGATGCCGACCAGACGGAGGCTGCCATCAAGGCCACGTTCAAGATGCTCAACATGTACGAGGCGGGCAAGAGCGACGAGCAGCCCACGTCACCCCGCAACCTGGACTTTGAAAGGTAAAAAGGCCGTTTAGTAATCGTTAAGTTATCGTAAAAAAATAAGTTGGTACATTTCCCCTGCACGCCCTGAAAGGGCAGAAGCGCCTAGCCCAGGGTATCACCCTGGGTTAT
>CAVKZC010000008.1:11150-34111 GCA_963660455.1 Sphaerochaetaceae bacterium | reverse complement strand
AGTTTGGCAAGCAGAACCTCGTGGAGGTGCACCTCAACAATGTGGAGGAGAGCAGCCGCTGGTATCCCGCCGGCGGTCTTTACCGTCCTGTGCAGGTGGAGCTGTACGGCGACGTCCACTTCTCTTCGTGGGACACCTACGTGCGCACGCTCTCTGCCTCGAAGGATGAGGCGGAGGTGCAGGTCGATGCCCTGTTGGAGGGCAAGCTCTCCAAAGGCGGCAGAACGCTCGTCACGCTGAAGGACCGTGACGGTAGGGTAGTGGCTGAGCAGACGGTAACGGGCGGCAGTGCGGCGGTGACGGCCACGCTGAAGGTGGCAAAGCCCCAACTGTGGTCGCCCGAGTCACCTTATTTATATAGTGTGAAGCTCACGCGTTTCGAGGGCAAGAAGATAGCCGACGAGCAGACCGTGAAGACGGGCATCCGTACCATTGCCGTGAGCCGTGAGAACGGGTTCCAGCTCAACGGCGTGACGCGCAAGATAAAGGGTGTCTGCCTGCACCACGACCTCGGTCCGCTGGGTGCTGCCGAGAACAAGGCGGCGCTCATCCGCCAGATCAAGACGATGAAGGCGATGGGCTGCGACGCCATCCGCACTGCCCACAACATGCCGTCGACGCTGCAGATGGAGCTGTGCGACTCGCTCGGCGTGATGGTGATGGCAGAGAGCTTCGACATGTGGATCTACCCCAAGTGTAAGAACGGGTATGCGCGCTTCTTCAAGGAGTGGAGCGACAGGGACATCACCAACCTCGTGAAGCACCACCGCAACCACCCGAGCATCGTGATGTGGAGCATCGGCAACGAGATTCCGGAGCAGTGGAGCGAGGAGGGGGTGCAGATTGCCAAGCGCCTGCAGGACCTCTGCCACCGTCTCGACCCCACGCGCCCTGTCACGCAGGGTATGGACCGTGCCGAGGACGCTCTGAAGTCGGGTTTTGCCCAGGCCATGGATGTGCCGGGGTTCAACTATCGGGTGTATAAGTACCAGAAGAGCATCAGTCAGTTGCCGCAGGGCTTCCTCCTCGGTTCGGAGACCGCCAGCACGGTCAGTTCGCGCGGCGTGTACAAGTTCCCCGTGGAGGTGCGTGCCAAGGACAATGTGCCGTATGCCGACGGACAGTGCAGCAGCTACGATACGGAGTATTGTTCGTGGAGCAACCTGCCCGACGATGACTGGAAGATGCAGGATGACTACAGTTGGGTGATTGGCGAGTTTGTGTGGACGGGCTACGACTACCTCGGCGAGCCGTCGCCCTATGACACCTACTGGCCCTCGCGCAGCAGCTATTTCGGTATCTGCGACCTTGCCGGCATTCCCAAGGACCGTTATTACCTGTATCGTGCCCGCTGGAACGACCACGAGCATACCACCCATCTCTTGCCCCACTGGAACTGGTCCGGGCGTGAGGGCGAGGTGACGCCCGTCTATTGCTACACCGACGGTGTGGAGGGCGAACTGTTCGTCAACGGCAAGAGTCAGGGACGTGTGCGCAAGGATGTGTCTTCGCGTCTGGACCGTTACCGCCTGCGCTGGAACGACGTGAAGTATGAACCGGGCGAGATACGTGTCGTCACCTACAACCAGTATGGTGACAAGGTGGGGGAGGACGTGAAGCGTACCGCCGGCGAACCGGCTGCCATACGACTGGTGGCGGAGTGCCCGGACGATGACCGCATGGACTACCTCATGCGCAACGGGGTGTTGCATAAGATAGAGAACACGCTGAAGGCGGACGGCAACGACCTGGCCTTCGTCACGGTGAGTCTCGTGGACAAGGATGGCAACGAGTGCCCCCTCGCCGACGACGAACTCACCTTCGAAGTGACGGGCACTGGCACGTTCCGTGCTGCGTGCAACGGTGATGCCACCTCCCTCGAACCGTTCACCGAGCCGCAGATGCGCCTCTTCAGCGGCAAGCTCGTCGTCATCGTGCAGAGCAAGACCACGGCCGGCAATGCCGTCCTCACGGTGAAGTGCCCCAGGCGAGGGATCTCGGCGTCGCTCACGCTCCGCACGGTTTGATCTCCCACGGATGATGAATCTTTGATCTCCCACGGATTATTTAATCTCCCACGGAACTCACAGATCTCACCAACGGTCGGCGGCCGAAGGGAAAGCCAAGGGCTGACGCCAGAAAGGGTTTTCGAACACGGAACTCACGGAACACACGGAAGGGCTGACGCCGTAAATGATTTTTCGACCACGAATCTCACGAATCCCACGAATAGGGCTAACGCCGGGAAGGGTTTTTCGACCACGGAACTCACGGAACACACGGAAGGGCTGACGCCGTAAATGATTTTTCGACCACGAATCTCACGAATCCCACGAATAGGGCTAACGCCGGGAAGGGTTTTTCGACCACGGAACTCACGGAACACACGGAAGGGCTGACGCCGTAAATGATTTTTCGAACACGAATCTCACGAATCCCACGAATAGGGCTAACGCCGGAAAGGGTCTTCGACGAGTCTCCGTGGTCGAAAAAATAAGTGGTTATGGAAAGATTCGTGTGATTCGTGAGATTCGTGTTCAAAACACAAATTCAACGTTTTTCAGCGTTTTCTGTTAAGAATATCTAAATAACGCAAGAAAAACTTGCTTCGTATTGATATTAATACTAATTTTGCAGCCAATAAACGGAGGCGTGTATGCGCCGACAGACTACTTTCGACAGTGTGGCAAAGACAAACAGGGGAAGTGCTCCCAATATTGCTGCACCAGCTAACAACGAGAGAGTTATAAGTAAAAGATATATTGTAATTACTAATTTTTAAGTAAAAGATGAAAAAGGTTCTACTTCTATCAGTGTGCCTTATTGTGTCCGTCCTTTTCGGGGGGGCAAGATTATGCGCACAGTCATCTCCAAGCGTAACATTCTCTACCTCGGATGATGGCAAAACCTTGACGATTTCCGGACAGGGAGACTTGACAAGCCTGTCGTTTGTTGACAATACCAAAAAGGTATTTACCCAGGAAGGAGCTGAAAAAGTCATGACTGGACAGTATTATGGTCCAATAAATGCAGGAGATGTGTATGATTCTTCGAAAGAATATTGGTACACGGGGAGCACAAATACGGATTCAAAGAAAATTGACAACAATGAAACTGTTTTCAATGGAAATTCTACTCTTATCGAGAATCCTACCTACACTTTCTCTGTGTATTTGGCCAATATGGTCAAGGAAAAAAGTTACACAACAGTAAAGTTTGTTAAGTCGGGTTCTGATGACTTGCTTATAAATGCAACTACTGTTCAGGCAATACTGTATTATGGTAAGGAAAATTCAACTGAAGTTAATACCAGTATTGAGACCCTCGACCTCGGTGCAGCCACTATCAATGAGTTGACATCAACAATATTTTACCCCAACAGTAACACGCAATATGCTGCCGATGCCCAAAAACTTACATTTATCAAGTACATCACTTTGCCATTGACAAAGGTGGAAGAAGGAAAGATGGTGTTGCCTGAGGGTGTTGTAGGACCGTTCGGTTCTTTGGAAAACAAGATCCAGACCATTACTGTTCCCGAGGGTTACACTGCCCTTGGCGAGAAGGCATTCTACAATGCCAGCAAGATTCCTACATTCAATCTTCCTGCTACCCTTACAAGTATAGGTACTTCTGCTTTTGAGAACTGTAGTGCTGTGAAGGCGATTACGTTGCCCGATACCGTGACTTACATAGGCAAGAGAGCGTTTGTCGGTACGGACCTTACCGAATTGACATTCCCTGCAAGCCTCGACAAGGTGGATGATGCAGCATTCTATAATGTGAAGATCAAGAATCTGAAGTTTAACAGCAAGCTGCGCTTTATCGGCAATACTGCTTTCGGATGGGTTCAAAACGACAACATCACTTTGGGAACGCTGAACATTCCCGAATCGGTGAAGTACATTGGTCCGTCAGCATTCAATAACCGTGAGTATCGTGACGTATATTTTCACAGCACGAAGGCTCCGCTGATGCCTTATGGCACATCTGTTGCAATTCAGAATTTGTCTGGCGTTGAGAACACAGCGTTCTCTCCACATACATTGATGGGTAATAACGGATTTATATCTTCTAAGACTGAAGGCACTACTATGGATGACCCACAAAAGTTGGGCTATGCCAACCGTGAGAACTATAAGAATGGTAGTAGTGGCAGTTTTTGTTATTACTTTGCTATCCTTCACTACCCCAAGACGCTGACAGCAGAGAATGACATTGATACCTATACCGACTATACACGTACGTACTGGGCAACAGCAGAAGCTTGGACATCAAGTAGTGCTGCCAATGAAAAGCAGAATGTAGGTCTAGAAACAACAGAGTTGAAAGGATTCAATAATATTGCATCAAAGGAAGTCAACACCGGTTATAAAGATACATACGTAGAGGGTGACTACATTTGGCCGTCACAAACCCAGTGGATGCGCGCTTACATCACTGCCGTGAATGGTGTGAAGTGGAACGGAAAGAATACTTACCGCACATCGCTTACTAATGAAGAGCTGGATATTCTGAAAGAGGCAGGTTATACGCAAGGCGAGACCGCTGACCATGACAATGGTGTCTATACCCTCGACGAGCTGCAGAAGATGGCACACCAGGGCACACGTATGTTCGTGCTGGCAAACAACGACTCGCAGAAAGGCGACGACTATGACATCGACATCAAGCAAGGCGGCAAGTGGTGGACACTCTGCGTGCCCTTCAACATGACGAAGGCGCAGGTGAAGGAAACGTTTGGTGATGACACCAACGTGTGCCTCTTCAATAAGGTAGTGCGTACTGTGAGCCCGACAAAGGGAAACCACATCAGCCTCTATTTTACGTTTGATGTTTGCCAGAAGCATAAATGTACTGCTGACGACAAGAAAGCAGACGGTACATGGAATTGGAGCAACTTAAATGATAGGACTGCCCCTGCCGACGATGACATCGTTATCCAGGCTCACGAGTCGTACATGATTCACCCCAGCAAAACGGACGAGAATCCTACTTTCGTAGTAAAGAACTATGAGCCGGAGGTGGGTAACCCCCACGAGACCGTTGTAGAATCAGTAGTGGACAAAAGTGAGGCGCAGGATGCTGCAGATGACACTCCCGAGTACCGTTTTGTCGGCAACTACATTGGTGGCAGTAAGGTGCATATTCCGCAGTATAGCTACATCTACGCCACTAAGGACAAGGGTGAAGATAAGAATAAGAAGTATAAGTTCTGGTTTATCACCGACGGCAACATGGTGTGGTCACCCAACAAAAGCGTGGTACAGACCAACGCGCATGGTGGCGGTGCTGACGACTACGAGAACTTCTTTGGTGGCAAGAGTGATGCCAAGGGTGCGATGCAGTCATCCTTCTTCGGTGCAGAGGACGGCACGACAAAGATCGACAGCATGACGATCATTGCCGGTGAGGGCAGCGATACCCCCGTGTACAGTGTAGACGGCAGAATGGTAAGTCGCAGCGGCGACACCACTGGTCTTGCCAAAGGCATTTATATCCAGAACGGCAAAAAGTTCATCGTGAAGTAACGATGAACGCCGTAGGAAACGTATTAGTAGAACAAGTAAAAGATGAATAACAACATGAAGAAAACATATACAATGCCACAGATTATCGTTGTCCGTGGCGAATACGAGGGAGCTCTTCTGGCCGGTTCGGTAAAAAAACCAGAAACGCATATCGGAGAGGGTGGTGATACCTCGGAGTCAAGCGGCACAGAGACTGGTGGCAGCAGTGAGTTTGTCGACCAGGGTGCCAAGGAGCACTTCAACGCCTGGACTGCCTGGGACGATTGAGGCTAACGCCACACACGTTTATACAACATAAAGGAGCCGCCCTGAAAGATTGATGCTTTCAGGGCGGCTCTGTGTGTATGGGCACGGATTACGTTTTTTTTCGACCACGAATCTCACGAATCTCACGAATCGGGCTAACGCCGTAAATGATTTTTCGACCACGGAACGCACGGAACAAACGGAAGGGCTAACGCCATAAAACATGCTGTGAACGCGAGAATGTACTTCCCTTTGGTCAGTGGGCTTTCGACGAATCTCGTGTTCGAAAAATCGTTATCCGTTAAGCAGTTCGAGTTTATTTCTCCAACTGGGAAAAATTCGACCTGTACGGTTGAAAATGCACGTTCGGATAAAACACGAACGTTGCATACGTAGTGGGTGCGGTGTCTCACCGCACAATCATAGACGAAACCTGTTGCGACGTGAGACACGTCGCCCACTACACAGCCCCATTGTACCAACCGTACACGTGAAAAAAGTTTTCCATAGTTGGAGAAATAATATTGTTGCCTTTGGGGGCGCTGATCATTTGGAAAGGCTTTTCATCAATACGTCTATGTCGTTTGTAGCAAACTTTACCTCCCCAGCCATGCCTCCGGGTTGAGCTTGGCGGTTTCCTTACGCAACTGGAACTGGAGGATGTTGTCCGTTCCGACGGCACCGAGGGCCTGGCGCGCACTCACACGCTGCCCCTTGTGGACGCTAACCGACTTGAGGTTGCAGTAGACGGAGATGTAAGCCCCGTGGCGTACCAGCACGTTCCACATACCGCCGTAGCCGAAGACAGCACTCACCTCACCGTCGTAGATGCTGCGGGCAGAACAGCCCGGAGAACCCATGATGTTGATGCCCTTGTTGTCGAGCGTCACACCCGAGAGGCCCTGCACATTATACTGTCCGAAGTGGCTCACTATCTTGTACGAACCCGTGATAGGCATGGGCAGGCGACCCTTGTTCGACTCGAAGCCGCCGCTCACCATGCGGTCTACGCTGCTGAGCGTTGACGCGCTGCGCGCCTCCTCCTTCGCCTCCGTTATCTCCTTGCGGTTGCGTGCCTCGTCCGTCTTCGCCTTCAGCTCCGCTGCCTGGCGGTCGGCTTCCGCCCTGCGCGCTGCCTGTTCGGCAGCCGCCTGGCGTTCCGCCTGCTCCTTGGCTTGGCGTGCCGCAGCTTCAGCACGCTGGCGCGCCTGTTCACGCTCCTTGGCTTTCGCCTTGTTCTCCTCCTGTATGCGCGCCTGTTCCTGTGCCCTGCGTGCTTCCTCCTGCGCCTTGCGTGCCTCCTCGGCAGCACGCTTGCGTGCCGCTTCAGCCTCCGCCTCGCGTCGGCGTGCCTCCTCTATGCGGCGTGCATTCTCACGCGCCCTCGCCTCAGCCTCCGCCTTCTTGCGCGCCAGTTCTTCAGCCCTCCGCTTGGCGGCAGCAGCCGCTTCCGCCTTGCGTTTCGCCTCGGCGATGGCACGCTGGCGCGCCTTCTCCACCTCTATGGCGATGAGCTTGTCTATCTCCGCATTGATGGCGGCGTCCTTCTTGCGCTGGTCGGCGATGACCGCCTGTATGGTCTTCTGCTGCTTCTGCAGTCCGTTCACCACCTGCTGTTGCTCCGTCTGCTTGCCCTCCAGGGCGTTCTTCTCCTGTTGGCCCTTGTAGAGCAGGTTGCTCTTGTGGCCCTTCGCCGTCTGCAACTGCTGGTGCTTGTCGTTCACCTGGTTCTGCTTCGCCTTCACCGCCTCGCCCTGTGCCTTCTGGTAGGCAGAGTACTGGCGCACGAAAGAGAGGCGGCGGTACATCTGCGTCAGACTCTTGGCACTGAAGATAAACATTAGTTTGTCCTGCACCGAGTGGTGGCGCGACATGTAGCGCATGGAACGGATGTACTTGTTGCGGCGATCCTGCAGTTGTTGCTGCAGCGTCTTGAGCTGCGCGTTGAGCATGCCGATGTTGCCGTCGATGTGCTCGATGTCGTTCTGTATGCCCTCAATGTTCTTCTGCTTCTGATCTATCTCGCCGTTGAGCACCATGAGGTCCTGCAGGCGTTTCTTCACGTTGGCCTGGTTCTCGCGCAGCGCCTTCTCCTGCTCCTTTATCTTCTTCTGGATGCTGGCACGCTGGCCCTGCAGTCCGCGTATGGACGCATTGGTGTAGGTGGCGGCGGCATCCTTGCCGTTCTTGTTCTTGGCCGATGCTTTCTGCTTGCCCTTCTTGGCGGTGGTAGTCTTCTTGGCGGCAGACTTTGTCTTCTGTGTCTGCGTCTGTCGGGCCGTCTTCTTCTTTTGCGAAGTCTGCGCCATCGGCGAGACGGCGCAGAGAGCCAGCGACAGTATGATGAGGGAAATCCGTTTCATGTAGAGTAGTCTCATGTTAGTTTACAGTCCCATGATTTTGTTAAGCACATCCTGCGGAGACACCTGCTTGTACTTGTCAGACACCTCCGTCTTCGTGTCCCAGTTGCTCTCCGTCTTCACCTCGTCCATGCGTATCACGATGTTGGCCTCCTGTTTCTTGCGGGTGGCCTCTGTGGCGAGGGTAAGGTCTATGGTGGCGGGGAAGAGTTTCACGCCCACGTTGCGGAAGTCGCTGTACTTCATGGTGAGTCCCGACGTACCCGTCTTGCTGCTCACATACTGCACGTCGGCCTGGTTGATGCGCCCCGTGGTGCGGTCGGCCGTCCAGCGGTAGGTCATGCCCTCGTTCTGCAGCGTCACGGGCACGGCGTCGCCGCTGACAGAGAGGTCGGCGTCAAACTTCTTCAGGTCAGATTCCGCCACCTTCTTGCTGCCCGGCAGGAGCAGTTGGTTCCAGAAGAGCGCCTGGAGCGAATAGAAGGAGATGCCCTGCTTCTGCAGGAAGTCCACCTGGTTGTAGTCGGCCTTGATGTACTCCTTGTGCAGTCGGTCGACGATGAGCACATAGTCGGGTGCAAACTCCAGTCGTCCCACCTCGAAACCGAGCAAGGGCGCGAAGAGCTGCATCCTTATCACCTCGTCCTTGCGCATGTGCAGCGAACCGTTCACCGAGATGCTCTTGCCCCCCGTATTGATGGTAAACTCCATGTTGCCTGTGATGTTCTTGGCGTACACCTGCGTGTCGGACACCTTCTGCACGAAGGCCAGTTTGTTGACGGCAGTGGTCTGTTCGCCCTGTACCGCCTTCATGCCGCTTGCCGCACCGTAGAGGTTGACGGGGTCGGCTATCACCTGGCGCTTGGTGCCGCACGCAGCGAGCAGCGCCAAGGAGAGGCACAGTGTGCCGAACTTTGTTATTTTGCCTTTTTCCATGTCTTCTTATATTTCTTTATTTCCGTCTCAGTCATGTATTTCCTGCATTCCATTTTTATCGTCAGCGCATCCGGGTCGCTGCTGCCGTCCATGGCCTGCTGCCAGAAGGCGACGGCCTTGTCCGTAAGTCCGTTCATGGCGTAGATGTCGCCTGCGTGCTCCAGGATGGTACTGTTGTTGCCCGTAGAGTCGGTGTAGGTCAGCGTCTGGTCCATGTAAGCCTTGGCATCCGCATACCGCTCCTCACGGAAGAGGATCCAGGCATAGGTGTCGAGGTAAGTGCTGTTGGACGGTTCGGCCTTGATGGCCTTATAGCTCATCAGCTCCGCCTTCTGCAGGTCGTGGCCCGTCAGGCAGAGGTAGTAGGCATAGTTGTTGAGCGCCGGCACGTTGTCCTGTTTCCACTGCAGGCATGAGTCGTAGGCTGCGAACGCCTCCTGCTGCAGGTTCTTGTTGTGCAGGATGTCGCCCATAATCATGTAGAGGTCGGACACCAGTTCGGGCTGCGAGTTCTTGTTGATCTGTGCGATGCCGCGGCGGAACTCCGTGAGCGTGGCGTCCTCGTCGTGCTTCATGTAGTGGCCCATGCCGCCGAAATAATAGAACACCATCTCCTCGGGGTTGTAGGCATGCGCCGTGTCCGACTGCGCAATCACGTCGTCGTAGCGTTTCTCCTCCCAGAGGTTCTGTATGAGCTGCATGCGTGCCGAACTGCGGTCGGGCGCAATGTCGAGCACCTTCTTGAAGGCCGCGTTCACCGTGTCGGCCGGCATCTTCTTGATGTTCATGTAGGCAGCGCGCATCTCCGCCACGTCGGCAGAGGGGTTGGCCTGCAGCATGCGGTCGAAGAGGGCGATGACCTGCGAGGAGTCGGCCCCGTGACTCTCGTTGTCCTGTATGAAGGAGCGTATCATCGTGGCCTTCGTCTCCAGGTCGGTCTTCTTGCCCAGCAGGATGCGGTCGAGCATGCCGTGTGCCTTGTCCAGCTGTCCCGTTTCGTTGTAGTAGTCGTAGAGCGACATCTGGGCGTAGGCGTTGTCCGGTTCCTCGTCGAGCACGGCAGTGAAGAGCTTGTACGCCTCCTTCTGCTTCTTGTGCCCCATGAGCCAGTTGCCGAGCATAGTCTTGTACTGTGTGTCGAGGGGGTGCGCCTCAGAGAGCGACTTCAGTTCGCGGTAGGCCGCCTTCGGGTCGTCCATCAGTTCGTAGATGTGCATCTTCTCGAGCGTGAGCTTCTCGCTCTCGCCCTCCTCCACCTCGAGGCGGTTGAGTGTGGAGAGCATCTTGGGGTACACCTTCTGCTGCTGGTAGAGGCGCAGCAGCATGTAGAGCGCATCCGTGTTGCTGTGGTTGCGCTCGTAGATGGCCTCGTAGTCGTCGATGGCGCTGTCGAACTGCTGACTGTTGACGTGGTAGGCAGCCATGCGCTCGCGGTAGGCGAGGTTGTCGGGCGAGAGGTTGACTGCCCGCTCCATGTACGCCTGTGCCAGCGAGTCCTGCTTCATCTGTGCATAGTACATCGACAGGTAGTAGTACACCTCGGCGGCGTCGGGGTTAATCTTGCGTGCGTGCTCCAGCAGTGAGAAAGCCTCGCCGTAGCGCCCGTTAGACTGCAGCCGTGCCGCCTCCTCGAAGAAGTAGTCGTAGCGCTTGCGGTCGTTGGGCGTGAGCTTGTCGCCCGCCAGCGAAGGCACTACGCCGCAGCATGCCGCAAGGGCAAAAGCCCCGGCCAGCAGCAGTCTTGTTGTATTGTTTTTTCTTGCAGACATTTTTTTCAATTCCAAACATCAGAAAGCAGTGTTATTTTACGCCCGTATGGCCATAACCGCCTGTGCCCCGTTCCGTCTCGTCGAGCGACTCAACGACGGTAAACTCTGCCGTCTCGTGGCGGGCAATCACCATCTGTGCGATGCGTTCGCCGGCATTGACGGTAAAGTCCTCCTGCGAGAAGTTGACGAGCAGCACCATGATTTCGCCACGGTAGTCGGCGTCGATGGTGCCCGGCGTGTTGAGCACCGTGATGCCGTGCTTCAGGGCAAGGCCGCTGCGCGGGCGAATCTGCGCCTCGTAGCCGGCAGGCAACGCCATGTAGAGTCCGGTAGGGATGAGGCGGCGCTCCAGCGGACGGAGCACAACGGGAGCGTCGATGTTGGCACGCAGGTCCATGCCTGCGCTCTGCGGGGTGGCATACGCCGGTAAGGGCTGTTGCCCCTTGTTGATAATCTGTATCTTTACCATGTTCAGTAGAATTACGTGTCGGTAGGTGCCGCCATGCGGCATCGTTTGAGGTGCAAAAATAATGTTTTTTGGGCAGATAAAGGCATTTTAGCAGTGAAAATGACGGAAATTATATAAAATAAATGCTTTTTTATTTTGCGTTGTGTGAGGATAGCAGTATTTTTGCGGTATGGAATGGACACAACTCATATCAAACAAGCGCTTCGGCCAGGAGTATAAACATGCAGAGCGGCACGACGACCGCTCCGAGTTCAAACGCGACTACGACCGCCTCATCTTCTCGTCGGCGTTCCGCCGTCTGCAGAACAAGACGCAGGTGTTCCCCTTGCCGGGCAGCATCTTCGTGCACAACAGGCTCACACACAGTCTGGAGGTGTCGAGCGTGGGCATGTCGCTGGGCAACGACGTGGCGAAGCGCATCGTGGCGAAGCGTCCCGAACTGAAGGACACACTCTTTGAGGAGATAGGCACCATTGTAAGTGCTGCCTGCCTGGCGCACGACCTCGGCAATCCGCCCTTCGGCCATTCCGGCGAGAAAGCCATACAGACCTTCTTCTCCGAAGGGGCGGGGCAAGCACTGAAGGGACAGGTGTCGTCCGCCCTGTGGGATGACCTTACCCACTTCGAGGGCAATGCCAACGCCTTCAGGATACTGACCCATTGCTTCAAGGGCAGGCGTCCCGGCGGATTCGTGATGACCTACTCCATGCTTGCCTCCATCGTGAAGTATCCCTTTGCCAGCAGTTATGCCGGCGACCACGGCAAGTTCGGCTTCTTCACCCCGGAAGCAGACTCTTACCACAAGATAGCGGAGGAACTGGGCGTGCGCTGCCTCTCCGCACCGGGTGAACCGCTGCGGTATGCGCGCCATCCGCTGGTGTACCTGGTGGAGGCGGCAGACGACATCTGCTACGAAATCATGGACATCGAAGACTCCCACAAGTTGAAGATACTCTCCTACAAGGAGACCGAAGAACTGCTCCTTGCCTTCTTCGACGAAGACATACAGAAGAAGATACGCCAGCGCATAGAGGACGAGGGCGTGCTGGACGAGAACGAAAGGGTGGTGTATATGCGTGCCAGTGTGATAGGCAAGTTGGAGAACGAGTGCGTGGCGGCCTTCCTGCAACACGAGGAAGAGATACTTGCCGGCACCTTCCAGGGCAGTTTGGTAGACCACATGGCAGAGCGGCAGCGCCGTGCCTACCGCGAGTGTGAGAAAGTGTCGTATGCCAGGATTTACCACAGCAAGCCCGTGCTCGACATCGAACTGTCGGGTTACAAGATTATGGCGACACTGATGGAGGTGTTCACCGAGGCAGCCGTCAACCCCACGCGCTTCTATTCGCAGCAGCTCATCCGCCGCGTGAGCAGCCAGTACGACATCAACAACCCCGACCTGGAGCAGCGCCTCATGGCCGTGCTCGACTACATCAGCGGCATGACCGACATCTATGCCCTCGACATCTACCAGAAGATAAACGGCATCAGCCTACCGATTGTATAGCTTAAGGCGAGTTCTGATTTAGATAGGGCTGAACTTGAAAATGGGGTTGGCGATAGGTTCTGGCTGCAGGTACATCAGCATGTAGGTGGGACAGTATAGAATGTTATCCGTCAATTCTAAATTAGCATTGGAGAAAACTATGGCTTGAGGAATGTCATAGTCTGTATTGCCCAGTACATTGGAGAGTGCATTGTGCCGCTTGTAATCTTTGCCGGATTTGATTTCTATTGGCAGGACTTTACCTTGGTTCTCTACGAGAAAGTCCAATTCGCCTTGTTTCTTGTTGTTGAAGTAGTATAGGTTGTAGCCGTGTGCATGGAGTTCTTGTGCAGCAAGATTCTCATAGATGGCACCATAGTTGATCTCCGTCTTGCCTGTCAGTAAGTCGATGGCAATGTTGCTTGCATACTGACTTGCCAGTAAACCGACATCACACAGGAATAGTTTGAACAGGTTGCGCTGTTCGCCTAATTTCAGCGGCAGTCGAGGTTCTTCTACATTATACGTAGGGAGTGCGACCCCTGCATCTGCTAACCATAGGAACGAGTTGCTGTAACGACTAAACTTAGCTTTCTCGTTCAATGCTTTTAAGATGAAGCGTTTGTTTTTTGCGTTCAACTCGGATGGTATTAAATCAAAGATGTCCTTGATGTACAGTTTGTTGTCCGGGTCATATTTGGAGATGTCTTTTCCATAAAGGTGGATGATGTCCTGTTGCGTTTCTCTCACGGACTGCACGTTGTTTGTGTCGATGTATTTTTGTACAGCCTCGGGCATTCCGCCAATGATGAGGTAGAGATGAATCAGGGCATTCAATTTCTCGTGTACGATTTTGTCTACAGCCTTGCGCTGTTCATAGCACTCCTTGACATAAGTCATCACTTCGTGGCTCATGCCTACAGCCTCGGCAAATTCTTCCACGTCAAGTGGAAACATTTCCTTTTCAGTTAGGTATCCAACGGGGACACTACGTATGTCTTTTATCTCCACGCCTAATAACGAACCACTCATGACGTATCTGTAACTTCCCTCGTCTACCAGAAATTTGATGGCGGTCACTATTTCTTGACATTCTTGCACCTCGTCAAAGAATATGAGTGTTTTTCCTGGTACGAGTGTCCTTCCTGCCAATGCAGAAAGCCGCAACAGGATCTCTTTTGCATCGGATGGAGTGCCAAAGGCTTCTCGATACTTGGGGTTGTTGAGGAAGTTGATCTCTACAAAATTGTCAAAACATTCCTTCCCAACCTTACGGATAGCGAAAGTCTTTCCGACCTGACGGGCACCCGTAATCAAAAGGGCTTTCTTTTCTGTGCGAAAGAATGTATGTAAATAATTGTATATCTTTCTGTAAACCATTTGTTTCGTGTTTTTAAGTTGATGCGGTAAAATGTGTTTTGTTACCTTTTCCAACCGTTTTTTATGGGTGTTTTGCCACTTTTCCAACCGTTTTTATGGGTATTTTTGTCACTTTTCCAACCATGTGGTGCTGCAAAGATACGATAAAAGTCTGATTTCGACAATTAATAGAGAAGAATTTTACAGGAAAATAAACAACAGCCCTGCTTCCGGTACTTCCGAAAGCAGGGCTGGAAATAATCAAGCTGTATGGTTGCAACTATTCTGCGTCCGTCTTGTTGCTGTCCTTGTAGAATATGTTGTTGGCACCGC
This sequence comes from Sphaerochaetaceae bacterium, assembly GCA_963660455.1. Classification (GTDB taxonomy): domain Bacteria; phylum Bacteroidota; class Bacteroidia; order Bacteroidales; family Bacteroidaceae; genus Prevotella. The sequence goes on along the minus strand of CAVKZC010000008.1, from coordinate 19,622 downwards.
TGGTGATGCGAAGGGCCTCGGGATGTTCGGCAATGAAGCTGTTGATGTGGCGCACACGCTTGTCTTCCAGAATCTCGTCGATGGCGATGAGGATGCCCGTCTCCTCCACGTCGCCAAACCCATAGTTGATGGCAGTGCCGAAGAGTTTCATGGTAGGGCTGAGGTTCATGTAGGCATTGACGAGCGGCGGGATGTTGAAGCCCAGTTTGCGTATCTCGCGGTTCAGGATGCGGTAGTCGGCCCTGAAGTCATTCTCCGTAAAGATGGCTGCCATCTCTTTCTCCGGAGTCTCCATCTTGAGCGGTTTCAGCGGGATGACGAGGTTCTCCTTGTCGTCGAAGTGCTTCTTGAGAAAATAGAGAATCATGTCGCGCCCCTTGCGGATGTACGAAGGGTACATCGTCATTTTGCCGAAGAAATACCTCAGTTCGGGATAGAGAACGGTGAGGGCGCCCAGTCCGTCCCAGAGGTTGTCGAGTGCAAAGATGCTCTTGGTGTTCTTGCGCACGTTCTGGTATTCGAGCGAGACGAAAGAGCGTCCCAGTTCAACGGTGTAAGGCATGTACTCCTTCAGGAATTTCTCCGAAAAATGGAACATGTGGCTGGTGGCGAGGATAGGTTGTCCGTTGGAGTCGATTTCCCAGTCCTTGCCCAGCAGGTAGCGGTATCCGCCGATAATCTCGTCGGCCTCGGGGTTCCACACGATGAGTTGCTTGTAGCAGTTGTCGCCATAGTCGAACTCGTCGAGGTCCATCGATTTTCCCGACCCGCCTCCCGCCGTGCGGAACGCAATCTCGCGCAGGCGTCCTATCTCTTTAAGGACATTGGGCGAGTCGTTGGCCGTAACGATGTAAATCTCGTTGTGGCTCTTGTTGGTCATGCGGAGTTGCTTGTCGGGTGTAAGCTCGCTCTTCAGCAAAGCTCTGTCTATCGGTTGGATAATCTCTTCTTCGTTCATGATGGTTACTTGTCGCTACGTTCTCTCTTACTTGAAGCGTGTTCTAAAAAGCATGCGTTGTTCTTCAGAACCCGTTTCCAGTGATATGATGTTGTGGTTGTTTCTTACAGTTTGTAAACCAAGTTCTTGACATACTCCGCCCATTCTGTCGGAGTGCGGCTCTTGTCGAAAGTCTGCCAGGGTATGGGCTTGCCGAAGGCGATGCGGAAGTTCTTGCCCACGTTGCGGTACATCTCGTCCACGAGGAACATCATGGCCAGGTTGAAGGGCAGGTATTTGTCGCTGAACCTGGCGATGCGGTAGAACCTTTCCGAGTTCTGTCCGCTGAAGTGGATAGGTACCACGTCGCGGTGGTATTCCACGCTCTTGGCAATGAAAGTCTTCTTCCACGGCAGGTCGCGTATCGTCCCGTCCGGCATCTTGCGGCTGTTGAGTCCTGCGGGGAACATGAGCATGTGGTTGTCGCTCTGGAATCCCGCTTCCACCATACGTGGGAAGTCGCGGCTCTGCTTGCCCGTCTTGTTGATGCCGATGCTCACCGGCTTCAGTCCGGGAAGGTTGAGCAGCAGGTCGTTGACGAGGTAGCGGAACTTTCCGTCGTAGTGCTTGCCGATGATGGAACCGAGGGCCACCCCGTCCTGTCCGCCAAGCGGATGGTTGGAGACGAAGGTATAGAGCTTGCCGTCATTCTTGTCGGGCAGGTTCTCCACGCCCTCTAGCGTGATGTTCATCTTCAGGTAGCGCACACACTCGCTCAGCCATTCAGTGCCCGAGAGGTTGCGGCTGTCCCAGAGGTATTGGTTCACCTCCTCCTCGTGGATGATTTTCTTGAGCCAGGACACGACAAAAGGGGGCACGAACTTGGCTTTCGTTCCCATCTTGCCTTTGAGGATTTTGTCGATGTCAATCGTTTTCTTTATTGATTCACTCATGTCGGGTCATATTGCCGTGTGAAAGACAAATGTCTCTTAGCACTTGCAAAAATAGCGTATCTTTTTCAATTACGAGCCATTTTCGATGAAAAAAAACAAAAAAGGCCGTTATTTTCATGCTTTCTCAATATTCTGTGCATCCATACGGACAAGAAAAAAGGTTCGTGTCTTCGCCTGCAGGCTGGAAAAGTTGAGTTAAGTTTTATAAATTTTGGCGGAAAAGTAAGAGGATATGCGGAAAAATATGTACCTTTGACCCCAATTTAATAAAGAGGTAGACATGCCAGCAAGCGACAACAATACATACCACGTGCCAGTGCTCCTGAAGGAGAGCGTGGACGGACTGTCCGTCCGCCCCGGAGGCGTGTACGTGGACGTTACCTTCGGCGGCGGTGGCCACTCGCGCGAAATCCTCAGCAGGATAGGCGACAACGGCCATCTGTACGGCTTCGACCAGGATGCCGACGCCCAGCGCAACATCATAGACAACGGCCACTTCACCTTCGTGTGCTCCAACTTCAGGTATCTGAAGAACTGGATGCGCTACTACGGCGTGGACGGTGTGGACGGACTGCTGGCCGACCTCGGCGTGTCGAGCCACCACTTCGATGACGAGAGCCGCGGCTTCTCCTTCCGCTTCGACTCACCCCTCGACATGCGCATGAACAAGAGGGCAGGCAAGACCGCCGCCGACATCGTGAACGACTATGCCGAGGAACAGCTTGCCGACATCTTCTACCTCTATGGCGAGATGCGCAATGCGCGTAGCATTGCAGCTGCCGTGGCCAAGGCAAGGACGGGCAAGCGCATAGAGACCACTACCGACTTCATGGCTGTGGTGGAACCCTTCTTCAGGCGTGAGCGCGAGAAGAAAGACATGGCCAAGCTCTTCCAGGCCCTGCGCATAGAGGTAAACCACGAGATGGACGCCCTCAAGGAGATGCTGCAGGCAGCCACCGAGGTGCTGAAACCCGGCGGGCGACTTTCCGTTATCACCTACCACTCGCTGGAAGATCGCATCGTGAAGAACGTGATGAAGGCAGGCAATGCCGAAGGAAAGGTACAGCAAGACTTCTTCGGGCGCATAGAAACACCCTTCCGCCTCGTCAACAACAAGGTCATCGTGCCCACGGCAGATGAACAGGAGAGAAATCCCCGCAGCCGCAGCGCCAAACTAAGAATAGCCGAAAAGAAATGAACGACCATACTAACTTATCCTCCAACACACTTCCTGCAGACAGCGACGCTGGCGCCAAGAAGACAGACCTGCAGCAGACCCTGAAGGAAGCCATGGCCCGGCAGGCCATAGAGGGAGAAGCCCCGCAGAGCTTCAACTTCTCGTTGCGCAAGATACTGGGCGGCGACTTCCTTACGGCACGCTTGATACGCAGCCAGATATGGGTTATCGTAATACTCGTGTTCTTTATCTTCGTATACATCTCTGTCAGGTACAACATCCAGCAGGACATGATCCTGATAGACCAATTGCAGAAAGAACTGCAGGACAAGAAATACAAAGCCCTCTCAGGCAGTAGCCAGATAACGGAGAAAAGCCGCGAGAGCAATGTGCTGAAAGCACTGCAGAACAACAAGGACAGTGTGCTGCACCATGCCACACAGCCCCCCTACATCATAAACGTTCCAGACAATGAGTAAGTTCGACCACGACAAGGTAATACCCCGTTTCAGCATCATTGCCGCCTGCATGACGGCATGGGCCATCTTCATCGTGGGGAAAGCCACCTATACGGCCACTGCCCAGCGCGACTACTGGATGAAGGTGGCGGAGCGCCAGAAGAAGGACTCCGTCACCGTGAAGCCTGTGAGGGGAAACATCCTGAGCTGCGACGGTCAGTTGATGGCCAGTTCCCTGCCCGAATACAAGCTCTTCATGGACTTCCAGGCCCTGACGGAAGCCGGGAACGACTCGGTGTGGGATGCCAACCGCACAGCCATCTGCATGGGACTGCACCACATCTTCCCCGATGTGACGCAGGCCGAGTTTGAACGCAAGCTGGAGGAAGGCCGCAAGAAGAAGAGCCGCCACTGGCCCGTGTACGCACGGCGCGTCAACTACAATACCTTTACACGCGTGATGGCTCTGCCCGTGTTCTGCCTGCCCAAGTACAAGAGCGGGTTCCACTGGGAGGAGTACAATGCACGCAACCTCAGTTTCGGTGGACTGGCAGGGCGTACTATCGGTGCACTGTACGGAGCCAAGGATACCGCCCGCTTCGGACTGGAACTTTCCTACGACTCCATCCTGCGCGGCACCAACGGTATCGTGCAGCGCAAGAAAGTGCTGAACAAATACCTGAGCATCACGGACACGCCAGCCATTGACGGTGCAGACATCGTCACCACGATAGACGTGGAGATGCAGGACCTCGCCGAACGGGCTGTGCTGCAGGAGCTGCAGGAGATAAACGGCAACGTGGGCGTGGCCATCGTCATGGATGTGCCGACGGGCGACGTGAAGGCCATCGTCAACCTGGAGAAATGTGACAACGGCAGCTATCGAGAGAGACGCAACCATGCGGTGAGCGACCTGCTGGAACCTGGTTCGGTGTTCAAGACAGCCTCTATACTCGTGGCCCTCGACGACGGTGTGGTGGACACCACCTACCGTGTGGAGACAGGCAACGGCGTGTGGAACATGTACGGACGCGACATGAAGGACCACAACTGGCGCAAGGGAGGCTACGGCATGCTTACCCTGCCGCGCACCCTCTGGGTAAGTTCCAACATCGGTGTGAGTCGCATCATAGACGACCACTACCGCAACTGCCCCGAGAAGTTTGTGCAGGGCATAGAGCGACTGGGCTTGCGCGACAACCTGCACTTGCCGCTCGTAGGTTCGTCGCCCGCCATCATACGTATGCCCCGCAAGAACAGCCGCGGACAGTACGTGAACTGGAGCAAGACGGCACTGCCGTGGATGAGCATCGGCTATGAGACGCAGGTGCCGCCCATCTCCACCCTGACATTCTACAACGCCATCGCCAACAACGGCAAGATGGTGAAGCCGCGTTTCGTCACCAAGGTGGTGAAGGACGGCGAAACCGTCAAGGAATTCCCCGTTGAGGTGCTGCGCCCCCAGATAGCCAAGCCCGAGAACATCAAGAAGATGCAGCGCATCCTGGAACAGGTGGTAAGCTGCGGACTGGGCAAGAAGGCGGGGTCGCCCAACTTTAAGGTGGCTGGCAAGACAGGAACGGCACAGATGTCGAAAGGTGCCGGAGGATACAAGGCAGGAGGCGTGAACTACCTCCTCAGCTTTGCCGGATTCTTCCCCGCCGACGCTCCGCGCTACAGTTGCATCGTCTGCATACAGAAGTCGGGCTTGCCCGCTTCGGGAGGTGGCATGAGCGGCAAGGTGTTCCACGACATCGCCGAGGGCATCATGGCCCAGAGTCTGAAGCTCGATGTGAAGGACGCCCATGACTCCCACTCTGCACTCACCCCCGACGTAAAGGCTGGCAACGTGCTGGCGGCCGACTATGTGCTGACGCACCTAGGCATCAAGACCACTACCAACTGGAGCGGCAGTTATGCCGACGGCAACCCCATCTGGGGCAAGGCAGAGCGCCACGGCAACTCGTCGGTGAACCTACTCAAGGAACGCCAGTATGGCAAGAACACCGTGCCCGACGTGCACGGCATGGGAGCCAGAGACGCCATCTACATGATGGAGACACGCGGCGTGAAGACCCGGATAGTGGGGCGCGGAAGGGTGGTAAAGCAGAGTTTGGCACCCGGCACGCACACCAAGAAAGGACAGGAATGTGTCCTTACACTCGATATTTGACAACTAAAAAGAGAGACAAAATATGAAATTACAGGATTTGCTCAAGAACATTCAGCCGGCAGAAGTGGTCGGCGACGTGGAAAAGGAAGTGACAGGAGTGAACATCGACTCCCGCAAGATAAAGGACGGTCATCTGTTTGTGGCCATGAAGGGCACGCAGGTGGACGGCCACAAGTTTATTGGCAAGGCCATCGAACTGGGTGCCAAGTCGGTGCTCTGCGAGGATATGCCTGCCGAAAGGGTAGAGGGTGTTACCTATGTGAAGGTGTCCTCGACAGAAGATGCCGTGGGCAAGGTGGCCACACTCTTCTACGGCGACCCGTCGAGAAAACTGAAGCTCGTGGGCGTTACGGGAACGAACGGCAAGACCACCATCGCCACCTTATTATATAATATGTTCCGTAAGTTCGGCTACAAGTGTGGTCTGCTCTCCACCGTCTGCAACTATATTGAGGACGAGGCCATCCCTGCCGACCATACCACGCCGGACCCCATCGAACTGAATGCCCTCTTGGGCAGGATGGTAGAGGCAGGCTGCGAGTATGCCTTCATGGAGTGCTCCTCACATGCCATTGCGCAGAAGCGCATCGGCGGACTGAACTTCGCTGGCGGCATCTTCACCAACCTCACACGCGACCACCTCGATTACCACAAGACGTTCGAGAACTACCGCAATGCCAAGAAGGCCTTCTTCGACGGACTGCCCAAGACAGCCTTCGCCATTACCAATGCCGACGACAAGAACGGTATGGTCATGGTACAGAACACCAAGGCTACGGTGAAGACCTACTCCACGCGCAGCATGGCCGACTTCAAGGCCCGTATCCTGGAGTGCCACTTCGGCGGCATGTACCTGGAAGTGGACGGCAGGGAAGTAGGTGTGCAGTTTATAGGCAAGTTCAACGTCAGCAACCTCCTTGCCGTATACGGCGCTGCCGTCATGCTCGGCAAACAGCCCGAAGACATCCTCGTGGTGCTCAGTACCCTGCACAGTGTCAACGGCAGACTGGAACCCATCCAGTCGCCCGAGGGATACACCGCCATCGTGGACTATGCCCACACCCCCGATGCCCTGGAGAATGTGCTCAATGCCATCCACGAAGTGCTCAACGGCAAGGGACAGGTCATCACCGTGTGCGGAGCAGGCGGCAACCGTGACAAGGGCAAACGCCCCCTGATGGCACAGGAGGCCGTGAAGCAGAGCGACAAGGTAATCATCACCAGCGACAACCCCCGTTTCGAGGAACCGCAGGACATCATCAACGACATGCTGGCAGGACTCAACGCACAGCAGATGAAGAAGGTGCTGAGCATCGTAGACCGCAAGGAGGCCATACGCACAGCCTGCATGATGGCGCAGAAGGGCGACGTGATACTCGTGGCAGGCAAGGGACACGAAGACTACCAGGATGTGAAGGGCGTAAAGCACCACTTCGACGACAAGGAAGTAATACGCGAGATTTTCGGCATTCCTCAGAAATAAAAAAGAAGCAAAAGAAAAATGTTATACTATCTCTTTAGATTTCTGGAACAGTGGGGCATTTCGGGTTCCCACATGTGGGGGTACATCTCCTTCCGTGCCCTTCTGGCACTTATCGTGTCGCTGGCCATCTCTGCATGGTTTGGCGAACGGTTTATCAAGTACCTCAAGAGCAAACAGATAACGGAGACGCAACGCGATGCCACGATAGACCCCTTTGGCGTGAAGAAGATAGGCGTGCCCTCCATGGGCGGCATCATCATCATCGTAGCCATACTGGTGCCCGTGCTGCTGCTGGGCCGACTGCGCAACATCTACCTCATCCTCATGGTCATCACCACCGTGTGGCTCGGATTCCTGGGAGGCATGGACGACTTCATCAAGATTTTCCGCCGCAACAAGGAAGGACTCAAAGGCAAATACAAGATAGTGGGGCAGGTAGGCATCGGACTGATAGTGGGTCTGGTGTTGTGGGGCTCGCCCGACGTGAAGATGAACGAGAACCTCGCCATCGAGCGTCAGGGACAGGAGACGGTGGTGAAGCACCGTACGGAAGCCACCAAGTCGCTCAAGACCACCATCCCCTTCATCAAGGGACACAACCTCGACTATTCGCGCATCACCAGCTTCTGCGGCAAGTATAGGGTGGCGGCAGGATGGATACTCTTCGTCATCATGACCATCTTTGTCGTTACTGCCGTTTCGAACGGAGCCAACCTCAATGACGGCATGGACGGCATGTGCGCCGGCAACTCGGCCATCATAGGTGTGGCATTAGGCATACTGGCGTATGTGTCGTCCCACTACCAGTTTGCCGCCTACCTCAACATCATGTACATCCCCGGCTCTGAGGAGTTGGTGGTGTTCTTCTGCGCCTTCATCGGTGCACTGATAGGTTTCCTGTGGTACAATGCCTACCCTGCCCAGGTGTTTATGGGCGACACGGGTTCGCTCACCATCGGCGGCATCATTGCCGTGGGGGCCATCATCATACACAAGGAACTGCTGTTGCCCATCCTCTGCGGTATCTTCTTTGTAGAGAGCCTCAGTGTCATGATACAGGTGTACTACTACAAGATGGGCAAACGGCGCGGTGTGAAGCAACGCATCTTCAAGCGCACCCCTATCCATGACAACTTCCGCACACAGGACAGTCAGCTGGACCCCGACTGCAAGTATGTCATCAAGAAACCGCACGGAGCCATCCATGAGTCGAAGATAACCATCCGCTTCTGGATCATTACCATCATCCTGGCGGCTCTGACCATCATCACATTAAAGATTAGATAAGAAG